>DAOUMJ010000183.1:0-33202 GCA_034411715.1 Anaerolineales bacterium | reverse complement strand
GACAAACTCAATCACAGGCCTCGAAAGAGCCTTGCTTTCCTGACCCCTTTTGAGGTATTCTTCGAGCTGCCTGTTGCACTTACGAGTTGAATCCGCCGCGCAAAGCAGAAGACGAGCGCTGGGAAAATTGTCTATTTCATCCGCATTGACCTAATACGGCTCGTTCAACAATCGTTTCAACGCTTCCTTCGAACTTTCGTTTATCACCGCATGTTGGCTGCCGCCGTGCGCGTCCATCGTGACGACGACGGGGAATTCTTTGACCTCGATCACCCACAGCGCTTCGGGCGTGCCGAATTCCAGTTTGTAAACTTCCAACACTTTCTTGACCGTCTGCGCGAGGAAGGAGGCCGCGCCGCCGATGGCGTGGAAGTACACGCCCGGCGTCTCTTGGCAGCCCTTCAACGTCTTCGCGCCCATGCCGCCCTTGCCGATCACGCCTTTGAGATTGAAATGCTTCATCACGTCGGCCTGGTACGGTTCCTCACGGATGGAGGTGGTCGGTCCCGCGGCCACGAAGCGATACTCGCCGTTCTCGTCTTTCGCCACCACCGGCCCGCAGTGATAGATCACGCTCCCGTTGAGCAGGTTCTTCAACTCTCCATACACCTTTTCGTCGTCGCCCTGCGGTGGACGGGTCTTTTTGATGAAGGTTTCGATCATCCACTTGTGGGCCGCGTCGCGGCCGGTCACCATCACACCGGTCAATGTGACCGGCTCGCCGACCTTCAAACTGCGGATGACATCATCGCTGATGGGCATCGTTATTTCGCGCATGGTTCCTCCGGGGGAAGTAGACAAGTACACACGTAACAGGTAAACAGGTCAGACGATCCGACCATGGGACTACATAACCACGTAACTACCAAACTACGTAACTTTCAATCGTATTCCACTTCCTCACCCCTCACCGTCATCTTCCTTCGCCGATACGCCCAGCACATGTACGAGACCGAGACGAAATATGAAGCGGGCAGGCGGCTCAGGCCGGTGATCTTCGTGTCAATGACCGTCGTCTTGCCGCCAAAACCCATCGGGCCGACGCCCATCTGGTTGGCCTCGTCGGTCAGGCGTTCCTCGAGTTTCGCCAGTTCGGGGTCCGCGTTGCGGACGCCGATCTCGTCGAACAAGACTTCCTTCGACTTGACGTAGGAGGAGCCGCGGTCGCCTCCGATGGCAACGCCTAAAATGCCCGGCGCGCAGCCCTGACCCTGCGCCTTCTGCACCGCGTCGAGGACGACTTTGCGAACGCCTGTCAGGTCGCGGTCCGCGCCCAGTTCGTTGTGCGGAAGCGAGTATTGCCGTCCCACGTTTTCGCAGCCGCCGCCTTTCAGCATCAGTTCAATGACGAGCGGCTGGTCGGCGTCCACTTCCTCGAAATGGATGTAGGGGAAGTCGTCGCCGCCGAGATTGTCGCCGCTGTTTTTGTCGTAGATGGCGTCCACGGCGTTGGGGCGCATGTACGATTTTTTCGTCGCCTCGGCCAGCGCAGCGCGGATCTGCTCGCGCAGTTTCCGCGTGCTCCAGCCTTCGGGATAATGCACATAGAAGATCGGCGTGCCGGTGTCCTGACAGATGGGCGTGGAATTCTTGCGCGAGAGTTCGATGTTCTTCATGATCGTTTCCATGGCGCCGCGCGCCGCCGAACCGGGCGCCTCCTTTTCCACCGCCGCGCGCAGGCGCTCCTCCACGTCCTTTGGCAGGCTGGAGGAGGTGCGGCGGATGAGTTCCACGATTTCATTGGTTAAGTCTTTCATGGGTATCTCCGTTGTGGGTGAACCATGTTCGTCATGATACTCCAAAATGCCCCTGGCGTAAAATCGAGAGCGCGTGTGGAACGGCCGCTCACCCGCCCTCCCTCTGCGGCGCTGCCGATTTTTCCGCCACCCACAAATGCGACAGCCCCAGCGCGCGCAAAGGTGTCCGCTCCAAAAATTGCAAGACGGCGCGCAGGAACTTTCCGGGCCCACCGAAGCGGGCGATGATGTTGTCGTACGCGCCGAAGACGACCGTTCGTTCGATAAAACGAACGGGCAGGCCCTCGAACAGTTTTTCGAGATCGCGTCTGGAATAGACGCGCACGTGCGGCGCGAGTTTGTCCCGCCATTTGCGCGGCAGGTAGTTGACCAGCGGAATGTTGCCGAACCGGTAGCGTCCGCGCCAGTAGATGCCGTGCGTCTCGAAGGGATAGCCGCGGTTCGGGCAGAACAGCGCGATCCGTCCGCCCGGCTTCAGGACGCGCAGCATCTCGCGGACGGCGGCGCGGTCGTCCTGGACGTGTTCGATCACCTCGTGGCTGAGGATCAGGTCGAAGGTTTCATCGGCGAATGGGAGGAACTCGCCCGCGGCGTTGACGATGCGCGGCGAACGCCCGCGCGCTTCGCGGGCGTGTTCGCGATCGTATTCCAGCCCGGTCACGTTCCCGCCGAAGGCCGCCAGTTTTTCCGCGTACATGCCCACGCCGCAGCCGTTTTCGAGAACCCGCCCCCGGATTCGGCCGCCCGCCGCGCGGACGATCATATCGAGCCGGCGCTCCTGTCCCGCCCGCCAGACGTAGGAAGGTTCGCCGCGCAGGGCGGCTTTGGAAAGGTCGCGTTGTGTCATGAGGGTATTATATCTTGCATGTTTCCTCCGCCTGTGCTAAAATTCCCACCGCACGAAGAAACAATACTGTTGACACCGAGAACTGGGCAACCCCCAGTTCTCTGCTTGTAAGCAAAAGGAAATTGACGGAGCAAGATAAAGTATGGCGACAACCACCAGGAACGAATTTGCCCTCGCCTTCCACGAAGTGCTGGAGGAAAAACAACTGCCGAGGGAGATCATCCTCTCGGCCATCGAATCTGCCATGGTATCGGCCTACCGGCGGGCGGTCAACGCCTCCGCCGCGCAGCACGTGGAGGCCAAACTCGACCCCGAAACCGGACAGGTAAAAATCTACGCCGAGAAGGAAGTGGTCGAAGACATCATGGACGACCGCACCGAGGTGCTGTTGGAGGAGGCCCGCAAGGTCAATCCCGAAGTGCAACTGGGCGATATAGCAATTGTGGAAACGACACCCGCGGACTTCGGACGGGTGGCGGCGCAAACCGCGCGCCAGGTCATTCAACAGCGAATCCGCGAAGCCGAGCGCAACGCGCAGATGGAGTATTTCCAGCGGCAGGTGGGCGAGATCGTCAGCGGCGTGGTGCAGGCCGCCAACGCCGCGCAGGGCGCGACCATCGGCCTGGACATGAAGGCCGAGGGCAACATGCCCAACAACCAGAAGTTGCCGGGCGAGCGCTTCAAAGTCCACGACCGCGTGCGCGCCGTGGTGCTGGAGGTGAGGGACGGCCCGCGCGGCCCGCAGATCATCCTCTCGCGCGCCCATCGCAACTTTTTGCGCCGCCTGCTGGAAAACGAAGTCCCCGAGATCTATCACGGCATCGTGGAGATCCGCGCCATCGCCCGCGAGCCGGGCGCGCGCGCCAAGGTGGCCGTGCTGGCCACCCAGCCCGGGGTGGACGCGGTGGGCGCCTGTGTGGGCATCAAGGGCGTCCGCATCCAGGCCATCGTCAAGGAATTGCACGACGAAAAGATTGACATCATCCAGTGGGATCCCGATCCCGTTGTTTACATCTCGAAGGCCATCAGCCCGGCGCGCGTCAGCGGAGTGTATCTTTCGGAGAACGCGGAGGGGAACAAGACGGCCACCGTGGTGGTGAGCGAAGACCAGTTGAGCCTGGCCATCGGCCGCGACGGGCAGAACGCCCGCCTCGCCGCGAAGTTGACCGGCTGGCGCATTGATATTAAATCCCTGCCCGAGGCGGCGGCCGATTCCCTCCAGAAGTTGAAGAAAGATCCCGAACTGGCCGCGCTCCTGCCGGCCGTGGTGGAGTCCATTCCCGCCATCGAGGAGATCCTGCTCAAGAAGGCCGAAAATCGTCCCGTCACCCCGGAGGAGTTTGCCCAACTCACCCAGTTCGTAGACCGCGTGGAACGCCGCACGATCCAGATCCAGGAGGAGGCCGCCCGCGTCGAGGACGAGAAGGCGGCCGCGGTCCGCGCCGAAATCCCCGAGGCGGCTTTCAGCCTTAAACTGGAGGACTCCGGCATCAAGGAACACGTGATCAACATCCTGACCGAGGCCGGACATGAGACCGTCGGCGACCTGATGTTCGCGCTCAAGACCGATCCGAACAAGGTGCTGGGGCTGGCGGGCGTCGGCCCGAAGGCCATGCAGAACATGGAAGAATCCCTGGCCGCGCTGACCTTCCCCGAGGTGGAAAAGCCCGTCGAAACCGCGGCCCCGCCCGAGGTCCAGGCGGAAGCGGAAGCGGCGGCGGAGGCCCCGCCGGCGGAGGCGAAGGTCTCGCCCGCGGAGGCGAAGATCCCGCCCGCGGAAGCCGTCAAGAAGCCCGAGGAAGAGCCAGCCATGAAGGACGGCGTCTCGCTCGAGGAGATGTTCGCCTTCAAGCCGGAGACGTTTGCCGCGACCGCGACGGAAGAAGAGTCCGAGAGCGAAAGCAAGAAAAAAGGCAAGAAGAAAAAGAAGAAGTCCGTCGAACTGGAGTTCGACGAGAACCTGGGCGAAGTGGTCGCGCGCAAGAAACACAAGCGCGGCGAGGACGCCTGGGAAGCAGAGTAGTGAAACGACGCGTCAAGCACGTTCCTCAGCGGACCTGCGTGGGCTGCCGCACGGCGCTGGCGAAGCGGGAATTGATCCGCATCGTGCGGACGGCCGAAGGGGTGCGGGTGGACCCGACCGGCAAACTGGCCGGCCGCGGGGCTTACCTGCACGACCGCCGCGCTTGCTGGGAACGCGGCCTGCGAGGGGCGCTGGCCCACGCCCTGAAGACCGAATTGACGCCCGAAGACCGGGAGCGCTTGCAGGCATTTGCAAACGCGCTGCCCGAAGAATCGTCCGCGAGCGCATCCGCCTTATGACCGACTGACCGTTTTCCGTTCATCCCCTGACGGGGACCTGCGGCGGGCGCGCTTCGTGGCTTTGCAGGTCGGTTTGGCAAACCGACCTGCACGGAATTATTCCAGCGAAGGAGGTGTCCCATGAACGAGAACGGACACAAGATCGAACTGCCTGCGAACATCGTCATTCGCGACCTGGCGCAGATCATCGAAAAAAGCCCGATCGAAGTCATCAAAAAACTGATGACCAACGGCGTGATGGCTACCATCAACCAATCTGTGGATTTCGACACGGCGGCCATTGTGGTGGCCGAGTATGGCTTCGAGGCCGTCCCCGAGGCGGTCCTCGAAGCGCCGAAGGAAGAGATGGGCGAAGTGCCGCTGTGGCGGCAGATGATCGCCGGGGAGGATGCGTCCCTGCTGAAGGGGCGCGCCCCGGTGGTGACCATCCTCGGCCACGTGGATCACGGCAAGACTACCCTGCTGGACGCCATTCGTTCCGCAGATGTAGCCGCCGGTGAAGTGGGCGGAATCACCCAGCACATCGGCGCTTATCAGGTGGAACAAAAGGGACGCCTCATCACGTTCCTCGATACGCCCGGCCACGCCGCGTTCACGGCCATGCGCGCCCGCGGCGCGCAGGGTGCGGATATTGTGGTGCTGGTGGTGGCCGCGGACGACGGCGTGATGCCGCAAACCAGGGAGGCCATCGCGCACGCTCGCGCGGCGCGCGTCCCCATCATTGTGGCGCTCAACAAAGTGGACAAGCCCAACGCCAACGTGGATCGCGTCAAACAGCAACTGGCCGAATTGGAACTCGTCCCCGACGACTGGGGTGGGCAGACGCTGGTTGTGCCGGTCTCCGCCAAACAAAAACAGGGCGTCAGCGACCTGCTCGAGGCCATTTTGCTGGTGGCCGACAATGCCGATATCCGCGCCAACCCCGGCGGAAAAGTGATCGGCACCGTCATCGAAGCGGAATTGGACAAGACGCGCGGCGTCGTCGCCACCCTCCTCGTCCAGAACGGCACGCTCCAAACCGGCGATGTGGTGGCAGCCGGCATCGCGCACGGCCGCATCAAGGCCATGACCGATTTTCGCGGCAAGCCTTTCAAGAAAGCCGGCCCGTCCACGCCCGCGCTGGTAATGGGACTCTCCGACGTTCCCTCCGCAGGCGACCTGTTCGAGGTGGTCGAATCGGAACGCATCGCGCGCGAGATCGCGGGCGAACGCGCCGAAGCCGTCAAGAAGAAAGCGCAGGAGCGCAGGAAGGTCTCGCTCGAAGAACTGTTTTCCTCATACGAAAAAGGCGAGGCCAAATCCCTCAATATCGTCCTCAAGGCGGATGTGCAGGGTTCGCTCGAACCGATCCTGGGCGAATTGGAAAAACTCGGCAAGGGCGAGATCGCCATCAACGTGCTGTATGCCGAAACCGGCAACATCGGCGAGAACGACGTGATGCTGG
This sequence comes from Anaerolineales bacterium, assembly GCA_034411715.1. GTDB lineage: Bacteria > Chloroflexota > Anaerolineae > Anaerolineales > Villigracilaceae > Denitrolinea. The sequence goes on along the minus strand of DAOUMJ010000183.1, from coordinate 26,832 downwards.
CATCCGCCTCGAAAGCCATCATCCTCGGCTTCAACGCGCAGGCCGAAGTGGCCGCCCGCCGCGTGGCGGAGGTGGAGGGCGTGGATATCCGCTTGTACAACATCATTTACCGTCTCACGGAAGACATCGAAAAAGCCCTCAAGGGCATGTTGGCGCCCGAATTCGTGGAGCGGATCGTCGGCCGGGCGCAGGCGCTGAAGGTCTTCCCCATCTCGAAGGTGGGCAAGATCGCCGGGTGCCGCGTGCTCGAGGGCGAACTGCGCCGCAACGGCAAGGTGCGTATGAAACGCGGCGGCGACATCGTCTTCGAAGGCGAGATGGCCTCGCTCAAACACGAAAAGGATGATGTGCGCGAAGTCCGCACCGGCTTCGAATGCGGCGTGGGGCTGAAGAACTTCCACGACATCGAGCCGGGCGACATCCTCGAGTGCTACGTGCTGGAGAAATCGGAATAGAACGTAGTGCGTATTGCGTAGTGCGTATCTTTTTACGAATTACGCAATACGCAGTACGCAATACGCAATAGCGCCCCATGCCCTCCGGTATCCGCCTCCAACGCATCGCGGATCGCATCCGCCAGGAACTCTCGGAATTGCTCGTCCGCGAGATCAGCGACCCGCGCCTGGAATTGATCTACGTGACCGACGTTAAAGTTGACAGGGAACTGGCCTTCGCGGACATATTCGTCTCCGCCGTCGAGGGGCGGGAGCGCAGCAAAGAGGTTTTATCCGGCCTCGAGAGCGCCAGCGGCTTCATCCGCCGGACCCTGGCCGGGCGCGTGGACCTGCGCGTCTTCCCCCGCCTGCGCTTCCACTGGGACCCCACTCCGGAGAACGCGGATCACATCGAGAAAATTCTCGCCGAATTGCGCGCAAAGAAGTGACGCAAGGATTTATCCTGCGCGGCGTCATCCCCTTACCAATGGCGCGCTGGAAAGTCCCGCCGCATCCACAAAAATACAGTACAATTGCCTATGGAAAATAGACGGCGACAGGCGCAAGGAAGGAGTATTGGCAAAACGTTTGGAAACGTTGGCTAGAACACACATGGAAAGCGCGATCATCAAACAAATCGGGGATCGGTTGAAAGACGCCCGCGGTGTTCTCATTGCATCACACGTCCGCCCGGACGGCGACGCCATCGGTTCGCTGCTCGCCCTCGGGCTGGCATTGCAGAATGCTGGAAAGACCGTCCAGATGGTGTTGCAGGACGGCGTACCGGCTTCGTTCCGATTCCTGGAAGGCCATAACCAGGTCCAGAAAGAACCGAAAGGAGAATGGGATACCTTCATTTCGGTGGACTGCGCCGATTTCAAGCGCCTCGGCAAGCCTTTCGAGTCCATCCGCAAACCCGACATCAACATTGACCATCACATCACCAATGAAAGGTTCGGAACGTTGAACCTGATCGTCGGCGAGGAGGTGGCCACCGCCGCCATCCTGACCGACTGCCTGCCCCTGTGGGGATTGGAGACCACCCAGCCCATCGCCGCCGCGCTGCTGACGGGGATCGTCACCGACACGCTCGGATTTCGCACCTCGAACACCACCCCCGAATCGCTGCGCCAGGCCGCCACGTTGATGGAACACGGCGCGAACCTGCCCGAACTGTACAATCGTTCGCTGGTGCGTCGTTCCTTCCCCGCGGCGCGTTACTGGGGCGCGGGCCTCTCGTCCCTCCAGCGGGAGGACGGCCTCGTCTGGGGCACGCTGACGCTCGCCGACCGGAAAGCCGCGGGCTACGGCGGCAACGACGACGCCGACCTCATCAACGTCATCTCTGCCATCGAAGGCTCGAAGGTCGGCATGATCTTCGTCGAGCAGGCCGACAACCACGTCAAGATCTCGTGGCGGGCGCTCGAAGATGGGGTTGACGTTTCGGAGGTCGCCAGGCGTTTCGGCGGCGGGGGGCACGCGGCCGCCGCCGGGGCCGACATCCCCGGTCCGTTGAGCGAGATCCAGCCCCTCGTCCTGAAAACGACGCGGGAGATGCTGGGTCTTCTTGTCTCATAATCATCTAATCCAATTCGGATAAACTCTTCCTAATTAGGGTTTCAAACCCATCACTTAGGTTCAGGAGGAAATCTCATGAATAGTCAGGACGTAAAGAACGCCATCTCCGGCGTCCTCGTTGTGGACAAGCCCGTCGGCATGACTTCTCACGATGTGGTCGAAGCCATTCGCCGCGGGACGGGCATTCGCCGCGCCGGTCACACCGGCACGCTCGACCCGCGCGCTTCGGGCGTGCTGGTCATCCTCATCGGCCCGGCCGTGCGGCTGAGCGAGTACGTCTCGGCCTCGGACAAACGCTACCAGGCCATCATCCGCCTCGGCTCCACCACCGACACCTTCGACGCCGACGGGAAATTCATCCAACAGTCCCAGCCGGTCAACGTGACCGAGGAACAGTTCGAGAAGATCCTCAAGCAATTCGAAGGCGAGATCGAACAGGTTCCCCCGCCGTATTCCGCCGTGAAAGTGGGCGGACGCCGCGCCTACGACATGGCGCGCCAGGGCGAGGAGGTGGAACTGGCCCCGCGCAAGATCCAGGTGCATCATCTCGAGGTGCTGGAATGGGCGCCTCCCGAAGTGGTGGTGGATGTGCATTGCTCGAGCGGCACCTACGTGCGTTCGCTGGCTAACGATATCGGCACGCAACTCGGCACGGGCGCGTACCTCGTCGGTTTGCGCCGCACCAAGAGCGGGCGCTTCAGCCTGCGCGACGCCGTCCCCCTGCGAAAATTGCAGGAGGCCTTTCAGGCGGGCAATTGGTATCAATATCTCATCCCGGCCGCCGAGGCCCTCACCGACTGGCCTGCGGTGGAGTTGAACCCCGATGAGGTCGAGGAAGTCCGCCACGGTCATCGCGTGAAGATGGCTCCCGACGCGCCCAAGTCCGAAATGGTGCGCGGCGTGAGCGCGGCGGGCGAACTCATCGCCCTGATGATCCCCGCGGCAGGCGAAGACGGCTCCCCCGAATGGCAGCCCAAGAAAGTGTTCTTCACCAGCGAAGCCAAGAGCGAAAACTAACTCGATTCAGAACCCCGTTTTCTTTAAGAAAACGGGTTTTTGGCTTTGAACAATCATCCGTGCAACATTACCGTTCCCTCGCCGACGTTTCGCTTCAAAACGCCTGGCTGACGATTGGGGTCTTCGACGGCGTGCATCGCGGTCACCAGGCCGTCCTGAGTCAACTCGCGGCAGGCGCGCACGCAAACGGCGCGCCTGCCGTTTTATTGACTTTCGATCCGCATCCGGCCGTCGTCCTGGCGGGCCGCGATCTCAAATTGCTGACCACTCCCGAGGAGCGCGCCGCGCTCGTCTCCGCGCTGGGAGTGGACGCGGTCGTCACCCATCCCTTCGACCGCGTCCTCGCCGAAACGAGCGCGCGCGACTTCATGTCGGCGCTGGCGGAGCGCCTCGGCCTGCGCCGCCTGCTGATCGGCTACGATTTCGCGCTCGGCAGGAACCGCGAAGGCAACGCCGGGCGCCTGGCCGAATTGGGGCGCGAACTCGGCTACGAGGTTCAGATCATCGAAGCGGTGGGCGATGAGAGCGGCGTCATCTCCTCCACCGAGATCCGCAAACTCGTCTCGCTCGGAAGCGTGGAGGCGGCCGCCAGCCTGATCGGGCGTCCGTACGCGCTTTCGGGGACGGTCGTCCACGGCGACGGGCGCGGGCGGCGCATCAACATCCCGACCGCCAACGTGCAATATCCCGAATCCAAACTCCTGCCCGCCAACGGCATCTACGCCTGCCGCGCCCGCCTCGGCGCGGACCTCTACGCGGCCGCGACCAACGTCGGCGTCAACCCCACCTTCACCCCAGAGAAGCGGACGGTCAACGTCGAAGCGCACCTGCTCGATTTCGACCGCGACCTCTACGGCGAAACGCTGACCCTCGAATTCATCGCCCGCCTGCGCGACGAGTTGAAGTTCGATTCGGTGGAGGCGCTGCTGAAGCAGATTCATGCAGACATTGAACAGACACGCCAAATCGTTCAAGTTTCATAGCGGCTGTTGGAAGGTTCTCGCAAAAGCGTATTGGGCGTTCTCTAACGCCCGGTGTGCGCTAGAGAGCGCAGAATACGCGAGGCGTTTTATTGCACAATGGGACAAGATGGATTGATAGATTGAAAGCGAGGTTGTTATGTTCCCCATGGATCAGGATCGCAGAAAAGAAGAGGAGCGCGTTCGCGGCGAGGGCCGCCTGCCGCCCGGACAGTCGCTGACGCTGAAATTTCCCGTCCTGCACTATGGGCCCGTCCCCGCCTTCAACGCCGCGGCGTGGAATTTTCGCGTCTGGGGCGAGGTGGAGGAGGAGAAAACCTGGACGTGGGAGGAGTTCAACCGGTTGCCGCGCGCCAAAGTCCGGATGGACATCCACTGCGTAACGCGCTGGAGCAAGTTCGATACGGTCTGGGAGGGAGTGTCGGTAAGAACACTGGTGGACAGCGGGATCATAAAAACCAAACCCGCCGCCACACACGTGATGCAACATGCCGAGTACGGGTTCACCGTCAATTTGCCGTTGCGCGTGGTCCTGGCCGATAACTTCCTGCTGGCTACCCATTTGAACGGAGAGCCGATCACCCCCGATCATGGCTATCCGTTACGCGGCGTGGTCGGTTTCATCCCCGGACGCGAGGATTTGGAGACACCCTATTTCTGGAAGGGCGCCAAGTGGCTGCGCTCGCTGGAATTCATGCCGCGCGACCGCGAGGGATTTTGGGAGCAGGCGGGCTATCACAACCGCGCGGATGTGTGGAAGGAGGAGAGATTTGGTTGATCGCCATTTCACGAACGCGCGCATTTGGCGTTCTCTAAGAGAGTGTCTGAAAACTGACGCGTAAGCGACGTTCTCTAACGTCGCGTCTGCGCTACACCTGCCCTGGCGGGCAAGTGCCAGGGGAGAGCGCAGAATACGCTTCGCTGACGAAAAAAAACGACTTTTCAGACACTTTCTAACGCCGAATGAGCGCTGGAGAGCGCAGATTACGCAAGGCTTGCGTGAAGTGCGTTAATGAATGCGGGCGAGGTGTTGAACCTCGCCCGCATTTTTGTTTTTTGTCCGGGTCACGGCCTCTTTGCCAGCGTAATCACCACATCCACGGATTGTTCATCGCGCAGCACGGTGAGCGTCACGGTATCACCCGGAGACTTATGATTAATGAGGTAGCGCAACAGGTCGTCGAAGGTCTTGATCGGGCGGCCGTCTATGGCGACGATCAGGTCGCCGCCCGCCAGCAATCCCTGAAAACTGGTGGGCTGGTCGCCCGCTTTGAGCCCGGCCTTCTCCGCCGGGCCGCCTGGAACAACGCCGATCACATACGCGCCGGTAAAGGATTTCAATCCCAACGCTTCGACGACCGGCAGACTCAACTCGTCCATGGCGGAAATGCCGAGGTAGGGATAATCGTAGCGGCCGTTCTTGATCAGGCCGGGCGCCACGCGCTTGACGATGTTCGATGAGACCGCAAACCCGATGCCCGAATTGAGCGGCTCGCCCGTCTCGGTGGTGTTGACGGTGCGAATGGCGCGGTTGACGCCGATGACCTCCCCCTGCAAATTGAAGAGCGGCCCGCCCGAATTGCCCGGGTTGATGGCCGCGTCGGTCTGGATGATGTCGCCGGCGGTGAAGAACCCGCCGCTGGTGGCTTCGCGCATGGATTCCAGCGTGCGCCCCAGCGCGGAGACGATGCCCACAGTCATCGTGCTGCTCAAGCCGAAGGGATTGCCGATGGCGACGACGGTCTGCCCCACCTGCAAAGCGTCCGAATCGCCGAGGGGAAGGGGGTGCAGTTCGTCGGCGGGCGCGTCCACTTTGACGATGGCCAGGTCCGAATCCGGGTCCACGCCGATCACCGTCCCGTAGGTTTTGAACCCGCTGGCGAAGTCCACCTCCACCTGCTTCGAATCTTTCACCACGTGATAATTGGTGACGATGTGCCCCTGCATGTCGTAGACGAAGCCCGAACCGAGCGATTCAGCCTGTGCGCCGACAACCTTGATGGCCACCACACCCGCGTTGACGTTCTGATAGAGCGCCACCAATAATTCCTGATTTTGCTCCGAATCCACCACAACAGGCGCGGAGGCCTGCAAGGGTTCCTGCGCAACCGCGACCGGTGTTTTTGGCAGGGTTGGTAACGCGCCCGCCGAGCAGGCCAACGCCGCCAGAACCAAAATTGACAAGACAATTAAAATGCGTTTCATATTTTCCTTTCTCATTCACACGCTGTAAAAGATATACCGCAGAGAACGCCAGGCGCGCGGAGTTTTTTGTTTCTTTGCGAACTCAGCGCGCCGGCGGTCCATTAAAACTTGATCTTCGAGGCCTCCTCGATCAATTCGCGCTGTTTTGGGGAGAGATAGCGCGGCACCTGCGCCTTCAAGCGCACATACAGGTTGCCCTTTTCATTGCGGTTCTTCAAGGAAGGCACGCCGCGCCCCGCAAGGCGAAAGACCTGATCGGGCGGCGTTCCGGCGGGGATGCTGAGCTTGACCTTGCCGGTCATCGTCTCCACTTCCGCTTCGCCGCCGAGCAGCAGGGTGAATACGCTCACCTGGGCGGTGGTCTTCAGGTCGCTGCCGTCGCGCTCGAAACGCGGATCGGGCGCCACTTCCACCAGCAGGTAAAGGTCGCCGCCATCGGGCGCGCCTCCCGCCACGCGCACCTTCGAGCCGGTCTTCACGCCGGGCGGAATCCGCACTTCCAGGCGGCGGCGCTCCGATTGGATCTGGCGCGTCGTCCCGTGATAGGCCTCGGCGAGCGAGATCGTGACGGGCTGTTCCAAACCCCGCGGGGGCCGCGCCCGCCCGGAGGCGGCGCCTTGCGCCTGTCGAAAGGCCGAGGGCGAAGCGCCCATCCCGCCGAAGATGGAGCGGAAGAAGTCCGAGAACACCCCCTCGCCGAAGAGATCGCTCAGGTCGCCCATGTCCACGCGCGTGCCGCCGGACCATTGTCCCCAGTCGAAGTCGCCGGGCGCGCCGCGCCGCTGCCACGAAGAGTACGCGCTGCCCAGCTGGTCGTAGCGGGCGCGCTTCCGGTCGTCGCTCAATACCTGGTAGGCCTCGTTGACATCCTTGAAGCGCTCCTCGGCAGACTTGTCGCCGGGGTTGCGGTCGGGATGGTATTTCAGCGCCAGTTTGCGGTAGGCTTTGCGGATCTCGTCCGCGCTGGCTTTGCGCTCCACGCCGAGAATTTTATAGTAGTCCTTGTATTCCATCGGCTCGAATTGTAATCCCGTAGACGCGCGCGTCAAGCGGTAGGACGCGGCGACTTATGGAATTCTAACGTGGGTTTGCACATCGCTTATCGCGAATCGCGCTTTGTGGTAAAGTGTAGCGCAAATTGCCAATTTGCGTTTCAACGGAGACGACATGAATTCGATTTGCGTTTTCTGCGGATCATCCGACTCGGTTCACGCGGACTACCTGGCGGGCGCGCGGACGATGGGCCGCCTCCTCGCCCGGCGCGGACTGCGCGCCGTCTACGGCGGCGGGCGGACGGGGCTGATGGGCGCGCTGGCCGAGGGCGCGCTGGAGGCGGGCGGCGAGGTGATCGGCGTCATCATCCCCTCGATGCACACCGACTCGCTCGCCCACCGCGGCCTGACACGCATGGACGTGACACCCTCCATGCACGCCCGCAAAGCCCGGATGTACGAACTGGCCGACGCCTTCATCGCCCTGCCCGGCGGCTACGGCACCTTCGACGAACTGTTCGAGGCCGTCACCTGGGCGCAGACCGGCGCGCACGAGAAACCCATCGGCCTGCTCAACCTCCGCAATTATTACGCGCCCCTGCTTGCCGCCATTGACCACGCGGTGGCGGAGGGATTCATCTTTCGCGAGCATCGCGAGTCGCTGTGCTGTGAATCGGAGCCGGAGAAACTGCTGGACGCGCTGGCGATTCACGAGCATCCGCGCGAGGCGGTGAGGAGGTGGATGAGGAGTTAGTCTGATAGTCGGATAGTCTGATGGTCTGATAGCTGATGGTCGGATAGTCAGAAAGTCGCGTGGTCGGTGTTGCGTGTTCTGTATTGCGTAAGGGTTTCCAATCCCGAGGGGATGGAATGGTTGTAGATCCGATGAGGCCGATTATCCAAGATTTCATGATTCGATTCCTTCGCCGCCCAACTTTTCGATGAATTCGGCCGGGCTTACCACAGGAATGCCATACGTTTTCAGAAAAACGAAGTGTTTCTTGTTGCCCGTCACCAGGAATTGCGCGTGAGAGGCAACGGCAACCTCGGCGAAGGGCAGGTCTTTTGGATCTGGGATTTCTTCGGGGCGAAGAGTGGGAACGGGCGATTCAATCTTGAGACTGGCGGCATTAATTTCTGCGAGTACGGTTTGCCTGTCCAATGGATCGATCTTCAAGTAGGGGCGGGCGGTTACTTCATGATATTCACCCAATATCCGGTCATCGACAGCAAGACGTAATTTTCGCTGTGCAACCAGGCGCGTGATCTTTCCGGGAATCCCGTCGCGGTTCTAGAGCCCGGAAACCAGCACGTTGGTATCAAGAACGATCAGCATTGCGTTTTTCCCGCCTGACCGCTTGTATTTCGGCTTCAATTTCCTCGTCGGTTAGGTTCGAGGTTCCATTTCGCCTGGCCTCGGCCTGAATCCTTGCCAGCGCGGCTTGCGCTCGCATGGACAACGCATTGAGGAGCGTTTCTTTTTCGGAACTGCTGATCGACAATTCGACCGCGGCCGCATCGGCGCCCTTCTGTAAACTGCGTTTCATCAACTCATCCAATACTATTCCCCTTTTCGCCAGTGAGTCGCCCAGCCCTTCCAGCAAATCCTCGGCCATGGCATCCAGCGATTTGATGACGACGCCATCCTCCATCAACTCGAACGTGACCAGTTGACCTTTCGGCCAATTGAGTTTGCGTCGAATTTCGCTGGGCAGGGTCACTTGTCCTTTTTCTTGAACTCTCACGGGAGCAAACATGCTACCTCCAAATGGTACTACTGTCATACGGTTATACTGTCATGCGGTAAGTATACCCGTTTTGAAAAGTTTTGATAAGAGCTTCTATACCAGTTGTTTTATGATTTCCACCGCCTCTTTCTTCCCTCCCATCCCATTCTCCCCGGCGGACCCGACGCGCGAGGGACAGCCCTCATACCTTAATCTGCGGCGGGCGTGAAGTAAGTCGGATTGCCAATCCGACTTACCGCTAATCTGCGGCAGGCATGAAATGGTGGTGACTGGTCGGATGGTATTCCACCGTCTCGTCGCATTCGCAGGGGTCGGTGTGGACGACCACCTCCGCCAGGGCGGGAATTTTGTGGAACAGGTTGTGGCGCACTTCTTCGGCGATGAAATGACTCTGCAGGGTGGATTGCTGGCAATTCACGGTGACGTGCAGCTCGCCGTACAGGCGATGTCCCAGCCAGCGGATGGCCGTGTTGTGAACGTCCATCACCCCGGAAATGTGGGAAGCGGTGTGCCTGAACTCCTCGTAGATTTTGGGATCCACCGCGTCCATCATGCGCTGCCACATATCCTGCGCGGATTTCCAGACGATCCCCAAAATCGCGGCCCCGATTCCCAGGCCGACGATTGGGTCGAGCAGGGGAAAGCCCAGCCACACTCCGATTGCGCCCGCCAGCACCGCCAATGAGGTGAACCCATCGGTGCGGGCGTGATACCCGTCCGCAACCAGGGCGGCGGAACCAATCTCTTTTCCCACGCGGATCCTGAATACCGCCACGAGTTCATTTCCGAGGAAACCGATGACAGCCGCCGCCGCAACCCAGCCCAAATTGTTAATCGGCTGCGGATGGATGATCTTCAGGATGGATTGGTAGATCGCTCCGCCCGCGCTGAAGGCGATCATCAGCACGATGATCACACCGGCAATATCTTCCGCGCGTCCATACCCGTACGTGTAACGACGAGTGCGGGCGCGGCGCGAAAGCCAGAACGCGAAGCCGAGCGGGATGGCGGTCAGCGCGTCGGAGAAGTTGTGGATGGTGTCGGCCAGGAGAGCCACGCTCCCGCTGATGGCGACGATGAACACCTGAAAGATCGCGGTGACGAGCAGTCCCACCAGCGAAACCTTCAATGCCCACATCCCGCGGTCGGTGGCCAAGTTGGGGTCGAGGGCGGCTTGCTGATGTCCGTGAGCATGAGGCGTAAACAGGTGTTGCAGCCAGGCGACGACCGGGTTTTTCGAGTGCGAATGCTCGTGGTCGTGATCATGTTCGTGGTCATGATTGTAGTCGTGATGTTCATGCTCATCGTGGTGTTCCATAAAATACTCCGTGATTGAAATGGCCTGGGCGATGCAGGGAAATTTTGTCCTGAAAAAGTATAGCACAGTGACACAACAGGGGAAATACTTTTATTCCTTGCATTTGCCCATCAGCGGGAGCGGAGAAAGGCGGCCGTCACGCCACGGGCTTTTTTGCCCGCACAAACCCGATCATCAGGAAGCGGGCGTTCAACTGCTCCACCCCTTCAAACCCCGTCTCACGCAGGAGTTGAAGCAGATCCTCCAAGCCAGATTCAGCCACGTGTCCGTGATGGAACACCACCGAAGTGAGGAGCCGCCTGACAGGCGACGCGCTTGGGCGCAGCATGTCGGCGATCAAAATCCGCCCGCCCGGCTTGAGCGTGCGGAAAATCTCCTCCAGCCCTTTGACCTGCAAGTGTCCGGGCAGGTGGTGCATCATCAGGCTGGAAGTCGCCGCGTCGAACGTCCCGTCGGGAAACGGCAGGGATTCGATCACGTCAACGCGGAAGTCGATTTCCAGTCCCGCGCGCTGCGCCTTTCGGCGCGCAACCGCGATCATCTCCGGCGCGGGGTCGATGCCGGCCGCGTTCCCCTTTTCTCCGACCCGCTGTTTGGCGGGGAGGGTCACGCCGCCCGTGCCGCAACCGACATCGAGGACGGATTCCCCGGACTGGAGCAGGGCTTGGTCCACGGTCAGGTTCCGCAAAAGACGCGCATGGCCGAGCGTCATGAGATTGACCAGCCCGTCATAGAAGGATGCCCAGCGGATCAGGCGTCCTTCGGTTTGCGGGGAAGATTCATGTGTATGAGAATGTGTCTGCATTTTTGCCTCTTTTCTTTTGAGCGAATTCTATAACGCGGAAACACAAGAATCAATCTGCAATCCGGGTAAAATGTCCGTTAATGGACAAAACAGCAGAAGAGTCCGACACGTGGAGAATTTATGAAGACGAAAAACGATCGCCGCAGTCAGCGCACACGCCAGGCTCTGCACGACGCCTTGTTCGAACTGATGTCGAAAAAGGGATACGAGGCCGTTTCCATCAAGGATATTATCGAGCGCGCCAACGTCGGACGTTCCACATTTTACGCCCACTACGCGGATAAGGACGAGTTGCTCGCCAGCCAATTGGATCGTTTGGTGGAGACGCTGGTTCAACAAGATCAGCAGCAGGTCTCGGAGGAAAATCCGTACTTCCCCAGCCTGGGGTTGTTCCAGCACGTTCGCGACCAATGGAGGCTCTACAAAATTCTCTCCCTGGAGTCTGGAATGAATCTGCATGTCCAGCAGTTGCAAAAGTCCATCAGCGAGAGAATCGAACAACGGCTCTTGGCAAGCGGACGCACGTCTGAATTGCCTGCTCCGGTCATCGCAAACTACCTGGCCGGGAGTCTTCTATCCCTGCTCAAGTGGTGGCTGGATAATAAGATGGCATATTCCCCCGAACAAATGGACGAGATGTTTCGCAAACTGGCGCTGCCGGGCGTCATGCAGACCATGAATGATTAATGATGAGGCGAAAAAACTATGGAACCAGTTGCTTCAAAATTTCCACCGTCTCTTCCTTGCCTCCCACCCCATTCTCCCCGGCGGGACCGACGCACGAGGGACAGCCGTCTTCGCAGGGACATTCGGTTACGAGTTCCAGCGCGCGGGCGAGCAAGTCTTCGTGAATCTCGAACAATTTCTGGCTGAATCCGATTCCCGCTGGAACCTGATCGTACAGCACAATGGACGGCGCGCCGAAGACCGACCCGGCCGCGTCCACGTGCAGGCCGAGGTCGCCGGGGTCGCACATCAGGAAGAGCGGCGCGAGTTGACTCAGCACGTAGCCAAGACCGGCGAGCCCGCTTCTCATGCGGACGTTCTGCTCGGCTTTGCGGTGGCAGGAGGGGCAGAGGGTGACGAGGTTGTCGAGACGGTGAGCATAAACCAAAACGGAGTCCGAAGTCTCCCGACTTCGGCTGGCAAAGTCAGGAGACTTTGCACTCCGCAAAATGGTCCGAAACGGAATCTTGTGGTGGACATCGTGCTGTATCCCGTTTTCGGGCAGTCCGCAGATCTGACAGCGGAATCCATCCCGCGCGCGGACGCGCTCGCGGATCTTCGGCCAGTCGGGGCCGTAGTCGTTGGGGTCGCTGGACCAGGCTCCCGTCTCGCGCAGACGCGTGATCGTCTCCTCGGAGAGGGTCAGCCAGTATCCCGTCGTCTGCAAATCGGAGGGAGGCAGGTCGAGCGGTTCCTCGCCGAGGTTTTCGCTGCCGAGCCAGGTGCGTTTGCGGAAGCCTGTCACTTGAGTCGTCACCTGGAGTTCGCCCCAATTTTTGGTATCAGGTGTCAGGTGCGAGGTGTCAGGTGATGTTTCAGAGATGGAGAGGATTTGGAGAGTGGTTTCGCGCAGGGGCTCGGTGTAGTAGTCGAGGCCGACGGGGATGAGCGTGGCGGTGTTGCGCGTGAGGTCGAGTTCCTGCACAAAATATTGCTGGCCTTCGTGCAGGTAGACGGCGCGCGGGTGAACCATCCAGACCGCGCTGGCTAAATCAACCTCTCCAATTGTCCGCTGGCCGTTTTCATCTTCCGTGTGCAAAACCACATTGGCGGGCGAGGCGGAGCGAAGCGAGATGTTCGCTGCGGGATACGCGTCTGCCATCCAGAAAACCTTTTCGGCGGAGGCGTGGGCTTCATTATTGGCAATCAGGACATCCAGATATTCGCCGATGGTTTCGGGGGGAAGTTTGCCAAAGCCCTCCCCTTCCTTGAACGGCAACTCGAACAAGGCGCAGCGCAAGTGTTCGAGCAAAATCAGAAGATGATCGGGGTTGATCAATGCCTGTTCGGGCGAGCGCCCAAAGAAGTATTCGGGATGGTGGGCGAGGAACTGATCGAGCGGATTGGGCGAGGCGACCAGCACGGCCGCGGCGGGATCGTCCCCGCGGCCGGCGCGGCCCGCCTGCTGCCACGTGGACGAGATGCTCCCCGCGTAGCCGACGAGGATGGCCGCGCCCAGCCCGCCGATGTCTATGCCCAATTCGAGGGCGTTGGTCGCGACCACGAGGCGGACGCTTCCATCGCGGAGCCCCTTTTCGATCTCGCGGCGCTGGGAGGGGAGGTAGCCGCTTCGATAGCCGCGAATTGGTAATAAGTGGTTATTGGTAATTGGTAATTGGGGAGGAGTGGCGTGTTTCGTGCTTCGTGTTCCGTTCTCCGTGTTTACCTGTGTACCTGTGTACCTGTCTACCTGTGTACTTTCGCTGAGTCGCTTGAGGAGGATTTCGACAGACCGCCGCGTGCGGGAGAACATGACGCCTTGAACATCATTGTCAAGTATGTCTCCTGCCAGGCGGATTGATTCATCGAAGGCGGATTTTCGCAGGCCGAGGGATTCGTCCACGATGGGCGGGTTGTAGATGAGGAAATGACGCTCGCCGCGCGAGGAGCCGTCCTGGTCAATGAGCGTGACGGGTTCTTCGATGAGTTTTTCGGCGAGTTCCTTTGGGTTGCCGATGGTGGCCGAGGTGAGGATAAATTGCGGATGCGCGCCGTGAAAATTTGCCACGCGCTTCAACCTGCGAATCACGTTGGCGACGTGCGAGCCGAAGACGCCGCGGTAGGTGTGCAATTCGTCAACGACGACGAATTTCAAATTGCGGAAGAATTCGTCCCAGTTGGTGTGATGGGGGAGAATCCCGGTGTGGAGCATGTCGGGATTCGTGAGGAGGATGTGAGCGGTTTTACGGATTTGGGCGCGGTGGGATTGGGGGGTGTCGCCATCGTAAATCGCGGGTTTCAAGTTCCAGGTTTCAAGTTCCCGGTACGAGTGGAGGTTGGAGAGTTGATCCTGGGTCAATGCTTTGGTTGGGAAGAAGTAGAGCGCGCGGGCGGAGGGATTTTCAATGAGCGCCGCGAGGACGGGCAGGTTGTAGGCCAGGGTTTTGCCGGAGGCGGTGCCGGTGGCGAGGACGAGGTTTTCGCCGCGCCGCGCGGACTCGAAGGACGCGGCCTGGTGCGAGTAGAGGGCGTGGATTCCGCGTCTCGAGAGCGCGGCCGGCAGGGGGTCCGGGAGAGGCGGGAGGGGGACGAGGTCGGCGGGGCGCGCGGGGAGAGTCCGCCAGGCGGCGAAGTTCGGCGCGGCCTCGGCGTCGGTCTTCCAGCGCGAGAGGAGGGAGGCGAGGGTCATCAGGCGTTCGACAAATGCAGGCGGCGGAAGGCCCACCCACCGACGGCCAACAGGAACCAGAACGTGACCGCGCGGTAAGTAAGCGTGACGACTACCGCCGCTTCATACGGGACGCGCAGGCTGGCCAGCGTAAGAGGCATGAGGCCCTCCACGACGCCGATGCCGCTGGGCGTGGGCGAGACGATGAGGAACAGGTAGCCGACAGCCCAGCCCGCGATGATTGTCCCTGCAGAGAACGGCACGTCGAAGGAGAGGAACGAGCAGAGCAGGACGCCGATGAGCAGGGCTTTGCCGAACAGCGTGTGCAAGAGGGGACGGAGCAAACGCTGAAGGGAATGTTCGGGCAGGTCAGCGAGACCATCGGCGACCTCAGCGGCAAAGGCGTGGGCGCGCTCCTCGCTGAGGTAATCGCGATGGAGGAAAGGCGCGACGAGGCGGTTGACCAGGCGGGCGATGCGCGCCAGGGCGTTTCCGAGCGCGTCGGCGGAGCGATAGCCAAGATAAAGCAGGAAGGCGAAGATGCAGGCGATGGACAGGAGCAGGAGCGAGGCGGAGATTTCGCCGGCGGTCAGGTCGTTGCGGCGGAGGAGGACGATCCAGCCGAGGGCGAGGACGAAGATGAAGGCGGCCATATCCACCAGCAGGAAGAGCGCGCCCGCCAGGGTGGCCTTGCCGGGCGGATGCCCCCGCCGCCGCGCGTCGTTGGCGAAGACGGCGATGCCGCTCACGCCCGCCGTCGGGGCGACGATGTTGACGAAGTTGGAAGCGGCGGCCACGAGGGTCAGGCGGCCGCGGCTTTCCTCGATCCCCAGCAGGCGGTAGATGGATTGGTAGGCCAGGCCGAGGTTCAACATCCACAGAATCTCCAGCGCCAGCGCAAGAACCAACCAGCGCAGGCGCGCGCTTTGCAGGGTGGCGAGGGTGTTTTCCAGTTCCCCAAAACTGAGGACGACGACCGCCATGCCGAGGAAGAGGAAGATTACGACGATGAATTTTTTCATTGAGTCGTCAGAAACTCGATTTCAACACCCGCAGCGCCCGCAATGTGACCCACGGATTTGGCTCCTTCATCCTGCCAAATCTCATCCACGTCTTGCCGTCATAATTGTATTCCAACGGCCAGCGTCCCTCTTCATCCTGTTTCGAGCGGATGAGTTCGAGCGTGTTCGCGAGGCGCGGGTCGCGGGCGAAGCCCAGCCCCGCCAGCGCTTCGGCGATCTGCAAAATGTCGGTGACGTAAAAAACGGGAAAGCCAAATTTCCACCAATTGCCGCTCGGTTTCGCCGCCCAGCCGTTGGGATAATTCGCCGTGGACGGATCCACGCTGAAGAAGAACTCCACGCCCGCGCGGATCGCCCGCTCGATAAGCCCGCTTCGCTTCTCGACGGGGAGGCGGGCGAACGCCAACATGACCTTGACCCCGCCCCACGCGCACGGTAGTTTGTTGTTCGCCCCGCAGGCGAAATTCGGGCCGCACTTGCCGCTGTAATACCGGAGAGGCGCATGTTTGTCCTTCATCGGAGCGACGCCCTCGCCCGTCACTGTCCGCGCCATCCATTCGTAGGCCGAGTCCATGCGCGGGTCTGCGTAGCCCAACTCCATCAGCGCCCAAAGCATGTTGCCTTGCAGGCAGTCAATCGTTCCCGAAGGCGAATTGTTGGTCATGCAGGAAATCTGCCCGCCCGGGCTCAAGGCGTGATCGAGATAATATCGGCACGCCAGCCGAATCCGCTTATCCTCCTTCACCGACGCGCCGAGTTGCGCCAGCAGAATCAGCGCCCACACCGTGGACTTGTACTTCGGGCCGTAGCCCGTCCCCGGGCGCATCCAATACCCCTCCTCGTTCATCCTGGACAGAATACGCGCAATCGGCCCTTCTTTGTGCGCCAATTTGCGCGCGGCCTTCAGCCTCCTGTCGTCGGGCGGAAGGTCGAGCAGGTCGCGCATTGCCAGGCAGCGGATATTGGCCGAGTCGGATTCGAGCAGCCAGGATACCGAGTCCCCGCGCAGTTGGGTTTGCCAGGACATGGGTCGCTCCTTTCGGAAAGGGGGGGATCCCCCTTAAATATTATCGTGATCCTCGGCCATGTCCGATGCTTCCGATCTTCCATGTCCGATCAGATGATCGAGTTGACTCGCCCTGGCGTACACATCCCGCTTTCCCCACCCGCTCCGCGCGGACAATTTCGCCGCGATCTCTTTTGTGGATGTGCCGCGCTCCACCTCCGCCTTGATTGCCGCCGTCAACTCCTCCTCCGTCCACCGATCGCTAATCGCCGATAACCGCCCTCCCACCACCAGCGTAAACTCCCCTCGCGCCTCCCGCGTCCTGAATTCCTCCACTGCGCCGCGCAGCGACCCGCGCCAGAATTCCTCGTACACTTTCGTCATCTCGCGGGCAACGCAAATGGGACGGTCGCCGAGGATGTCGAGCAGGTCTTCGAGCGCGGCCGCGAGACGGCGCGGGGATTCGAGAAAGATGAGCGTGTAGCGCAAATCGCCAATTTGCGCCAGCAGGTTTCGCCGCTCGGATTTTTTGTGGGGGAGGTAGCCGAGGTAGAGAAACGCGTCCGTCGGCAGGCCGGAGACGCTCAGGGCGGCGATCGGCGCCGAGGGGCCGGGGACCGGCCGAACGTCGAAGCCCGAAGCGAGAGCGGCGCGCACCAGTTCGTAGCCGGGGTCGTTGAGGGCGGGAGTCCCCGCGTCGGAGACGAGCGCCGCGTCCCCGTCCGCCAGGGTTGCGAGGACGCGCTCGAGTTTGGTCAGTTTGTTGTGTTCGAAATAACTGGTGAGGGGTGTCTGGATGCCGAAGCGGTTGAGCAGTTTGGCGGTGTGACGCGTGTCCTCGGCGGCGATGAGTTTGCACTCACGCAGGACGCGCGCCGCGCGCGGGCTCAGGTCTTCCAGATTGCCGATGGGGGTGGCGACGAGATACAGCGTGCCCATGCGGCGATTATAACGCGGGTAAAACCGGCGCGGCCTACGGCCGGAATTCGGGTTGCAGGTTGAGGCGCGGATCCGACTGCAGGCTGAGGGGGAGCGGGATGGGCTGGCCGAACTCGCCGCTGGTCAGCGCCTCGTAGGGGACGTAGTAGAGCAGGTTGCGGGTCTCCCCGCCCAGGCGAATATCCTGAAACAGAAGAAGCACGTACGTGCCGTCGGGGCTCCAGCGGGCGTCACGGTAGCAGCAGACGCCTTCGATGGGGTTGATCCTGCCGCCCTGTCGGGCCTGCATATCGTACAGGTACAGGTTGCCGAATCCCTCGTAGCGGACAGTGTCATTGAGCAGGAAACGCGCCGCGCCGTCCCAATCGAAACTGGGGATGAGCGGGCCGCCCTTGTAGCCAAATTCGAAACGACCGGTGGGGAAATCGTCCAGGTGGAGGGGTTCGGAGGGCGGGCAGCGCGTAACGTCGAGCAAGCGCACGGCGTCGGCGAGTCTGGCGGCGGGGTCGCGAAAGATGACCGCCAGCGATTTCCCGTCGCGCGCCCAGCGTATGTCCTTCACCGCGGCGCGGTTGTAGAAGCAGGCGCCTTCGTTCTTGAGCAGGCTGGCGCGGTCGGTCGCCGCTTTCAGGGCGGCCGGGTCGAAGGGGACGATGATGAGTTCGCGGTCCAGGCTGATGGCAACCCTCTGCCCGTCGGGCGAGACGCGGAAACCGTCGAAATATTTCGCGTTGGCGAAGCAGGCGATCTGTTCGGCGTTCTGCGTCGAAAGATCGAACCGCCAGGCGCATTTGCCGGAGAGATAAACCAACCCCTGCCCCTCGCCCAGCCATTGCAGATGCGATCTTGGCGCGCTATCGCTGGTGAGCGAATGCGCGTCGCTTCCGTCGGTGTTCATCATCCAGATGTTGTTGCCGACGAGGAAGGCGAACTGTTCCGCGCCGCCTGTGGGCGTTGGGACAGCCTGCGGGCTGGGGGTTGGGACGGCGGTTTCGACGAGGATGGGCGGCGCGGCCTCCTGCGCGGTGGGGCTCGCCTCCGGCTGGACCTTCGGCTGGCTCCTGCTCGACGCGTAGATTCCCGCCGCGACGAGGAGCGTCAGCGCCGCGGCGGCGGCGATCCAGCCCAGCCGTTTGCGGGTTGTGACGGGGGAGGCCAGGCGCGGGCGCGTCACCTGCGGGTCGGTGATGTTGCCTTCGTCGCCAAAGGCGGCCTTGTGGAGGGCGCGCGCCAGTTCGATGGCGGTGGCGTAACGCTGGTCGCGATCCTTGCTCATGGCCTTCTTGACGATCTCGTCCACTTCGGGCGGGAGGTTGGGGTTGTCGCGCAGGATCTCAGGGACGGGGTCGGTGATGTGCTTGACCACCACGCCCATGGGCGTATCGGCCTTGTAAGGCTGGGAACCTGTCAGCATCTCGTAGATAATGGCCCCCATGGCGTAGATGTCGCTGCGCCCGTCAACTTGCCCGCTTTGGGCCTGTTCGGGACTCATGTAGGCGGGCGTGCCGACGATGCCGCTCCCGGTCATGCTGGAGGCGGATTCGGCCAGTTTGGCCACGCCGAAGTCCGAAAGGAAGGCCTCGCCGTTGCTGTCGAACAGCACGTTGCCCGGCTTGAGGTCGCGGTGAATGACGCCCTTCTTGTGCGCGTAGGCCAGCGCCTTGCACAGGCGTTCCACGATGCGGGTGGTATCCTGCAACGAGAATGTGCCCTGCCTGAGCCAGTCCGAAAGCGAACCGCCGGTCATGTGGCGCATGACGAAGAAGGGTTGTCCATCGTCCTCGCCCACGTCGTAGACCGGCACGATGGCGGGATGTTCCAGCTGGGCGACGGTCTTGATCTCGCGTTCGAAGCGGGCGCGGAACTGCGGGTCGTGCAGGAATTCGCGCGGCAACACCTTAACCGCCACTTCGCGGTCGAAACTCGGATCGTGAGCGCGATAGACGGTGGCCATGCCGCCGCGTCCCAGTTCCGATTTGATCTCGTAACGGCCGATGTTATTGGGAGGCATGCGCCTAGTATAATCTTTTGGCGGGGATAGTCAAGGAAATGTGACAGCGCAAGTCCGATTTTAAGCCCCCCGCAGCAATTTCCGAATATGCTCCGTGTGATCCCGCTCGTGCCACAATGCGCGCCGCAGCGCCTTGCGCGGGCTCCAGAACTCGCCGTCCACGCCCAATACCAGTTTCGAGTCTTCGAGCGATGGCAAAATCCGGTTTGCCAGCCCGCGCGCTTTCTGCAAACGTTCCAGCGGTTCGGCGGGGACATCGGCGCGCGGGAACGTCAGGCCGAGACGGTCCATATACCACCATTCCGCCCCGCCGATGTGCTTGACGATGCCGGCGATGTCCCAGCGTTCTCCCTCCTTTTTATACGCCCATTGCGCGGGTGTCAGAGTCTCGAGGATCTCCAGAAGGTCGGCGCGCGACCAGACCAGCATCTTCAGGCCGCGTTCGATGTCGGCGGCGGTGAGCGGTTTCCAGTCATGCTCGAAGAAGGGGTCCACGTCGTAGCCGTCCTCTGCGACCCTTTCATATTCTTCGTTGATGCGGTAATCCTCCCACACCTGTTCGACGCGCAGTTCGATATCCGCGTCCGCGGGAAGCCAGGCCTCCCCGTGGCTGCCGATCCAGGCCGCGTAGGCGCGAATGGCGGCGGGGGAATTGGCGAGGGCATCCTGTTCGTTCGCTCCGTAGGCGTAACAGCCCGGATGTTCGAGCATCCAGGCGATGGAGCGGATGCCTTCGTTGTTGTTTTCGATTCCAATGTGAAATTTCATGGGTGAGTCCATTGCAGAAAACAGTCCATGTT
Source organism: Anaerolineales bacterium (assembly GCA_034411715.1). Lineage (GTDB taxonomy): Bacteria > Chloroflexota > Anaerolineae > Anaerolineales > Villigracilaceae > Denitrolinea. The sequence goes on along the minus strand of DAOUMJ010000183.1, from coordinate 6,643 downwards.
ACCGAAACAGACCGCCTCCTTTGTCAAGAGATTGAGCGAACACAAAAAGACGAACGAGCCGGTTTGGGAAGCGGCCTGTCCGAGGGAGAGATCGCGGTTTCATTTTCAAAACTAACACGCTTACGCGTCGTTGGCTACGGCACAACGTACTCCACGATCAACCTCGGGCGGTTTGAGACCGCGCCGGCGTTTCCGCTGTAGAAGCGGAGGATGTCCGCGCCCGAATCGTCGTTGTCGTCTTTTTGGAAGCGCAGGCGGAACTGGGTCAGGCCGGTCAGGTTGATGTAAGAAAAGATCGCATCTTTCCATATCCTTGAATACCAGCCGTTCGAAGGGGAGTTCGGAATGTTTCCGATTGCGCTGCCGCTGGCGGCGGATTGGAAATCGCCCGCCTGCAAAACCGCGCTGCCGCCGAACGCCCCCTTGCGGATATCAACGACCAAATTGCCGTGCGTGGCGAAGGGACTGGTTCCCGTCGTTCCCTGGAATTTGATCTTCAACGTGACTTTGGTGAGGATGGCGTTATCGGGGATGGATGACGTGTCGAACGAAAGGACGGCGCGATATTGTTTGTCGGACGCATCGTCGCCAAGACGGAGGGTGGCCGCGGCGCTATCGAGCGCGCCTCCCTTGTTGCTGGATTCCGCGGATTCCAGGATCCAGCCGTCGTCTCCGCCGATGGATTTCAGGTTGGCGACGACGGGAGGTTTGTATTCGATCGCGCCCATATCGCAGATCTGGCTCCCGTTTCCGTCGCCGTCCTGCGGACGAGGCAGGCCGCGCCGGTCGGCGGCGGTGCAGGCCGCGTTGTTCGCGGCGTCAATGGCCGGGCTGGACGACAACAGATTGGCGTTGAAACTGTCTATGTTGAGATTGACCAGGCCGGGGGAAACTCCGCAGAGGTTGTTCGAGCCGGGGCAGGCGTCGTCTTTTACGTTGTTGACCAGCGAATAGTTCAGGCTGAATGGGTTGCCTGGGATGGTCTCCTCGTAGACCAGGCAGGTCTGCTCGAAGGGTTGCAGGAAATCCACCTGTCCCTGGAAGATGTTGTTGCGGAGGATCACATCCTCGCTGCCGTCGCAATTCCCGCTGGAACATTCCGCCGCGACCAAACAATCGCCCTCGCTGGTGATGGTGTTGTTGGTGATCGTCGCCTGGCCGCCGCGCGTCACGCCGACGGCGACGGCGGCGCCGAGGGCGCGGCAATTGTCCACGTTGAACGTGAACGACTTCCCGTCGAAAAAGCCGCAGTTGCCGACGATGATCGAATCTTCGAGCGTGAACGGGCCGCGATAATTCTTGACCTGGTTCCCGGCGTTTCCTTCGATGATCGTGCGGCGGATCGTGACAGACGAGCCGGGCAGGGACACGTAGAGAAAGTCCAGCCCGTCTGATGTGTTGTAGCGGATGGACGAGTCCTCGATCAGCCAGTTTCCGCCGCTGGTGCCGGTGGCGAATCCGTCGCCGTAACCGCCGGCGGATTGCGCCCAGCAGCCGGTGGGCTGTTTGCCGGGGTAGGTCTCGCCGCAGCCGTTCCACTCCACGGTGAAGTTGCGGAAGGTGAGCGCGCCGGAGTTGGAGTCGCCGTTGTCGTCCCACAGGTCCCCGTCCCAACCGACAGAGCCGTTCCCGACGACGCGCACCCGCTCCACGGTCCAGTTCGAGAGGCGCCCCGCGTGGACTCCGCCCGCGGCGAGTCCGTGAATGTTCAAATCGTAAAGATGAACATTGGCCGAGTCTTCCGCGTACAGGCCGTAGGAAGCCCAATTGCCGTAGGGCGGATCGTCGCGCTCGCAGGCGATGTTCCCGCTGTGAAATTCGACGCAGCCGGAGCGATCGGTGATCTCCAGGCAGCCGATCTCGACGTTGCTCGAATCGGTCAGGTTGAGGATGAACCACGGACGCTCCGCGCCCCACAGTTGGGGAGGTTTGGCGCAGCCGCTGTTCCAACCCGCGCCGAGGATGCGCGTGGGATGCGCCGCGTCGGGTCCGCTTGGGACGGGAGGCATGATGCAATCGTACGCGCCGCTCGCGTCGCAGTTGCCGTCGCCGGGCGTGCCGTAACCCATTCGATACGATCCCGCGCGGATGATGAGCGTGTCGCCGCCGGCGATGCGCGGCGTCCCTCCGGGGGGCAGGGCGCGGAAGGGGTGATCCCACGCGCAGGGTTGGTTCGTCCCGCTGCCGGGGTAGGGAGCGTCGGCAAGGCCGGTGCATTTTTGCGCGTCGCCGCCGTCCATCCGCACGTAATAGGTTTTGCTTTGTGCGGAAGGGAAGGCCGGGTTCGGTTGGAAGGTTTGCGAAGCAGGCGGCCCGCTCGCGATGGCGGAGCAACTTAAGGCAACGATCAACAAGCCAGGCCAGAGGGGGAACAGGCGCTTCATGGGCTTTTTCCTTCCGAGGGAGGCTGCTACGGCTCGACGTACTCGATGATGAGTTGCGGACGGTTTGCGTTTGCCGCCTCGCCCGAATAGAACGAGGCGTAGTCCGCGCCGTTGTCGTTGTTGTCGCCGGTGGCGAAGCGCAGGCGGAATTGGGTGACGCCGGTCAGGTTGATGTGAACGTAATTGGCCGCGCCCAAAATGAGTCTGTGCCAGCCTCCGCTGGAGGCGTTGAAATGACCAACGTGGCCTTGCGAGGCAACCGCCTGGAAGTCCTCGATTTCCAGCGCGGCCGCGCCGAAGGTCCCGTTGCGGATGTCGGCGCGCAGCTGGCCGTGCGTGGTGAACGGGTCGGTCCCGGTCACGCCAATGAGCTTGATTTTCAATGTGACTTTGATGAGCGTGGCGTCGTCGGGCAAATTGGCGGTGTTGAAATACAGGAACGCGCGATATTGTTTGTCCTGGGCGTTGTCGCCGACGACGAGGTTGCCATTCGCGTTCAGCGTGCCGCCTTCGCTGGTGCTCTCGCCGGATTCCAGCACCCAACCGTCGCGGCTGGCGGTGGAGCGGAAGGTCATGCGCGGCGCGAGGACATCCACCGGCGTATGACGTTCGGTTGTGGTGCCGTCGCCGAGTTGACCGTCGTCATTGTATCCCCAGCATTTGACCCCGCCGACTGTCATCCGCGCGCAGGTGATGCTCGATCCGGCAGAGACGGCATCCACTCCGCTCGCCAGCCCGCTCACGCTTACCGGGGTCTTGCGGTTGGTGGTGGTGTTATCGCCAATCTGCCCGCGCGAGTTGCTTCCCCAGCATTTGACCCCTCCATCCCCATTGAGCGCGCAGGTATGGTTTCCACCTCCTGCAGAGACGGCGCTGGGCAGGCTGCCCAACCAGATCACATTGACGGGCGTCAGGCGCTGGGCGGTGGTGTTGTCGCCCAACTGGCCGTAATAGTTCCAGCCCCAACATTTGAGTTGGTTGGTCGTGGTCAACGCGCACGAGTGGAAGCCGCCCGCGGAAATGGAACTGGTCACGCCCGCCATTCCGCTGACGTTCACGGGCGAGTGGCGTTCGTCGGTGGTGCCGTCGCCCAGTTGCCCGCGCACGTTGTTTCCCCAGCATTTGGCCCAGCCGGTCGTTGTCACCGCGCAGGTGTGCGCCCAGCCGGCGGAGACGGAGGCGATGCTGCTGGCGTAGATGGTCACCGGCTCCCAGCGGTCTTCGGTTGTCCCGTCGCCGAGTTGCCCGTCGTAGTTGTTTCCCCAACATTTCAGCCCGCCGGCCGAGGTGCGCGCGCAGGCGTGATACCCGCCGGTTGAAATGGCGGTCACGCCGCTCAACAGGTTGCTCACGTCAACCGGGACGCTGCTCCCATTGCCCGTGCCGTCGCCCAATTGGCCTTCGCCGTTCGCGCCCCAACATTTGACCCCGCCGCCGGAGGTGAGGGCGCAGGTAAAAGTCCGGCCGGCGGCGACGGCGGTGACATTTTTCAATCCTTTCACGTAGACCGGCGTCTTGCGGTCGGTGTGAGTTCCATCGCCCAACTGGCCGTAGGTGTTATCGCCCCAGCATTTGACCGCGCCGCCGGCGGTCGCCGCGCAGGTGTGGTATTCGCTGGCGGCGACGGAGATCACGTTGGTCAGGAACGGGGCCTGCGGCGCGGGGGCGGCTTTCGGAATTCGTCCCGGTGGCGACGCGCTCAACCAGAAGATCCCGACCAGCAGGAGGTTCGGGAAAAAGGAAAAACGTTTCATGGCCTGGCACTCCTTTCTTTAATGGAACGCCGGGGCGATGGGCGCGGCGGTGAATCTTACGGCGCGTAATACGTAATCACAAGGCGCGGCCGATCCGCGCTGGCCGCGTCCCCGCTGAAGAACCGCAGGGTATCGGCGCTTTGGTTGTCGTTGTCGCCGGTCGCGAAGCGCAGGCGGATTTGCGTCCGGCCGCCCTTGTTGATGTAAGCGAAAATGCCGCTCGTCCAGATTTTTGTATACCAATTGGCGGCGGGCGCGTTGGGAACGTTGCCGATGTTATCCCGGCTGGAATTTGCCTGGAAATCGCCCAATTGCAACGCGCCGTTGCCGCTGAACACTCCCTTGCGGACGTCAACCGCCAGGCTGCCGAGCGAACCGAAAGGATTGCTTCCCGTCGTTCCCTGTCGCTTGATCTTCAACGTGACTTTCGTGATCACGGCGTTGTCGGGAAGCGAGGCGGTATTGAACGACAGGACGGCGCGGTATTGCTTGTCCGCGTTGTTGTCGCCGACGTTGAAGGTTGTCGCCGCGTCATTCATCGTTCCGCCGGTGTTGCTGTTTTCGCCGGATTCGAGAATCCAGCCGTCCTGCGCGGCGTTCGATTTAAAGGCGGCGAACTGGGGAATGTCGTCCGCTTTCCAGCGATTGTAAAAGACGTTCAACAGCGTCGCGAATTCGTTGGTCGCTTTTTTGCTGCCGGCCGCGCTGGGATGATCGTCGCCGGTAGGATAGTACAACGTGTTGCTGCTCGTTACGATATGCTCGATATTGCCGGTGTTTGTGTTGTAGCGGTGATGCGCGTTCTTGTGGGTCAGGACGTTGTAGAAATCGAACACGGCCACGTTGCTGAACGGATAATTGTTCTCCGCCAGCCAGTCGTTATAGAGCCAATTGTTGAAGGCGCGGGCGTTGGCCGCGTAAGTGGAATCCGTGACGGGAGGCGCGGTGATGACGACGAAGAGTTTATCGGGACGGGTGCGGAAGTACTTGAGAATTTCGTTGTAAACCCATTTGGCGTGTCCCACTGTGAAGCCGGGCGTCGGGTCGGGCGGATCGTCCGGGTTGCCCTCCAGGTTCGAGTTCGGGAAACACGACTTGAACATCACGATTGTGTTCTGCCCGCCCGGCTCGGCCAGCGTGCGCGTGTACCAGGAATTTTGGCCGTCCTCGGCGTACAAGGCCGCCATGTACGCGGGCGTGTCGCTGCTGCGGAACCATTCGGGCCAATTAGGGATGTCGGTGCGGTCGCCGATGCTGTTCGGCCCCCAGCCGTAGTTCGTATCGCTGACGAAGTAATTGTTGGCGTCCAGGGTTTTGCCCAAATCGCCGTAGTCGTCCGTCAGCCAATTCTCGCCGACGGAGTGATGGATGAAGATGAGTTTGACGGTCTGCGCCGGCGGGCTTGGATCGGGCGCGTTGAGCGCCACCGCCTCCGCCGGGCCGATCCCCGCCAACGCAAACGCGGCGGCGATCAGGAAAGAAAATACACCATAGTTGAACCTTCGTGTGAACATGGAGCCCTCCCGAAGGAAAAGGTAACGAACAAATCCTTCGCTTACACTATACAAAAATTATCCGCTTTATGCAATAACCAAAATCGCAATTTTGGTTCGGATGGGATGACGCGTTGGTACTATTGGCGCGGCCCGCCCCGGGTCACGCGGGACCCGGGGCGGATTCGGCGACATTTGCGGATGCCCGACTGGCGTGTCGCGGCTTACGGAACGTAATACTCGACGATGAGCGTCGGCCTGGCGTTGGCGGTTCCATAATCCCCGCTGAAAAACCTTACGTTATCCGCGCCGTTGTCATCGTTATCGCCCGCGGCAAAACGCAGGCGGAATTGGGTGACGCCGGTCAGGTTGATGTAGGAAAAGATCGAGTTATTCCACACCTTTGTAAACCAACCGTTCACCGGCGCGTTCGGGATGTTTCCGATGCCGTTTCTGCTGGCCGCGGCCTGGAAGTCGCCCGCTTGCAGGGAGGTATTTCCACTGAATGGTCCTGTGCGGATATCCACCGGCAGGTTGCCGTGCGTGGCGAAGGGATTCGCGGCGCCGGGCAGCGTTAGCGCGCGCTCGCAAAGTACGCCGCGATCAAGTCGGAAATATCCTTCTTTGTGTGCAGACGCACGATGCGGAAGAAATCGTTGGCGGTGGCTCGGCGGTAAGACAGCTGCGCGGCGTAATCCTTGAGGAAGCGGTAGAAGGCGTCGTCGCCGATGCGGACGCGCAGGTCTTCGAGGAAGGTCGCGCCGTTGAAGTAGACCGCGTCGGTGTAATCGCGGAAGTTGCCGCCGTTGTAGATGTTCGTGTCCACCCAGCCGCTCGGGCCGAAGTAGTTGACGCGGAACTGCCACCACCAGTTCACGATGCCGGGGTTGGTGTATTCGAAAAAGATGCGCTCGCTGTAAACCGACAGCGCCTCGTCCAGCCAGGGTTCCATCGCCTGGTCGTTGCCCACCAGCCCGAACCACCAGTTGTGCGCCATCTCGTGAACACCCAG
>DAOUMJ010000182.1:0-8103 GCA_034411715.1 Anaerolineales bacterium | reverse complement strand
TCTCACGTTATGCCCATCAATGAACAGATTGACAAAAGGACGCAGTCCATCTTCGCTGTTAAAAAGATGCGGTTTCAGGCCTGGAAATTGTTCGACCAGATGAAGCATCGCTTCACCGACCGTCGCGCCTCGCACGGTCACTTCGGCGTTTTCGTTGGTGTAACTTCGCAGGGGGGTGGGAATTTTCAGCGTTGACATGATTTATTTTACTCGTTTCCTGTTTCGATTTGGATTTTTTCTTCGCTAAATTGAGAACGGTCATCCATCAACCGCCAGGCGCGGCTCTCGGCCGCCCGGCCTTGCTGAATGCTGGTGATGAGATACACAAAGAAAGGCTGCGCCCATTCGCGGTCGAATTCCGAGGGGCGGCTGGGATGGTCGGGGTGTGAATGGAAGATGCCGATCAGACTCAGCCCCAGCCGGTCCGCCGCTTCCTCGGCTGCAAGATAATCGTGGGGGGCGATCAGGTAACGGTTATGACGCGCGCCGTCTTCACGCGCGTTGGGCAGGGTGATAATGCGCCCCACTCGTCCCGCCGCGCCAACCAGAAACCCCGCGCCTTCTTCGGGGTACGAAGACTCGCCGTGCGCGTGGATTTGTTCGAGGAGGGCTTGCGGTATTTTCAAGGTCACTTTCCCTCCCAGAGCGCTCTATCGCTGAGATATTTGCAGCCTGCGTCGGGAAAGACCGTGACGACCACACCTGCGGTTAATCGTCTCGCTATCTGCAGCGCCGCAGCCGCGGCCGCGCCGGACGAGATGCCGACGAACAGCCCCTCCTCGCGCGCCAGCCGCAGGACCATCTCATGCGCCGCCTCGGTGCGGATCTCGAGGTTGTCATCCGCAAACGATGGGTCGTAGATGCCCGGCTGGATGGCGGCAGGCATATACTTCAATCCTTCGAGACCGTGAAAGGCCGCGTCGGGCTGCATCGAAACAATCTGCGCGCCGGGCAATCGCTGGCGCAGGTAACGCCCCGCTCCCATCAGCGTGCCGGAGGTTCCCAGCCCCGCCACGAAATGAGTGACCTGTCCGTTCGTTTGGGTGAAAATCTCCGGCCCCGTGGAAAAATAATGCGCCTGCCAGTTGGCGGGATTATCATACTGGTTTGCGTACCAGTACAAGTCGGGGTTGGTCGCAGCCAGCCGACGCGCCTCCACGATGGCGCCATCAGAGCCCTCGGAAGCATCGGTCAGGATAATTTCTGCGCCGAGGGCGCGCAAAATCATCAGCCGCTCGGGGCTCGCGCTCTCCGGAATCGTCAACGTGACGGGAATGCCAAATGCCGCGCCAAAGGTGGCATACGAAATTCCCATGTTGCCCGAAGTGGAATCGAGCAGGCGCCGGCCAGGTCTCAGGTCTCCGTTGGCAAGCGCGGTCTGGATGATGCGCAAGGCGGGGCGGTCTTTCACCGATCCGCCGGGGTTGAACCACTCGGCTTTGGCAAAGACCTGCACAGTCTCCGGCAGGCCTGCTGTCACGCGGCGAAGCGGAAGGAGAGGGGTGGCGCCGACGTAAGCGGCAAGCCCCTCTGAGGAAAGAAGGGTCGAGCTGGATAACCGGTAATCGAGTAATGTCATATCTGCCGTTTTCGTTAAAACAAAAAGCAGTCAACACAAAACAAAAAGACGGCGAACGAACGCCACATTGCAAAATTCTGCATGCGGGGGTTGTCCAACCGTCCGAGTGTTGACTGCGAGGATCCTCAGGCGGTGGTTACAAACCCCGCCGAAGACACAAGCAATGATATGCCGTCAGGAACATTTTCATCGTGCCGATAATTCTATAAAAATTATCGCTTTTGTCAAGGCAAAAATCATTATCGGATTTATCCGCCTGCGGCAGAGGCCAGCAAAACGACTCTATCGCCCGGCTTGAGCGGCACATCCGCCCTCTCCAAACCGCGGATGTGTTCGCCGTTGACGAAGACGGTGAAGTGGCGGCGGAGGTTGCCGCCCGAATCGAGCAGGTGAAATTCGACGTTTGGGTAACGCGCGGCAAGCGCGGCCAGCAGGTCGGTCACGGAGGAGGCGGGGAGGTCCAATTCGCTTTGGTTGTCCACGTAATATTTCAACGCGGCGGGAAGGCGGATGACGGGCATGAGGTCATTCTACGAGGAATGAGGGGAATGTCAAGCCAAAAAAAGAAAACCCGGTTTCTGGTTATAATCGCTCCACCATGTCCACCCGCACCAACGAACAATGGCTCGCAGACCTGCAAGCGGAAGGCCCCGCCCGCGACGCCGCGCTGGAGGATTTGCGCGCCGTCATCACGAAAGGCCTACCCTACGCGCTCTCGCGCTGGGTCTCCCCCTCCGAGCCGCAATTCGATTTCCTCGTGGAGGAAGTGACGCAGGAGACGCTGCTTCGCATCCTCGACCGCCTGCGCACCTTCGAGGGACGCAGCCAGTTCACCACCTGGGCGCACAAGATCGCGATCCGCATCGCCCTTTCGGAATTGCGGCGCAAACGCTGGCGCGACTCCTCTCTCGATGAATTGGTGGACGACGAGGAGGCCCCGGCGCCCGAATCCCTGCTCGAAGATTCCAGCGCGGGACCCGAAACCGCCGTCGAGCGCGCCGACATGATGACGCGCGTCCGCCGCATCATCGCCGAGGAACTCACCGACCGCCAGCGCGAGGCAATTTTGCTCCTCTCCGTGCAAAACATGCCGATGGAAGAGGCGGCCGCCAAACTCAAGACCAACCGCAACGCCCTGTATAAACTCCTGCACGATGCGCGCCTGCGGCTGAAAAGAAGACTCTCGCTGGAGGGCCTGACCGCGCAGGAAGTGTTGACCGCCTTCGTCGAGACGTAAAGCGCCGCGAGGTTCATCTTGCAAGAGGCAACATAAACGTTGCGGCGCGGCGAAGACGACAAGGTAAGATGCCCTCCCCGCCCATCGTCAACTGAAAAGATGAAAATGAAATTAAAAGACTGGCTCAACCAAATCGCGCATGGAAAAGGCGCGGATGCGGAATTATCGGACGCGAACGTGCTCGACTTGATCCGCTTTCTCGAAAACTGCGAAGTGGACTGCGAGCAGGTCTTCGCCGCGCTCGACCAGTACGCCGACGTCGAAATCCGCAAGGAGGACGCGGCGCGGTTGATGCCGCTCGTCCACCAGCACCTGGAAATGTGTTCGGGATGCAACGAACAATACGAAGCCCTGCTGGATGTGCTGGCAAAGGTCAGTGAAACGTAAACGAAAAACCGGTCACCGGCCACTTGTCGTTATACGCGCAGTAGGAATTGTAGGCCAGGTTGAAATCCACACGGCCTCTTGTCATTTCGCCCATCTTGTGCTATTTTTGACGCACAATGTCCCCCGCGCAAAAAACCGTCCTGGTTGTGGAAGACGAACCCGACGCCGCCGAGTTGTTCGCGGAAATGATGCGCGTCAACGGCTACCGCGTGATCAAGATGTTCAGCAGCGCTCCCGCCATCGGCATGATCGCGCAGGAGAAACCCGACGTGGTGATCCTCGACGTGATGATGCCCGACGTTTCGGGGCTGGAGGTGCTGAAGTTCATACGCCGCGAGCCGGACCTGATGCACATCCCCGTCATCGTCGTCTCGGCCAAGAGCATGCCGTCGGATATCAAAACCGGTATGGAGGCGGGCGCGTCGGTGTACCTCACCAAACCTGTGGGCTATCTCGATCTCAAACAAGCCGTGGAACGCCTGACGAACACAGCCTGACGTATGACACTTCTGCGCGTTTTCATCGCGGTGGAAATCCCCCTTTCGATCCGACAAGCGATTCACAGCCAGACCGAGTCCCTGCGCGCCGCGCTCGGGCGCGACCTCGTCCGCTGGACGCCCATCGAGAACATGCACCTGACTTTGAAATTCATCGGGGACGTTTCGCCCGCCAACGTGGACCTGCTCGAGCAGATGCTGATCGCCGGGACGAAAGACTGCGCGCCGTTTTCGATGGACGTGGGCGGGCTCGGTTCCTTCCCAACCCCGAGGCGGGCGCGCGTGATCTGGATCGGAATCCACGCCCCGGCCGCGCTGGCCTCGCTGCAACGCGGAATCGAATCCGCCGCGGCGCGTCTCGGCTACGAGGAGGAGGCGCGTCCCTTCTCTCCGCACCTGACGATCGGCCGCGTGAAACAGCCCATCTCCGCGAGCGACCAGCAAAAAGTCCGCGCCGCGCTCGAAAAGGCTCAGGTCGGCGCGCTGGGCCAGGCGGACGTGACCGCAGTCCACCTGTTCAAAAGCGATCTGAAACCTTCTGGCGCGGAATATACCAGTCTCTTTTCCGCGCCGTTGAAAATTCGGGACGCGGAAAACGCGGATGGACGCGGATGAATCCAGAATGAAATCATCAACAGACGCAGGGGCATCACGCCCAGCACGGCTTTGCGCCTGGCAAAGTTCTTCAATATGCCTGCTGATTTTTGGATGAATGTACAGTTGCGCTGGGACTTGTATTTTGCCCAACAAGACGAGAGTAATGTTTTAGAGACAATTCAGCCCTATTCGGCGGCTGTATAAAAAGGCAGGCGAGTCAACAGGCGGGCATATACCTCCGCGATCCGGCCCGCGATCGTTTCCCACTTGTACCCTTGCGCGTATTGCACGGCGTTGGCGCCCATTTGCGCGCGCAGATCGCGGTCGCCCAGCAGCAGCGTCAACCTGTCGCACAGCGCGGAGGGATCGCCTTCGGGGACGGTGAAACCCGTCTCGCCGTCGCGGACGAGGAAGGCCAGCCCGCCCACCTGCGAGGCGATCACGGGTGTTCCGCAGGCCATGGCCTCCAGCGCCACCATCCCAAACGATTCGTAATACGAGGGCATCACCACCACATCCGCGGCGGAGTAATAATACGGCAGGGTGTCCTGGGCGCGCTTGCCGAGGAAGACCACCGTCTGGCCGATACACAGATCGTCGCAGAGTTTTTGCAGGCGCGCCATCTCCGCCGACATCTCTTCGGGGTCGGCGTCTGGCTCGCCGCCGATGATGGCGAGATAGGCGGGATGGCTGACGCCCTGAAATTCGAGATAAGATATGGCGCGGATGAGCGTGTCCACGCCCTTGAGCGGCTCGATGCGCCCGACGAACAACACCACGCACTGACTGGGCGACAGGCCGATGAACTGCCGCGCCTCGTCCTGCGGGATGGGATAGAAGCGGCTGACGTCCACCCCGGGCGGGATGACTTCCATCTTGCGGAGGTCGCCCTTGTAGAGCCACTGCAATTGCGCCTTCTCCGCTACGGTCGAGACGATGAGGCGGGCCGCGCGTTTCAGGACGCGTTTCTCGCCCTCAACGCGGTACGCGCCCTCGCGCTCCTCGTCGCTGCGCGCCACGCGATTCTTCATCAAGCCGAGGGTGTGGAACGTATGCAGGATCGGCGCGCCCGCCCAGAGGTCCGAGAGCGAGGCGGCCGCGAGTCCGGACATCCAGTAGTGGCTGTGGATGAGGTCGTAGCGAATCCCCTTCTCGTCCGCGAAGGCGCGAATCCCATTCACGAATTCGGGAATGTGGTCGGCCAGTTCCTTTTTCGGAATCGGATGCTCGGGTCCCGCGGGGACGTGGACGACGCGGTTGCCATAGCCGAGGTCGTGGAGGACGTGCGGGACGTGCTCGTCCTGCGAGCGCGTGAACACGTCCACGTGGATGCCGCGCGCGCCGAGGGCGCGAGTGAGGTCGCGCACGTAGACGTTCATCCCGCCCGTGTCCTTGCCGCCGAGGGTAGCGAGCGGGCAGGTGTGGTAGGAGAGCATGGCGATGTTCATGATTCAGTCAGCAGTGATCAGTCATCAGTGAGACGAGGCGAGGAGAGGGAAACTTGCGGGTTTAAGTGTAATCCTTTATAATCCCCGCCGCCTGTAAAGCAAATTGCCAATTTGCTCGAAGCGCAATTTGGCAAATTGCGTTACAAACAAACCAAGCCACCGTAGCTCAGTCGGCAGAGCAGCGCCCTCGTAATGCGCAGGTCACGGGTTCGAATCTCGTCGGTGGCTCACGGTAAATGGAACTCCGGGATTTTGAAAATCCCGGAGTTCTCTTTAAATCCCATCGAAGATCGAATCCAACTGCTCCCCAAGCACATCGAAGACGTGATTGGTTTCGGGCAAAGGCTCTTCCGTCATCCACTTCGGGATACGATCATCCTCTTTCGTGAATCCCGCGCGGCGATTGAATTCGCGTTCCATTTTGATGGTCTCTTTGCCGAGGGCTTGAAGAATATTATCGGGCAGGTCGTCCCAGCCGTAGCGCGCCGCGAGCAAACGCTTCACCGCAAAGTCGGGCGTGGCCGCGTAGCCGAAGCCCGCGAAGATGCACGCGCCGAGGGTATCGTAGCCTGCCATATTGAATTGCGCGTTGCGGGAGACTTCGATTTGCACGTTCGGGTCGAGGTGGTTGACCTGGGCGCGGATGGTCAGGCCTGCGGTGTGATCGGCGCCCTGCGGCGTGGTCGCGTACGTGACGCCCGTGCCTTTAATGGAGCGCGGCTCGTACGCGGACATGGCCTGTCCCTTCACGGCGGGGACGCGTTCGACGCCGAACTTCTTTCCCGCCGCGACCGCGCCGTCGCCGAGCGTGCGACCCAATTCCGTGCCGACGCGAATCTCGTCGAGCAACTTCAACGCGCCTTCTCCATCGCTCCATTGCAGCAATCCCGCTTCCGCCGCGACCCCAAGCGCCGCGCCGACTTCAATCGAGTCGAGACCGAGATCGTTCGCCTGCCAGTTCAACCGCCCAATCATATCGAGCGAGTTGATGTCGAGGTTCGAGCCCATCAGGCCGATGGTCTCGTATTCGAGCGGCGAGACGATGACCTTGCCGTCCTCCCCGCCGAAGACGTTCGAGCATTTGATCGTGCAGCCCGCCATGCATGCGTGCGACGGGTCAGAGGGATGTCCGCGCGTCAGCGTGAATTCGCGCAACGACTCGCCGCCGATCTTTTCCACGTCATCGTACGTGCCGCGCGAAAAGTTGCGGACGGGGATGCCCGCGAAGCGCTGCGTCAACTGGGTCATGGCGGCGGTGCCATAATCGTGATAGGTTTTGGTCTGCGGATGATCCATCAGCGCTTTAGTGTAATCCTTCTGTGCGACCTTGAACGCTTCGGGATCGGCGATGGGCGGCCTCTTTCCGCCTTCGTTGTCGAACACAATGGCCTTGATGCGCTTCGAGCCCATGACCGCGCCGAGTCCGCCGCGCGCCGCGATGCGCGCGGGGATTTTGTCCTTGTCGAGGTTCTGAATCCCCGCCGATTTCAACTGCATTTCGCCGCCGGGTCCGATGAGCGCGATGGCGGCTTTATCGCCGTAACGCTCGATCAGTTTTTCCGCGCTGGCATAGACTCCCACTCCAGCCAGGTCATCCGCCTCGTCCCATTTCGCGCCTTTCAGGGAGAGATGCAACACCCACCAGCCATCGTCTTCGGGTTTGTCTTCGATAATCAGCGTGTGGATGCCCATGGTTGCCATGTGCAGTCCCGTCCGCCCGCCCGCGTTGGCTTCCTTGATGCCGCCTGTCAGCGGGGATTTGCCGCCAACTGAAATTCTATCGGTCGAAGAGAGCATGTGACCGACGAGCAGGCCGGGCGCGAAGATGAGTTTATTCCCCGCGCCGAGAGGGTCGGTCGTCGCGTCCACTTCGTCGAGGAGGATGCGCGCGATCAGTCCGCGCCCGCCGAGACGTTGCCAGGAAGCGGGGACGGATTCGGTTTTGAGTTCGTGCGTGCGGGCGTTGACGCGCCAGATTTGCATTGAAGTCTCCAAATAATATTCTCACTGGAATTGAAATTTTATTGCCCCGCTTATTTCATTGATAAACCACCTTTAAATCCGCAACCGAATAGTCGGAAGGCTCATCCTCCATATCGCGCATGGCATAGGTGATTGAGACCTTCGACCATTCCCGATTTTCCTCACGTTCGGCTTTGGCAAGGAGGTATGCAAGAAAGTCAACAATTTCATCCTCGTACGAAGAAGGAAGTTTTTCAATGTAACTTTGGATTTTCCGGCTCATTACCATACGTTACATCGCAGTACCGCATAACTTGCTTTTTGATTATTGCTGGTCCCCCCTACATTTGGCCTAAAATGACACTTGAAGTCCGTTTTAGCCAAAATGTGGGGGAA
>DAOUMJ010000181.1:0-11310 GCA_034411715.1 Anaerolineales bacterium | reverse complement strand
GTGTGCACGCAAACCATGTCAGGCACGGAGTCGAAAGTCTCCCGACTTTCGAGCAAAATCTGGAGATTTTGCAATCCGCGCTGACACCCTTTGCGTGCACACCAATCTGTGCTAAAAAACCCGCATTGCGGTAAGATATTGCCGCATGGATTTTTCCGCCATCACCCCCGACCTCTTCATCGGCACGACGCCCGCCGCGCACGATTACCCGCGCCTGCGCGGCCTCGGCGTGCGGCTCGTCATCAACATGCGCTGGGAGCGCCGCCCCGCGCCCGACCCGCACAGCGAGCCGCTCTCCTTTCTATGGCTGCGGACGATTGACAGCCCTTTCTTCCCCATCCCGATCCACGCGCTGATGCGCGGCGCGCTCGCCGCACTCGAGACGATCGGCCGCGGCGGCAGGGTCTACGCCCATTGCGCGGGCGGGCGTCACCGCGGCGCGGCGATGGGCGCGGCGATCCTCATCGCGCAGGGATACGACCCGCGCGCGGCGATGCGGTTGATCGCGGCGCGGCGTTCCATCGCCGACCCGTTCGCGTTCTACATCCGCCCGCGTATTTTGAAATTTGCCCGCCAATGGGACGTGGCAAAACGCGCATGACCACCGTCTGCGTTTTGGCTGGACTCTTTTCGACCCTCGCCGCGTTGTGGACGCTGATTCCCGCGCTGTATGGACTGCCCTCCGTGCCGACGCGGCGGGAGCGCATCCGCGCCGCGCTTCGCCTCGCGGACCTTCGGGCGGGGGAGGCCTTCTTCGACCTCGGCGCGGGCGACGGGCGGACTCTCGTCATCGCGGCGCGCGAATTCGGCGCGCGCGCCACAGGCATCGAGATCGGCCCGCTGCAATGCCTCGTCAGTTGGTGGAACGCGCGTCGAAACGGCGTCCGCTCGAAGGTCCGCGTGAAGCGGGGGAATTTTTACAAGGCGGACGTTTCCGCGGCGGACGTCGTCTTCGTCTACGCCACGTCGCGCGAACTCCGCCGCCTGCAAGCGCATCTGGAGGGTCAACTGCGGGCGGGGGCGCGCGTCGTCACGGTCGGTTCGGATTTCCCCGATTGGGAGCCGGACAAGATTGACCGCGCCGACCTGCTTTTTTTGTACGTCATGCCGCCGAAACACAAGTATCCATGAAAAGGATTCACCCCGAAGAATGAAAATCAGTATCGCAAGATTTATCTTGCCTCTGCCAGTTTCACCGCAAGTCTGGGGGCAACATAAATGTTGCGGTACTGAAACGGCGCGTTTGGGATTGCTCGGTTTATTTGTTAATCTGCAAAATGTTGCGGTACTATTTTCATATCAGACATAGGAGGCACACATGTGGACTTTGCTGACCGCGTTGGTCTTTGCCGCGCTGACCGCGCTGGCAACGTGGAAAATGAATCGAGGGTTGGAATTCGTCGCCAAGCCCGCGGTGATGATCCTGCTGCTCATCTATCTGTGGACGGCGGGATTGCAGGGCGCGCTGCTGTGGTTTGCGCTGGGGATGTTCTTTTCGCTCGTCGGCGACGCGCTGCTGCTCTGGCTCGACCGCTTGTTTTTGTTCGGGCTGGCCGCGTTCCTGCTGGCGCAAGTGGCGTACGTGATCGGATTCAATTCGCCCGCCTCGCCGGTTTCGTTGTGGGGACTCGCGCTGGCGGTCATCATTGGGTTGGGGAGCGCGCGGGTGTTGCGGCGCATCCTCCTGGCGCTGGCGGAAAAGGGGCAGACGCGCATGCGCCTCCCTGTGGCGGTCTATGGGACGGTCATCGCGTTGATGCTGCTCTCGGCCATGCTCAAGTTGACCGATCCCGGCTGGGGCGCGGGTTCATCCCTGCTGGTTGCGCTGGGCGCGTTTCTATTCTTTCTGTCGGATATCGTGCTGGCGTGGCTCAAGTTCGTCGCCCCCATCCAAAACGGGCGCGTCGTCAATATCGGGCTGTATCATATCGGGCAGATCTGCATTGCCGCGGGGGTGGTGATGCAATTCTCGTAGGGACAGGGCATACCCCTGTCCCTTTTCCATTTCAGTTCAATCCCCCGCGACGGGAAACAAGGCGCGTTCCACCGTGCGCGGCAATTCGATGGCGGCGAAAAAACTCGCGGGGTATAAATAGTCTTCCCCTGATTCGTCCACAACTCGAATGTAATTGTCCCGCGCGGCAACTTCGTCTTCCAAAACCAGATAGACTTTTCCCAACACCAAATCTTCGCTATCGTTGTTGCGGAGACAGATCACAAATTTTGTATCGGTTTTAAGTAATGTGGTCATAAATTAACCTAATATTCTTTTGACTTTCATTTTCTTTTTTCCAATTCCATGCGCTTCATACCAGTGAAGCTCCGCGAGGCGGATCAATTTTTTCTTAACTCCTTAAACCCCTCCCCCAGCGCCTCGTGCGCCACGCCGACGACCATGAAAGCCCGCGGGTCCGCATCGCGGACGATGGCCTTGAGTTGGGCGATCTCGGAACGGCTGACCACGCAATACAGCACGGGGCGTTCCTCGCCGGTGTACGCGCCCGTTCCCGCCAGCACGGTGACGCCGCGTTCCAGTTCGGTGAGGATCTCGTCCGCGATCTGCTGCGGCCGGGCGGTGACGATCATCGCCGCGCGGACGGTGCCGCCGCCTTCCAGCGTCGTCTCTGCCACCAGGCCGCTGACGTAGAGGGCGATGATGGCGTAGAGCGCCTCCTCCCAGCCGAAGACGAATCCCGCCGCGAGGATGACGGCCGAATCCACCATCAGGTAACTCTGCGTCATTGGGACGCCGCGCCAGTGGTTGAGGATGCGCGCCAGAATGTCGGATCCGCCCGAAGTCCCGCGCCCGCGGTAGACGAGTCCGTAGCCGACGCCGCTGACGACCGCCCCGTAGAGCGCGTCCAGGAAAATGTCGTCGGTCAATCCGTTTTGGGGGAAGAAAGGGAGCAGGAGCAACAGGTCCACCGCGAGGGAATAGGCGATGATCGCAGTGGCCGTCCGCACGGCGAAACGGCGTCCGCCGAGGAAACGCCAGCCGAGCAGGAAGAGCGGGACGTTCCCGATGAGAACCATCACACCGATCGGCCAGCCCGTGTAATGGTGAATTAACTGCGAGATGCCGCTCACGCCGCCCGACGCCAGATTCGCGGGGACGAGGAAGAGACGCAATCCCACCGCCTGCGCCAGCACGCCGAGCAGGATCAACGCGTAATCGCGAACCTGCGGCCAGTGTTTTTTAAGAGATGTCATGGCGGGGATTATAACTGCCCTCACCCGCCTGACGGCACCCTCCCCCATTTTCGGAGAAAATGGGGGAGGGCTGGGGAGGGGGTCTTACTTGATCTCGTACGTCACGCTGACAGTCGCGGTCAGGGTCATCTGCCCGGGTTCGATCGGCACGATGGCCGCCTGCGGAGCGGCGCCCCCGCCTCCGCGGCCATACTCGGCATAGACCACGTAGGGCGCGGATTCGCTGAAGTTGATGTTGGTGATCTCCACCAGGCTCACGCCGGCCAGCCCGGCCAGTTCCTGCGCCAGGTCGGTGGCGTTCTTCACGGCTGCGGCGCGGGCTTCCTGCATGGCCTTGGTCTTGTCGGCCACGTCGAACTGGATGCTGTTGATGTTGTTCGCGCCGGCGCGGACGACCGTATCCAGCAGGACGCCCAGTTTATCCAGGCTGCGGACGGTGACGTAGACCGTGTTGTCCACGGCGTAATACTTCTCGCCGGTGGCGACACCCGAAGCGGGATCGTACTTGTCGAAGGACCAGATGCTGAAGTTGCTGGTGCGAATGTCCTTGGCGTCCACGCCGGCCTTCTTCAAGGCTTCGATCACTTTGGCGGTCTGGGCGTTGTTCTCGCTCACCGCATCCGAAGCGTTGGGCATCTCGGTATGCACGCCAATGTTGAGATAGGCGATGTCGGGGGTCACATAGACCTGTCCCGTACCGGTCACGCTCAGGGTGCGCGAGGCCTCCGTGGAAGAAGGCGCAATTGCCGGGGCGCAGGCGCTCAAGGCCAGCGCGGCCAGCAGGGCTAGCGAAACGAGTAAAAATTTGGTACGCATTTTTTCTCCTTTGTTTGTGCAATTGATTTCGCAGGCAAAGACGCCGTTTTCGAGAAAAAGTTCCCGACTCTTGAATTTTATCCGCTTTGCCTGTACAATCCTGATACATTTGTTCTATCCCCGCAAGGGGGATGATATGCCCATCAACTATCAGCAGGTCCACACCCGCATCAAAGAGATCGGCGAAGGCGCGCGCGAACGGAAAAGGTCCCTGGAGGAGCGCCGCGCCAAAGCGCGTGACCTCTTCTCGGCCTATGCCTCCAAATTGGACTCTCTCCGCTCGAAGGTGGACGCGGCCAAAGCGGCCGACGCGAACCTCCGCTGCGCCTATCCGCTCGAGGAGCCGCTCGATTCATCCCACCCCGCGCCGGGTCCCGTTACCGAGGCGACGCTCATCGCCGCCGACGGTTCGCAGATCAACCCCGACCGGCACGAGGCGGTCCAATTCGGACTCATCAACGTCGGCGCGATCCTGATGCGCCTCCACTCCGGCGAAGCCCCCGAGATCTTCACCGAAAGCGCGTTGCTCTATGGCGACGATCTGTTTCCCAACGGCGGCCCCCTGTCCGACGGCATGGTGGCCTTGCGCCGCGACCTGGCCGAACGCGCCAAATTGGACGAACTTTCCAGAAAGGTCAAGGGCGCGGTAGTCGCATTAACCGATGGGCCGATTGAATTGTGGGGCGCGCAGGGTGAAGACGCCAGATCCTATTTTGAGTTTCTCGAAAAATACAAGTCCATCCTCTCACGCCTGCAATCGCGCGGCGTCGTCACTGCGGGCTATGTGGACAAGCCCTCCGCCGATTTGGTCATACGTCTGCTCGAGATCGCGCTGGCGGACAACGAACAGATACAGAAACTGCGCGAATTTCATCCTCTGCGCGGTGTGAGCGATCGCTGGCTGTTCGGCGAACGCGAAGACCCGCTCCTGCCGTCCGGTCATCGTTCGGCCATTTTCAAGATTCAATCCAGTTCGGAGAAGAATTACAAAGGCGCGTTATCACTCCACTTCTTCTATCTCAATAGCGGCACGGACGGACATCCCTGGCCAGTGCGCGTGGAAATTCCCCAATGGGTGGCGGACGATCCATCGAAGTTGGCTCTGCTGCACGCGGCGCTGGTGAGTCAATGCAGAATGATGGGAAGCAAGCCGTATCCGTATCTGCTCCATCGCGCCCACGAGACCGCGCTGGTGAAGAACGAGGAGAAGAAACAGATCGGGCAAGTGCTGGCGCTCGAACTGCGAAGGAACAATGAAGACGTGGACGACGGCTCGTACAAACAGTCTGCGAAGGATTTGCAGGGACGGGCACGACGATAATTCTGTTTCGTCATTGCAAGGGCGATGTTCGTCCGCCTGAAGCAATCTCCTCACCATGGAGGGGATTGCTTCGTCCGCAAAGAACGCTCCTCGCAATGACGGGAGGCCAGGAGAGATGACTCAACAAATCGAAATCGGACGACTCCTCCGCGCAGGGACAACGGGATTCATCGCGGGCTGCCGCGTAAACCAGTTGGATGTGCCGGCCTTCGGCGCGCTCGTCCGCGCCCCGCTGGGTGAGGGCTACCAGGTCTACGGGCTGATCCACGACATCCACATTGACGACGACGGGCTGGTGCGTCAACTCGTCACCGCGGATAACGTCAGCGAGGAGGTGATGCGCGATAACCGCGAGCGGAGAATTGTCCCCGTGGAAATGTCGGTGCTGGCGGTGGGCTACGAGCAGGACGGGAAGATTTATCATCTGCTTCCGCCGCGCCCGCCGCTGAGTTTGGACGTGATCTATTTGTGCGACCAGAAGGATGTGGCGCGGTTCACCGAACAATTCGGCTATTTCCGCCACATCCTGAATGCGAAGGAGATTCCCGTCGGTGAGGCGCTGGCGGCGCACATCCGCCAGGCGCAGTCCGCGCACAAGGATGCGTCGTGGAAGGGCAGGGCAACGCAGGAAGTCATCACGCTGCTGAGGGACGATTACCCGACGTTGATGGCCGTGTTGGGCGCATTGGCAGAAGTGGTTTAGAATCGGCGCGCAGATCACACAAAAAGGAATACTCCATGAGCGACAAGGAAATCACATCATCCACGGCTCCCTCCATCTGGCGGAGATTGTGGAAAGGGCTGGGAAACCTGCCCCTTCTCTTCTGGATCGTCATCGGCGCGCTGCCCGTTTTTCTGGCCTACTATATCCGTCCCATGTTCTTCAACGCGCGCCTGACGCTGTATTATCCCACGGACTACATCATCCAGATCAACCCCATCGGGTACGACTTCCGCCTGTTGCTATATTCGCTCGAGTCCTGGTTCCTGGAGGGGCAACTGACAGAATACGTTTTCACGCCCCTCGTTCTCTTTCTTTTTGCCCCGCTGATACCGATGGGGTATCCGTCTTCTTACTACCTGATAAGTGTCATCACGTTAATCAGTTACCTGGGGGTGGGCCTGTTGGCCGGGCTGTCGGTCGGAAGGAAGAGCCATCCTGCCGTTGTTTTCATTGTCACCCTTGCGTTTTTTTCGTATGGCCTGCAATTCGAACTGGAACGAGGACAGACCTACACGCTCTCCTTGATGTTCTGTTTTCTGGCTGTCTATCTTTTCCATAAGCATCCCCGCTTGCGATTGCTGGCTTACCTGTCGTTCTGTGTCTCCGTCCAGTTGAAATTCTATCCGGCGTTGTTCGTGGTATTGTTCGTTGACGACTGGCGGGATTGGAAAGCCAACCTGCTTCGCTTCGGCGCGCTCGGCCTGGGCAATTTCCTGTTACTGTTCCTGTTGGGTTTCTCCTATTTTTCCACATTTTTCAGCCACATGGGAGACAGGCTGGGGCTCTCGGAGGTCTGGATGGGGAACCATTCGATCAAGGCGTTTGCCATCCAGTTGCCCAAGATGGGGATTGCAAAACTCGGCGAGGACGCCGTAAATTGGGCGACAAACCACGCCGCCCTGGTCGAGAACATCCTTTATGGATATTTCCTGGCCTGTTTTATCGCCATCCTGTTCAACGCCTGGCGGCGGAACCCGAGGGGCATCCACGCCGACCTGTTGCTGGCCTGCGTGATCGGCGCCCTGACGCTCCCTTCCGTCAACCACGACTATACGCTGCCCCTCCTGACTGCTCCCTTTGCGCTGGCAATCGCCGTATGGCACGAAAGACGCTATCCCTGGCCTTCCATCGTTACCAACCTGCTGATCGTCGTCGCTTCGTCCGCCTATGTCCTTACGGCGCTTCCGCCCATTGCCAAGCCGGCCTATTTCGACAATGCCCTGCCGGCTCTTTTTGCCATTCTGACCATCGCCACCTTGCTGAATCTCGCCCAAAAAGGGGAGCCATCGCAGGCAAATGACCGGAGCATCGCCTCATGAAACGCGAACCCATTGGCTATCTGATCGGCGGCGGGTTGAAAGAGAACTTCCGCGTCCGCCTCACCATCTCTCCACAGGAGATACAGGAGGGGGCGTTTGTGGTCATCCAGAGCGGGGACTGGAATTACTACGGCATCGTGACCGACATCCAACTCGGCGCGACCGACCCGCGCTTCGCGGACGAGCAGACCGAGGCGCGCTTCCCTCCGCAGAGTGTTGTATATTCACTCAATACCTGTGAGGGCTGAACAATGGCAAAGACAAGAATCTCAATCCCGCAAAAAACTTCGGAAAAAGTTCTGAAGGAATTCAATCATCGTTGTGCGAAGTGCGGCGCGGACAATCCGCATTTACACCAGATTGATGAAAATCCTTCAAATAACGATCCATTAAACCTGATACCGCTTTGCCCCAACTGTCATCTTGTAGATCAGCACAATCCAACACGCCTCGTGGAACCCGGAAAATTGAGTTTGTTCCGTATCTACAAAGACCCCACAATATTGAAACCACAATTTCATCCAATATTCACGCGCCTTCAATTCCTTGAATCGAAAGAGGGCGAATTGACCTTGGAAGAGTTAGAAGAAAAAGCGATTGAATTGGTGGAATTTATCTTCACCATGGAGAAAGGCGAGTTTTACGGAACCATTATTGGACGCATAATTATTCCGCAGGATTTAATCGTTCGAAATGCATCGGTTCCGAGATTCAAAAACGATGCACAGAAAAAACAACGTGCGGCTGAATACTTTCTCGATCTTCAACAAATCAGAGAGAAAATCTATTCATTGATTGTTGAAGCGCTACGCTTTCAGCCATGGTAACCTGGACAATTTGTCAGAGGAGAAAAGCAAATGAGCACAGATTCCAAATCAGTAATTGGCTACGTTGTGGGTGGAGGCCTGCAACAAAACTTCAACATTCGTCTCACAACCGCTGCGCATGAAGTTCAAGAAGGCGCATTTGTCGCAATTGAAGATGGCGATTGGCTTTTCTATGGGCTGGCAATTGACTTACAGTTGGGCGCTACTGATCCACGCTTTGCTGATGAGCAAAGTGAAAAACGGTTTCCGCCCGAATTAGCCAAAGCATTACATGGAAAAACTCTATACACCAATCTGGAAATTCTACCAGCTTTGATGCTAGAACGCGGTCCCGAACCTGATACGCCAGCGTACTTGGAATGGAGGAAAAAACTTGGCGATAAGGTTCCTCATGTTATTCCCGTAAAGACAGTCCCGCACCATCACGCGGAGGTTCGTCTTGCCAACGAGGGCGACATCGGCGAAATCTTTGGCAAACCCGAAGTGGATGGAAACTTCGTCATCGGCTACACGCGCGAGCAGGGACATCCCGTGTGCGTGGACCTGGACAAGTTCGTGCAGAGGTCTTCGGGCGTGTTCGGCGCGACGGGAACGGGCAAGTCGTTTTTGACGCGGCTGATGCTGGCGGGACTGATGCAGCGCGGACAGGCTTCCGTTCTGGTATTGGATATGCACAACGAGTACGGCTTCGACGATATCGCCTCGGACACGAAACAGGCCGTAATTGGGCTGAAGACCAAATTCAAGTCACGCGTGAATGTGGTGGGATTGGGCGCGGGCGCGACCATCCGCGGGCAGGTCCCCGACTTCAATTTGGAAATCGCCATGTCGGATATTTCATCGTCCGACATCGAGATGTTGACGCGCGAGTTGAATCTCAAGGAGACCACGCCGACCACGTTGAACGCGCTGTACATGACGTTCCGCGAGAATTGGTTCGCGGAGTTTAAAGGGATGACGCGCGAGACGGTGATGATCGAGGACGAAAAAGGTAAGAGGAAAGAGGTGCCGGCGGAGGGGAGTGTGGCGGCGTGGGCGGACGCGAACGGAGTCAACGTGGTTGCGGCGGAAGCGTTGCACGACAAACTGCGTCGGCTGTTCAACAAGGATTACATCGTGGAGAAACCCGCGGCGGATAGCGTGGCGCAGATCATCCACGCGCTTGAGGGAGGCAGGCACGTGGTTTTATCGTTCGGCGAACACGAAAGCGACCTGGATTACCTGCTGGTCTCGAACCTGTTGACGCGCAAAATCCGCAGCGCGTGGGAGAGGAAGACCAACGAGTTCCGCACGCACGGAAAAGCGGAGCCGCGGCCGCTGATCATCGTGGTGGAGGAGGCGCACAAACTGCTCAACCGCGAGATGGCCGCGCAGACGGCATTCGCGGTGATTGCAAGGGAACTTCGCAAGTATTACGTCACCCTGCTGATCGTTGACCAGCGCCCCTCGCAAATCTACGACGAGGTCATGTCGCAGTTGGGAACGCGCATCTCGGGCTGGCTCGGAGACGAGGACGACATCCGCGCCGCGCTTTCGGGCCTTTCGGGACGCGAGGCCTTGCGCGGTATGTTGGCGCGACTCCAGCCGAAGGAGGAGGTGCTATTGCTTGGATGGGGAGTCCCGATGCCATTGCCTGTGCGTTCGCGGCGGTATGACGAGGCGTTTTGGAAGGAACTCTTGGGAAGCAAACGTTCTCAAGCCGAGAATATGAAGGAATTGGGATTCTAAAATGCGTGCATACCATTTCGGTTGTGGACGTGTTGACAGTCCGACCCAATTCTGATAATATGCGTCAACATTACGGTACTCTCAAAGGAGAGAAAACATGCTCAACGAAATCGAAACGCAAGCGATTGATATTTCCCCGGCCGCGGCTCAAGCGGTGCAGAATATTCTCACCGAGCGCAACCTGGAAGGCTACGCCCTGCGCGTTTACGTCTCCGGCGGCGGGTGCTGCGGCGTCAACTTCGGCATGGCGCTCGATAACAACTTCCGCGAGGTGGACGCAACCTTCGACGTTCAGGGAATCAAAATGGTCGTGGACAACGTCTCGCTCGATTACCTGCGCGGCGCGTCCATTGATTTTGTGAACGATCCCGTCAAAGGCAGCGGCTTCGTGGTGAATAACCCGAACCAGATGGCGCACAGCCACGGCGAGGAAGGCTGCGCCTGCGGCGGCTCGTGTTCGTGCAACAATTAGTAATTGGTTAGCGGCAATTGGTAAATTTAAAAGAGACAGTCACTTTCGAGTGGCTGTCTTTTTTGTATCAACTGCAAGAAAAATCTTGCTTACCTAACGCCCGCGCAGGAACGAGATGATGGCAATCAAGCCCCCCGTAAGGCCGAGGCCAAAGACGATCAGCCCCAGCGGGACGCGGGAGGGGTTTTCCGCGGTGTCCGCAAAGACGGGCCGTTCCAATTGGGCGGGCGGGGTGAAGGTGGGCGGGCGCGTGGGAGTCTGCGGCGGGAGGTAGGCCGATTCCAGCGTGGGGTTGATGGTGGGGGTGGCGGGGAAGGTGGGCGTGGGCGGCGGCTCGACGATGGGGAGAAATCCCGCCGAGTGGAGGGAGACGTTTGGAGCGTAGATCCAGCCCGTGTTGCCCGGCACCCCGGAATAATACACCTGGATCCAGGCCCCGTCGGGCGAGCGCCCCAGCGCCGCGGCGGATTGGCCACGCATGAGGATGCCGATCTTGGGATAGAAATATTCGCTCGGCCCGGAGCGCACATTGACGAAATCCACGTCCAGGTTGACGGTGATGTAGGGGCCGCGCGGCGTGCCGGTGACGGTCGGCACCGAGCCCGTCGGCTGCTGCGCCCGCGCGTGCATGGCGGGGGGAGAGGCAACCACAAGCAAACTCCCCCCCAGCGCAACGGCGAACAGGAGCGCGATCTTGAGGGAACGCGAAACCATGCGAAATTTCAACGCCTGACGAAGAACGAGAGGAATAGAACGACCAGCCCAAGCGCGGCGGCGGCGAGCGCAAAGGCCCCTTGCCGGTTCCCGCCCAGCACAGGCGCGGGATCGTCGGTAAAGACCGGCAGGGTCGGCGGCGCGGCCGGGGTGAAGGTGGGCAGGCGCGTGGATGCGGG
>DAOUMJ010000180.1:0-6342 GCA_034411715.1 Anaerolineales bacterium | reverse complement strand
CCGATTGTATCCAAAACGCGCATTCAGAGCACAGAGATGAATTGGAAACTTTGTTGTCATGGAACTTTCAGTCCTTCCAAAAAGTAAAGATCTCAACCGTTTAGAGTACAGTGAGAAACTACGGGCGCAGCGTCGCGCCGCGCCGCGCCGTCATCCAATATCGCCACGCATTTTGGGTGCGCCATTGCATAAGCAAGCACCGCGCTTTCGCCTTTCCCCAAATCCCAGGCCAAAATACTCTCTGGCGTGGCAGGCGCTTTTACCACTTTGAACATGCCGCTTTCCAAAGCAACTCGGGCAGGATCATCTTCTGACGCAACCGATAACTCCTCTGCCACGGCTTGCGGAATTAACGCCTCTTCTGGCAACCGCGCCAGCAACTCCACCCGTCCCACGCGCGCCAGGGCAATGACAGGCGAAGCATTGATGACCCACGTCTCAGCGACGAGTGACTTCTGCGACGATTTCATCGGCGGTGTACTGGAAGGGGGATACTTTGAACTGGTTCAACGCGTTGGCAAAATCCGCTCGTGAAAGCCCCGCGATCTCAGCGGCCTTGCTCTGCGAGATCAGGCCACTTTCGTACCATTTGACTGCCGCCGCCACGCGCATCTCCCGCACGAATCCGTTGGGATCCTGCCGCAAGGCCGCAAACACGTCACGCGGTAATTCTATGGATACCTGTACCATGTCCATATCTGCCTCCACGGTCATTATAATCCACGTCGCATGATGTCACCGCGAGGAACGAAGCGGTCTCCCGGCGCATGGGGATTGTTTCACTTCGTTCGTAATGACATCATTCATACAAAAACTTCTGCATCTCATCCACTGCACGCAGCAACTTCTCCGCCCCGCCGAACAACTGGTAAATCTCAAACGTCGAGCCATACTTATCGAACGGCGAGACCTGCAACACGCGCGGCAACTGGTCGAACTCGCCAATTCCGTAATCTGCGTATTTCTCCAGCAGGCTTTCCAAAATCTCACGCGCGGCGGGAGTAAAGGTGTTGAAGAAGTTGGCTTTCTTCTGGCGTAACTTCTCGGCACGCTCACGGCGCGTCACCAATGGCGCGTTGTATGCCACATGCAAAAGTAAATCCAGCGCATCGGCTTCTTCGTGATGGGTAACATGGGCAAGGTGGTCGGGATCAATGCCACGCGAGCGCAATTGATCCAAAATCTCTTTGCGCTGCTCGGCTTGCGGCCAAACCTGGCGCAGGTGTTCGGCGGTCAAATTCAAGCGGCGGATATGCTCGGTCACGTAGTCGATAAACTGAATCGTTCGCAATTCGCTGCCATCAGGGTTGAGCTCAAAGGCCTGTTCGCCGACGATATAAACTTGAACATTGTCGAGATAATACTTGCGCGGCAATTCGCTCACGCGTATCCCCTCTCCCAGAATTGGGAGAGGGTCGGGGTGAGGGCTTTCCAGCGTGCCGTCTTCGCTATCTTCCACGCTGGTTTCGTTGCCGTCCTTGTCAATTTCCGTCCTGGTCACGCGTACGGGATCGCCATCGAAAGCAGGATCGTAAAACAACTGAGTTGCGCCCACGTAGTCAATGATCGTAAACCAGAACTTGTTGTAGTCCTCGTTGACGCGTGTCCCGCGCCCGATGATCTGCTTGAAATCAACGATGGAGTTGATCGGCTTGAACAGCACGATGTTGCGGCAGGTCGGCGCGTCCACACCTGTCGTGAGCATTTGAGAGGTTGTCAGGATTACAGGCAATTCCTTCTCGGGGTCCTGGAAATTGTCAAGATGTCCGCGCCCGACGGAACCTTCATCTGACACCACTCGTTCCACGTAATGCAGATGGATCCTGGTTAGATCGGCATTCGCGTTATTGAGAGCGATACGCATATCGAGCGCATGTTCCTGATCCACGCAAAAGACGATGGTCTTATCGAAGCGATTGGTTCTTTTCAAATACTCGGTCAAGTGCCTGGCAACTGTTTCCGTGCGGGAGAGCAAAGAAATAATACGTTCAAAGTCTTTCGTCCCATACAAATCAGGTGGGATTTCGCGCCCGAAACGATCCAGCACACCGGGGTCAATCTGTAATCCGCTGGCGTCCACATCGGGAATCACCCGGTACACCCGATACGGCGCAAGGAAGCCGTCGGCAATACCCTGTTTCAGGCTGTAAGTGTAAATCGGGTCGCCAAAGTATTCATAGGTATCAACATTGTCCGTGCGTCTAGGCGTGGCAGTCATGCCGATTTGTGTGGCGGAGTCGAAGTATTCCAGAATCTTACGCCAACTGCCATATTCATTCGCCGAGCCGCGATGACACTCGTCCACGATGATCAGGTCGAAGAAATCCTTCGGGTATTTCTCGTACAGGTTTTCGCCCGTCACAGGATTCGCCAGCGCCTGATACAACGCAAAATAAACCTCGCGGCTCTTCACCGCCCTTCCCTGAATTTTCTGCAAGGCTTGTCCCATCGGCGAGAAGGTTCTGTCCTTTGCCTGGTCAATCAATACATTGCGATCCGCCAGATACAAAATCCGTTTCTTGCACTTCGATTTCCATAACCGCCAGGCGATCTGGAACGCGACAAAAGTTTTGCCTGTCCCTGTTGCCATCGTAAGCAGGATACGTTTCCGACCCTCCAATACTGCATTCACGGCTATATTGATCGCCGCCTGCTGATAATAACGCGGAGTTTTCCCGCCCGCCTCCTGCCAATACTGGGACAAGGCATCTTTCTCATCCTTTTCATCTTTGAACTTGAACGTCCCTTTGAGCCTGCTCCATAATTCATCGGGCGACGGGAAGGCATCCAGGTTCCGCTCCATGCCTGTGATGAAGTCGTGTTCCACAATTCCTTTGCCGTTTGTCGAATAGGCGAATTTCACTCCGAGCATTTCGGCATATAAAAGCGCCTTTTGCAATCCTTTGGCGGGGTGGACATCTTCTGTCTTCGCCTCGATAACAGCGATGGGAATGTTTTGTCGGATAAATAGAACGTAATCGGGGCGAAGTCCCTCCTTGCGCGTATGACGGTCGCCGATTGGCACAATTCTGCCGGGCGTCAAGACCATCTGCTCGTTTATGTACTCATCCTCCCAACCAGCAGATTTTAGTTTTGGTAAAACATATATCCGACAAGTATCGGCTTCGTTCATAATCCCTTCGCGATTTGTTTCAATCCTACCCTTAACCAACTTGTAGCGCAAGTCTACAGACTTGCGCTACACTTGCGCTACTCCCATCCCACCTCCACCCAATGCACGGGATGATCCGTAGCCGATTCGGGCGGCAGCACATAAAACGGATTTCGCACGCTCAGCGAAGGCGAGACAAAAATGTGGTCAATGCGATTCTCGCCCGACATGTCAACTCCATCGGGGCTGATCTCGGAGGGATAGGCGTTCGTCCACGCGTTGATGTACACGCTGTCAATGAGTTGGTAGGCTTCTTCATAATCCCGCAAATTGAAATCGCCGAGCGCGATCACGTAAGGTTTATCCTGCGAGCGCGCCAACAGTGTTTTTGCAAAAACCAGCATGGACGTATCCGAGCCGTCGGGATGGACGTTGTAGATAGTGATGCGGATTCCGCCGACTTCGATCTCGGCTTCGGTCGTGCCAATCTCATCCTTGTCGCTGAACGTGAAGACCGTGCGTGTGTTCAGCAACGGATACTTCGACAGGATGGCCGTCCCATACGTGCCTGTCACGGTGGCGGGGCCGTAATACGAATAGTAGCCGAGACTTTCCGCGAAGTAGCGCACGTAATCGTTGTTGTTGAGCGAGATGCGCGTCGAATCGGACTCTTGCAACGCGAGAATATCAGGCGAGACTTTGCGGATGAGCGCGAGTTGTCGCTCGAACGATTTCTCGGCATTGTCATCATTGGACTGCTGGGTGTTGAACGTCATCACCACGAGGGAAGCCCGCTTCGTTTCCTCGACCTGGAGGCGGGGCGCGGGCAACGCGCGGATCGCCGTCCCGACGAAGATCGCGCCCAGCAAAACCGCCCAAACCCAGTGGAGGGATTCGCCCTCTTCGGCGCGCGGCACGATCCGTTTTCCGCGCCAGACGAGCAGGGTGAGAAGTCCCGTCATTGCGAAGTACGGAAGCCAGAACTGATTCCGAAACGGCGGGCTGACGGGCTCCACGTAGCCCCAAACGTTGGTGAAGATGTGGGCGAAGATGAGCAGGATGACGACGAAGCCTCCCAGCAGAATCCCGGGGACGAGGTCGCGCGGGGCGGGCGCGGCCAGCCGAATTCGGTCAAGGAAGAGGCGCAAATCGGCGAAGAGGACAGGAAAGAGGAGGAGAGTCAAATAGAGGGGAATCTGCGCGGCGAAGGTGGGGGAGGTCACGACGACGGGTGGCGAATCCGGCGTCGGCGGGAAGGGGACGCGGTGGGTCAGGATGGTGGCGGTCAGGCTGAGGGTGAAGAGCGCGTTCCAGAGCAGAAGTCCGCGCGGGGTGACGCGATCCATCCACCCCGGGCGAAGGAGCGAGAGGGAAATCCAGCCGAGGGAGAGCAGGCTGATGAGGATGACGATGAGGGTGTAGTTGCCTTCCGTCCAGCGGGCGATGACGGACGGCGCGGAGAACGAGAACCAGGCGAGGGTCAGGATGAGGTAAATGCCGAGGAGGGAGGAGGTGACTCCCCGTCGCTTTTCGGTTGCGGCTGCTTCGACTCCAAAATCCAATTGCACGAGGAGCAAGCCGAGGCACAGGCCCAATCCCCAACCAACCCATCCGCCAGCGGGGACGAGGGAGTAATCGAGGCCGAGGCCCGTTGTGCGGAGGAAGACCGAGAGGCCGAGCGCGAGGGCGAGTCCGAGTGAGGCCCACGCGCCAGTTTGAGAACGCGTCTCGCCTTTGGGTTTCGCGTTCAACAGAAGGAAGAAGAGACTCAAAACCGCGAACGTGGCGAGGCCAGAAATCAAAACTTGTTGCGCGGTTTTCAGATACGGGAGAATGCCGCGTGTGAGGAACGTGAGCGCGAACGCGAACCAAACCAGCCCGCGCGGAAATTTCTTGTAGAACGGGATGAGCAGTAGCGGCGTGAAGAAGAACAGAACGCCAAGCGCTTTTTCATCCAGCGCGGTGTTCATCAAGTCCATGATGTAGATGGACTCGACCAGCGTTCCCGCCGATTGGATGAAGAAGAGAAAGAGGATCGCGAAAACGAGAATGATGGGGAATGACTTTTTCATGGCGCATCTCCTTTCACAAAACAATGTCCGGTCAAACACAGTACTTCCATTCTCAAACACTCATCCTTTCAACCGTCTGGCATCTCCCTCTCTCAGCGTTATTCCCGTAGCGTCGAGATGTTCCAGTAGTGCTTGCACATATTTGCGCGTTGTGCCCAATAAATCGCGCACTTCGGCCAGCGTGGCCTGTCCGTTTTGCGCGATAGCGGATTTGACTTTCGCGACCATCGTCTCGTAGTCCGTCGCGCGGAAGACGACCTCCTGCGAGACGGCGGTCAACTCGCCCATTTCGATTAGCGCGTTGTAGACTTCCTCCCCGACCTCGGCCTGACATTCCTTGACGCTCGGCGGCCCAAACGGATTCGCGGCGAACTTTCGCATCAAGTCCGTGACTTTGGCCTGATTCGCCCCATCGAACGTTACCTTGTGGGACGGGACTGACACCAAGGCATTGGAGTCTTTAAGAATATTGCGTGCTGCGTATTGCGTAAGGAGGGCGTTGAAGACGCGCGGCGAGAGTTTGAGTTTGGACTTTAACTCCTCACGCGGGATGCCTTTGCGGAGGGGGAAGGATCTGTGATATTCGCCGACGATTTGCAAGGTTTTCGCTTGCAGGTCGTTCCAGTGGGGAAGGGCGATGAGTAATTGGTCGTTGGCAATTGTCGGGTGGCCGTTTTCGAGGGCGAGTAGTTGACCGTTTTCGAGCAATTCTTTCAGGGCTTGCGATGCCGCGTCTGATTCCAGCCGCGAGCGCGCGATGACCTCCTTCGCCGTCGCGGGGCCGAGGGCGAGCGCGGCTTCGAGCAGCACGTCGGCGGGGGCGCCTTGGGCGAGGGACTCCAACGATTTCAGCACGGACTCGTCGAAACGTTTGTGACGGCCTTTGGGATGCGGGTCAATGATCACGCCGCCGCCGAGGGTTTCGCCGGGGGAGGGACGGCGCAGGATGATTCGGTCGCCGCGGACGCAGACGAGCGGGTCGCGCAATTCGAGTTGCGCCCAGCCCTCCGAAGCAGGCGCGAGTTCGTCCGCGCCCAACATGCGGACGGCCGCGATCGTCTCCGCCGCGCCGAGGAAGACTTTCACTTCCGCGCTGTGCTTCAACGGCGCGAAGATGTCTTCGAGCAGGCGCAGGCGCACGTCGGCGCGACGCGTGGG
>DAOUMJ010000179.1:0-29567 GCA_034411715.1 Anaerolineales bacterium | reverse complement strand
AATCCTGGTAGGGTGTTACGTTTTCGCGTTTGTCGCTGATCAGCACAATTACAAAACGACGAGGAGTAGCGGCGTCTTCCAAATAAGTATTGATAGATTGGAGTCTCAGAAATGATCAAAGCATGTATGGTCGGAGTTTTCTATTACTTCAGCGATGCCAGAGTCAAATGTTATGCGGAATCGCTCCAAAAAGCCGGAAACAAAGTTGACGTTCTTGGCTTGCATGAGAGATCATGGACGACTGATACGGCAGCTGAAGAAAGCGGCGTCAGGATATTTTCCATCTCTATCCAGCGAGCTAGGAAAAGTCGCATAAGGTATTTGCTGGAATATGGATTATCCTTTTTTCTTCTGGGCATTTTGCTTACAAGGTTGTATTTCAAGAATCGATATGACGTCATCCATGTCCACAATATGCCAGATTTTCTGGTCTTCGCCGGCCTAATCCCCAAACTTTTTGGGGCAAAAATCATTCTGGATGTCCATGATCCAATGCCGGAGGTGTACAAGTCCAAATTTCCGGCTCATGAGAACGGGTTGGGAATTCGGCTGATGCGCCTAGAAGAAAAAGTTTCCACGCGCTTCGCCGATGCGGTGATAACAGCAAACTCCCATTTCAAAGACAACCTGATTGGCAGAGGAGTACCGGCCTCAAAAATCACCACGATCAATAACTATCCCGACCCGAAGATATTCCACCGTCCGAAACATCGAACTGAAAAAAGTGGAAATCGCGAGGATTTCACTCTGATCTTCCCCGGGACGATTGCGCCGCGTTATGGTCTTGATGTGGCCATCAAGGCCATGCCGTCAATTAAAAGCAAAATACCTAATATCCGTCTCCTCATTATTGGACGCCAGGACGAATATTGTCGATCCCTGATGTCTCTCGCGCAGCAATTGAATGTTTTCACGCAGGTGGAATTCGTGCCGGCTATGCCGAACAGGGAAATTCCCCAACAACTTCTACGGGCCGATATAGGCATTTATCCCGCCCTTCCAGACTGCCATATGTCCATTGCGGCGCCAGGGAAATTGCTGGAATTCGCAATGATGGGCCTTCCAATTGTTTCTTCACGGTTGATGATCGTGGAAGAAATGTTAGGCGATTCGGCAGTCATGTTCTTTGAACCGGGCAACCCAGACCAGTTTGCGCAATGTGTGGTCAGGCTCTACGAGGACCCGGCACTGCGCCAGGAGATGGTCCGCTGTGCAGATCAAATGCTAGTGCTACGGCATTCACCGGAGCGGGAGCTTCGGGCTTACTTAAATCTTTTGAGCTGCCTGTTACCCAAAAAGAGGATTGCACTAGATCTCAGCGACAACATTGGATGAGATTTATAACATGGAGACCATTTGTTCCCTTAATCCGCTTCGCCAGTCGCCGATGAGCGTACAGATCGTCCACTCCTTGGCTGATGATGCCTGGGATTCTTTCGTTACCTGCCATCCCAAAGGTACTATTTATCATACTCGCGAGATGTTCGAGGTATGGAGTAAGGCCAACGAATATCGCCCGCGTTTGTGGGCGTACGTTTCAGGGGACAATATCCTGGCCTTCTTGATTCCGGTCGAAATCAGTTTCGCGAACGGTTTCCTGCGTCCGTTCACAACCAGGTCGATCTCCTTCGGCAGCCTGCTTTATACCGCCGGCAGTGATAGAGTGACGGCCATTCGGGAACTTCTGCAAGCGTACACGCGTGAGTCGAACGGCGCGTCCTTGTTTACCGAACTGCGTAACCCCACCAATCTGTCTGAGATCCAACCCATTTTGCAGGAAAACAGCTTTGCGTTCGAATCTCACTTGAACTACCTGATCGATCTGACCCTGCCGATGGAAAAGGTTTGGAAAGGGCTGAGCAAAAGCACACAAAAACACATCCGCACCGCGCAGAAGAACAAACTGGTTGCGGAAAATGTGACGGATCAGAGTCAATTACCACTCGTCTACAATCTTCTGAAAACCACCTATCACCGCATCCGCATTCCATTGCCAAGCAGAACGTTTTTCCAGGCTGCGTTCCATATCTTGATTCCGAAGGGAATGTTGAAAGTGAATCTGGTCCGGTACGATGGAATTCCCATTAGTACCCGCCTGGCGCTGGTTTACAAGGATCGAATCCTTGATTGGTATACCGGTTCGGACCGTTCGTTCGAAAAACTGTACCCTGAGGAATTCCTGATCTGGGAAACCCTGCTATGGGGCATGGTAAATGGATACCGAATCTTCGATTTTGGAGGAGCTGGGCGCCCCAGTGAAAATTACGGTCCGCGTGTGTTCAAGGAAAGATTCGGAGGTGGGCTGGTCGATTTTGGACGCAACACATTCGTCCATTCCCCCATCCGTCTAAGGATCAGTAAATTCGCTTATGGCTTGTATCGAAAAGGACTGAAATTCCCCATTCGAGCATTGCACAGAAGCGATATGGCGGCACTGCCGGTAAAGGTTTAGCATGGATTTCCAAATCGTCCGATCACTGCCTCTCGAAACATGGCGAACGTTCGTGGAAGGTCATCCCAAAGGGAATATCTTCCATACCCCTGAAATGTTCGAAGTGTTCCATTCGACCAAATACTACACACCAGAATTATGGGCCGCGACGGATAAAGAACGAGTCCTAGTCATGATGGCCCCCGTCCACATTGCCCTGAAGGGAGGCCTGCTTCAAAAACTGACGGTCCGCTCGGTCGTCTTCGGCGGGATCATCTGCGAGGATACTACCGAAGGCTGTCTGGCTTTGAACGAGCTTCTTTGCCGATACAAACAGCGCATGAGGAGAGAGTCGTTATTCACTGAAATCCGCAATCTGTCGAGTATGGAAGGCGTGCAATCCATTCTTTCTGACGCGGATTTCCAATACGAGAATCACCTGAACTACCTCATCAAGCTGGAACAAAGCGCCGAAGACGTTTTTAACAGAATCGGCCCGCGCACCCGAAAGAACATTCGCCGGGGCCTTCGCCGCAATGATGTTCGAGTTGCAGAAGTCACAGACAGGAAGCAGATTCCCATCTGTTATGAGCTATTGCATCGCACCTATCAAAATGCCCATGTCCCGCTTGCGGATATTTCCCTGTTCTATTCAGCGTTTGATCGTCTTGTCCCAAAGCGGATGGCGCGGTTCACTTTGGCGTTTGTGGGCAACGAACCCGCCTCCGTTTCCGTTGAACTGCTCTACAAAGAAGTCATCTACGGGTGGTACGGCGGCATTGATCGGAGGTTTATCGCACAAGTCCCAAACGAAATCCTAACGTGGAACATTTTGGCGTGGGGATGCCAAAACAACTATCACGTTTACGATTTTGGCGGCGCGGGGAAGCCAAATGAAAAATATGGTGTGCGTGATTTCAAGGCTAAATTTGGCGGAGATCTGGTATGTTTTGGAAGGAATACCTGGATCGCGAGGCCCATGCTTATGGATGTCAGCAAGTTGGCTTATTCGGCACTGCGTCATTTGCTTTTTAGCAACGGAGGATGCTATGAGAAAAGACGCCATCAAACTTGAAGAATCCCGTGTGGCCGATAAGGGACTGCCTGACTTTCCTCTTTTCAAAGAACGCCATCGCGTATTTCCTGCCGTATTCGAAAAACGAAGCCACAAAAGGATACTCGATCTTGCTACTAGTATCGGTTATGTCACGCAACGCCTGCTGGATAATTACCCTGCCACGATTATCAGTCACGATATCAGTCCCTCCTGCCTCAAACAGTTGCGTGCGCGTGGAGCCACTGCCCTGAGTTTTGACCTCGACAATGCAGATGTATGCTTTCCGTTCACATCCGGCTCCTTTGATGCAGTCATCTCACTTGTCACCATTGAGCACCTGCTTTTTGTGGATGAATTCCTCTCCGAAATTAATCGCATCCTTTGCCTGGGTGGATACCTCTACATCTCCACACCCAACTATGCAGCATTCGAGTACCTGGTGCAGCCGGTTCTTTACGGGCGCACCTTTCACAATCCCACGTCGCCGGCCGCGCGCTATGAATTCTATGCTCATGTTCGCTATTTTACGTTCAAGTCGTTGGGGTTGTTGTTGGAAGCCCATAACTTTTCTCTCGACTCTGTCTATATCGCGCTCCCCGATGGGTCGGACCGATTCAATCGGCTCCGGGAAAAATCGAGGCTGACCGCATCCACATATCGTTCCTTGATGTGGCTTAAAACCAAACTGCTGCCCCTGTCGCGAGCAGTCGAACCAATCATGTGTCTCCAGAAAACTGCTATCGTGCAACCGCCACGATTTCGCAAGGTAATACTCTAATCATGAACGCCCTGCCGCCTGCTGACGTCCCGAATGCCAGCGACCTTTACGAAGGAGTGGATTACCCGCTTTATTGGGAAGGTGCCGCCCGTCAGAAACTCGATGCGCTTGAACGCGTCCTCGTACGTCAACTCCTGCCAGAACACGGCCAGCGGATTATTGACATCGGCTGTGGCTACGGTCGTCTGCTCGATTGCTACGTAGACCGCTTCGAGCAGATCGTGCTGTTTGACGGCTCCGAGTCGCTTCTGCGACAAGCGCGAAGCGCTGCACCCGCCAATGCACTCTACGTGCTGGGAGATATCGAGCATCTGCCCTTTCAGCCTGCGGCATTCAGCGTCGCCTTGATGGTTCGCGTTTTCCATCATCTTAACCGGCCCAAGTCCTGTCTTGAGGGCGTCCAATCTATCTTGTGCGGCGGTGGGACGCTGGTGATGAATTACAGCAATAAGCGCAACGCGTTTCGGGTGATGCAATTTTTGCTGCGGCGCAATTCTCACAATCCCTTCATTCTCGAACCATTGACCATGGAAGCCAACTTCTTTCACCACCACCCTGCTTGGATATCCCAAATTCTATCCTCCAGTGACTTCGGGAAGCCGATCTATCGTGGAGCGGGTGTGCTGGATAAACTTGCCGCGATCGCCGGGCCACTCGCTAAAATGTTGCCGCGCGGCACATTGCTTGCTCCTTTCCTGGGTAGCACCGCTCTCGCTCCCTGGATTTTCTGCAAGGTCGAGACGCAAAAACACGATGCGATATTGCCCGTCACGCGCGTCGAAGATTTACTTGCTTGCCCGCTCTGCAAAGGGACATTGAACCGGAAAACATCAGGTTATGAATGCAGACAATGCCAAAGAATATATTCGCGGCGTAACGGCATTGCCGACATGCGATTGAATTAGGTGGCACTTTATGGGAAACATTCCTGTCCCTGCTGTCATCACACCTCTCGACGAGCATATGGGACTTGACATCGCCCGCTCCTTGCATAAACGCGGCATTCCTGTCTACGGGCTAGATCACGACAAAGGGGCGGTGGGGCGGTACTCGCGGGCGTGCAAATTCGTCGTCACACCCGACCTGCAGAAGGATGCTCAGGCGTATCTGCAGTTCCTTGTCGGTTTCTCCCGTAGGCTGGGATGCAAACCTGTCCTGTTTCCATTGAGTGACGAACACGTTCTCGCGATCTCGAGGAATCGCGAACTGCTTACGGATCATTATGAATTCGTCATGCCTGCCAAAGAGACCACCGAGGCGCTTTGCACAAAAGCCGGCCTGATCGGCCTCGCCCGTGAATTAGATCTCCCCGCCCCACTCACCCTGTTCCCCTGCTCATTCGATGAAGTGGAGGAGGCCGCGCGCCGATTGCCCTATCCCGTTATCATCAAACCCGCGGAAAGCCCGCAATGGCACGATCCGTGTGTCGAACGGCAACTCAGGCACGGGGTCCTGGAAGGACGCGCAAAAGTCGTCCTGTGCCGCGATGAAAACGAGTTGAAGGATAACTACCGAAAACTGGCATCCTTGAGTTCCGAATTGATCATTCAGGAAGTGATCCCCGGCGAAGACCCTCGCTTGTTTTATGTCTCGTTTTACATGGATCGGCGGTCTCGACCGCTGGCAATCTTCGCGGGGAGGAAGGACCGCGTAATTCCCATTGGTTTTGGCTCGGCCAGTTTCGTCCACAGTTTCCACGATCCCAAACTGATCGAATCAGGATTGCGGATTTTCACAGACTCACATTATCAAGGCCTGGGCGGGATCGAATTCAAAAAAGACCCGCGCGACGAAACTTACAAACTCATCGAAGTGAACACACGCTTTGGGATGTGGGACGGCTTGGGCGCAAAGTGCGGAGTGGATTTCGCGTACATCGCCTATTGCGACGCGCTCGGACTTCCCGTGGAGCCGTGCACCACCTATCGCGAAGGTGTGATCTGGCTGGACTGGCAACGCGACCTGCGCGCCGCGGTCGCTTACCGGCGAAAAGGGAAGCTCACTTGGCGCGCCTGGCTGGTCTCCCTGCACGGGGAAAAAATGTGGGCCATCTATTCCCGCGCCGACCCTTTGCCAGGCCTCTTCTTCACCCTGCGCCTTCTCCGCATTTTCTTCCAGCGGATACTTGCGAGGCAAACATGACGCCCAACCTATGGAGCCAAAACAAACCGCAAGACTTTTGGCAA
This sequence comes from Anaerolineales bacterium, assembly GCA_034411715.1. Lineage (GTDB taxonomy): Bacteria > Chloroflexota > Anaerolineae > Anaerolineales > Villigracilaceae > Denitrolinea. Next base: position 23,115 of record DAOUMJ010000179.1, on the reverse strand, counting down.
TGCGAGCCTGCGCTTCCCGACGATTTGTGGCAGCGGGCCATCCAGCGCGCCTTGCCAACGCTTGGCTTGGTCGAGTCGCCCGCCGGTCTGGATGACCTTCTCAGGCTGACGCTCGGAGAGGAGCAGTTCGGGCCTGGACATTGGCAATTGAGTCCCATGCGGAAATTGTATTACCTAATGAAACCCCTTCTGCCGCGCACACTCACCCGTGCGCTGCGCCAGTCCCTTCAGAAGCGCCACGCACGTGACTTTGGGCTGGGTTGGCCCATCGAGGCGCGTTACCCCCGCTTTCAGTTCGATGTGCTGAAAAACGTTCTTGAACTATCCGGGCAGGAGTCTGTCGAATTCCGGTCGCTTTGGCCTAGCGAGAAACGATTCGCCCTGGTTCTTACCCATGATGTCGAAACAAACGACGGGCAGCAATTCGTCCGCCGCGTGGCCGATCTCGAAAGGAGCCTCGGCTTCCGCTCCTCGTTCAATTTTGTCCCAGAGGGCTATCGCGTGGACATGGAGTTGGTAAACGAACTTCGCCAGCGTGGCTTTGAGATCGGCATCCATGGGTTAAAACATGATGGTAAACTTTTTAGTTCACACAAAGAATTCGAGCGCCGTGCTGCGAAAATCAATTGGTACTTAAATGATTTTGGTGCGGTCGGTTTCCGTTCCCCCCTCACCCACCGCAATCCGGAATGGATGCAATCCCTCGACATCGAATATGATCTCTCGTTCTTCGACACCGATCCCTTCGAGCCGATCCCCGGCGGGACGATGAGCATCTGGCCTTTTTTCATTGGTCATTTTGTGGAATTGCCCTACACCCTTGTCCAGGATTACACGCTCACGGCCGTATTGGGTGAATCCACACCGCGGCTATGGCTGGAAAAAGTGGATTTCATCGAAGAGTATTGCGGCATGGCCTTGGTCAATTCCCATCCTGACTACCTGACCAATCGAACAACCTGGGACGTATACCGCCAGTTCCTGACCGTGATGAAAAATAGTGGCGATTATTGGTTGGCTTTACCCAAGGAAGTAGCCTGCTGGTGGAGGAGGCGAACAGATCATGCATCGAATATGCCCATCAATGGGAATGATTATGCCATGGCATCATTAAAGCACGGCACTTTGGAATTGGAGGGAAGAACTTGGTCCGCATCGCCGCTTCCTGTCGAGTCATGATTCTTCGGTGGAAAGGAAGATGAGGCATGTTGTTATCCAGAAGGAAGAAATTCATTTTCATCCATATTTACAAAAATGCGGGTACAAGCATAACGAGTGCCTTATTGCCGTTTGCGGCCAGTAAGTGGCAGCGCGGTGTAAATCGAATACTAGGGAAATTCAAGGTAACCATCTTAGATCCCCGACCATACCCAACCCACTCCACGGCATCTGATCTCATCCGGTATATGGGAAGGGAGGTCTTCGATTCCTATTTTTCGTTTGCTATTGTTCGAAACCCATGGGATTGGCAGGTCTCACTGTATACATATATGCTAAAAAACCCCAATCAGGAGCAGCATGAACTAGTAAAAAGTTTTGGCAATTTTGATACGTATATCCGCTGGCGGTGTGCGGAAGAAGTCCGTTTTCAGAAGGACTTCGTTTATTCCGAAAGCGGCGAATTGCTTGCTGATTTCATTGGTAGATTTGAAAATCTAGATAGGGATTTCCCGTATATTTGTTCTCGCATTGGAGTATCTGTAATTCTGCCGCGGGAGAATGTATCCAACTTAAAACCCTACCGGCAATACTATACGGATGAAACCAGGAAACTGGTCAGGCAGGCTTTCGAATCCGATATTTCCTTGTTTCAATACGACTTCTGACATCAATCGCGTTAACGTTTATTGTCAGCGATGGTTGTTACATCTGGCTATCAAGGGGAATACTCAAAAGCGCCAATATCATATCCTTGTCCCTGCGGTCGGGGATGACCATCATAATCATTTGTCACTGCTGCCGCGTACCCGGCATCAATGGCAGGAGACCCTGCCTGCAGGTGATAGTTCGTTGGACTAACGAGAAGTGGATCGATCCCCCATAGATCATCAGCATGTGAATATGAGTCTGTCGTCCACAGAGGCTTGCCATCACTCCGATATGCCAGATTTCTTCCAGCATTCAATCCTGTTACTTTTACCAGATAGATGATATGTCCGGGCAGGTCATAGAAAATGTTGTTCTGAATTGTCGAATCCGCAACACTGGTAAACGTGATGCCAGTGGGGTTGTACGAAGGCGATAACGTCAAGTCACTTGTGAAGGTATTGTTGAGGATCGTCAATTCGCTCGAGTCTAGGCCATTTATGCCAACATAGGCTCTGATGATGTTGTTGCGGATCGTAATCCCACTCGCTCCGTTGATCATGAACCCAGAGCTATATTTTCTTACGCCAGCCACTTGGGCGTTGTCGCATCGGTTCCGCTCGAACAGGACATTGGAGGCCGCTTCCTGATAGGGCAGGCTCACGAAGGTCTGGAAACAGTCAATGTGCGGGTCCACGTTCTCCGGATCGGAGTAGCTGATGTCGTGGATATAGTTGCCGCGGAAGATGTGTCCCGAACCGTGGAACTGGACCCCGTCCGCATCCACCCAACTGGGTTGGACGGCCATGCTGGGATGATGCTGGATCGTCCCCCAGATTTCGTTGCCTTCGATCAGGTGGTTGCGGCCGCGTACATCAATCCCCATTTGCGAGTTGCGGTAGAGGCGGTTGTTTCGCACGACGCAATTGGAGGTCAGGTTCTCGAAGCCAGGCACAGCATAGAGCTGGATACCGCCTCGCGTGGCGTGCTGGATGTAGTTGTTTTCGAGCAGACAATTACTGCCCTCGACAAAGATTCCCCACCCGTCGATCGAATTGTCTGGTGTGTTTGCAATCTCAAAGTTCCGAATGACCACGTAATTCGCGCGCAATGTAAATCCACGCACGACCACCTTTCCCTGTGCCTGGAAAGTGTTCGGCACGCCCGCCTCGCCTGAACGGTTGACCGCCACCCGTTCGTCATACTCCCCCGCTTGGACAATAATCGTCACGCCCACCGTCACAGTGTCCGCGGCTTTTTGAATTGTTCGCCAGGGCTGTAACAAGGTGCCGGGATTGGCATCATCCCCGGCCGGGGATACGAAAAAAGTGCCATAATCAATAATAGGAGTTGGCGTCAGTGTAGGAGGGAGACTGGTTATAGTAGGGGGAATGGGTGTGAGCGGCATGCAAGATTGTATCGTCATGCCCAGAATGAATGTGGTGATGGACAATCCCTTCAAACACTTGTGATATTTTCGCCATGCCATGTATGTATTGTACACCAGGACATGGGAACCTAAAAGCGGCGGCAACTTTCGAAAAGTTGCCGCCGCTTTGAGATACCGTCAGCAAACAGGATTTTCGATCTCTACCTTATTTTTCAAAGGCGCCAATATCGTATCCTTGTCCCTGTGGGCGAAGATGACCGTCATAATCGGTTGGCACGCTTACCATGTAGCCTGCGTCAATGGCAGGAGAGCCAGCCTGCAGGCGATAGTCCGTCGGACTGACGAACAGCGGATTTACCCCCCACAAGTCATTGACGTGCGAGTATGTGCTCGTTGTCCAAAGTGGCTTACCGTCACTCCGGTATTCCAGGTTCTTCCCGGCGCTTAATCCCGTCACGCTGACCAAGTAGATGAGGTGTCCGGGCATGTCGTAGAGAATATTGTTTTTAATCGTCGAGGACGAAACACTGGTAAACGTGATGCCGGCGGGATTGTACGCTGTAGGCAGCATCAGGTCACTTGTGAAGGTGTTTTCGAGGATTGTCAGTCCGCTGGAGTATGACCCGTTCACTCCTACATAAGCCGTGATGATGTTGTTGCGGATAGTGATTCCGCTTGCTCCATTGATCATGACCCCCGACCCATGTTTTTGTGCGCCTGTGGCCTGAGCATTCACACAGTGGTTTTGCTCAAGGATGACATTGCTGGCTGGTTCCTTGTACGGCGCGGCTGCAAACGTCTGGAAACAGTCAATGTGAGGATTGACATTGGCAGGATCGGAATAGAGGATGTCGTGGATGTAATTTCCGCGAATGATGTGGCCCGAACCATGGAAGTGGATTCCGTCCGCATCCACCCAACTCGGCGGATTGGTCATCCAGGAAGGATATTGCATCACTCCCGAAATCTCGTTGTATGCGACTACGTTGTTTCGGCCGCGCACGTCAATTCCCAATTCGCCTACGTGCGCGATGCGATTGCCTTGCACGAGATTGTTGCTCGACAGGCCAAGATTCGTTGAAGGGACAAAGAGCATGATCCCTCCCCAGGTCGTGTCGTGGATGTAATTGTTCGCAATCACATTGTTGGCACCGGCGACATAAATGCCCCACCCATTGGTCGAATCTTGAGACTTATTCGAAATCTCGAACCCATTGATGACCACATAGTTGGCTGTGACTGTAAAGCCGCGCATCACCACCGTCCCTTGCGCCTGGAAGGTGATTGGCGCGCTGGCGGTGCCTGAACGGGTTACGCTGACGCGCTCGGCGTAAGTCCCAGCCTGGACGATCACGGTGCTGCCGGCGGTCACAGTGTTGGCCGCCTTCTGGATCGTCCGCCAGGGAGAGGTCTGGGTGCCTGAATTGCCGTCGTTCCCCGAGGGGCTGACGTAATAAGCGGAAGTCGGTCCGGGTGTGGCGGTCGGGGTGCCGCTGCGGGTTGTAAAGAGTAACACCTCGTAATCCACCTTTGCATCCGAGGTGGCGTTGCTGGAGCGCAGCATCACGCGGATTTTGCCCGTCGCGCTGATGAATCTGGCGGGATTTGAAATGGGAAACTCGAGCATCTTCCAGGTATTCGGAGTGGTTACACCGGCGTTCGAGCCGACCTCCAGCCAGGTGCGTTTGCCGAAGTTGTACAGCGACCACGACCACTTCTGGCCGGACTTCAACGGTCCGCTGAAATTCACTTTCAGCTTCAGGGCGCTGATGGATGAGCGATTCACACCATCGGGCAGTTGAAAGGTTTGTGTACCGCGATAGGCGACCCTCGATGTGATGAACGAAACGTATGTCGCCGGGTTGTCGTCTGTGCCGGTCTGTTCCAGAACGCCCAGCACGCTCACGGGCTGTCCGCCGGAGCTGCCGCGTAGGGTTGTGTACGAGAGGGGCGCAAGGATTTGTTCCTGCGCCTGCGCTTGCACGGTCGCCATGCGCGTACCGATCAAACTGAACGCGATCACGAACGCTATCGCTATGGATCTGATTTTCTGCATGATTTTTTTTCTTGCCTTTCTCTTTTTTCGGCCATATCTTACCTGAGTCGATAAAACGCGCGATATAACCAAAAGTCCTCTTTGCAGAACTGTTGATTATTAATTTGCGATTACAGAAATGTTGGCGCTTTTTAATTTTTCATTCAGTTTCGATTCGGTCCCTTTGTTTTATTTTCCCGCGCCGGGTTTCGCAGTGGGCTGCGCTTGACATGCCGACATGCAACAACTTTGTCCTAATTTCAAGCGCCGATTTTCCCGAAAAATGAATTGACGTTTTCCCCCTCCTCGTCTAAACTTCGTCCATGCTTGCCCGCATCTACTCCTGCGCTGTGGTGGGACTCGAAGGCGTCATCGTCGAAGTCGAGGTGGACACCACTCAGGGATTTCCAGGTATGGACACACCGTGCCCAAAAAACCGTCACATTTCACTTTGATTTTTCTCGTGAAATTGTGGAGAACGCCCACTTTGAAATACTGCACACCCACCCAGCCGATATACGCGTAATCGGCGTGCAGGAAGAAGACCAGCAGAATGGCTAATCCGCGCAGCCCGTCGAGGCCGGGGATCATTGATAGGCCTCCGCGGAAAGCAGGTGATCGAACTGCCCCCTCTTCATCTGTGAGATTGCAAGGAACCGAATTTTTTCCACAGAATGATCTCCGGGATTATCCTGGTCATTCATCTCCTGTGACTTTTTCGCGAGACTATATTTCTCTGTCTTGGACGCTGATCTTTGTCCCGCCCGGCCATTCGACAGTGATATCGCCCGGATCATACGGGACCTGAGGCTGGCTCCAACGAAAGGCCCAATTTGCGTCATCGGGTCTGGCGTTGCACACGCGTCCACGCGATTGCCCCAGGCTTCGTACAGCGCGCCGCTGTAATTGCGCGCAAAGTGAATTTCGGTATTCCCCTCAAAACAGAAAAGCGTTTGCCCGAAGATTCCCACAACGATGCGCTTGTTTTCTGCGTCAGGATGGATGGGGGACATCTCTTCCGCGGTCAAAGGCCGAAACGCCTCCGACAGCCTCCAAATGGTTCTAATGATCTGTGTAAGAATAATTTCCCGTTTTCAATGTTCGCGAGCAGTTGCACTGCGAGCCGGTCAGCAGTCCAATTGCGTAGCATCCTTTAGGACTGCTGACAAAACACGGAACTTGTTTTTGCCGAATACTAATTCACTCACGCCTTTGATCACGATGTTTTTATAAGCAAAAAAGCCTATGCAAGGATGCGATAAACGGCGCTTAAAATTCCTGATGCGAAGCCATACAATACAGGGGTGTCAAGGACACATCATGTTGAGACGATTTGCCGATCATTTCGACGACATGGCACTCGCCGTCATTCTCTGGATGTGCACGCTTCCTTTGGTAGGCCTGCTAATTCTTCCTTCCTTTGGAGTCAAGATCAGCCTGCTGGTGGCGGCGGGATTCCTGGCTGGCATCCTTGCAATTTGCTGGGGCATTTGCTCCTGGAAAATATTCAAATCGTGAGGTATCTGATTGCATGTTCACTATCTCCATTGACCCCATCCTTTTCAATATCGGCCACTTTGCTTTGCGCTGGTACAGTTTAATTCTGCTGGTCGCCATCGCGGTCGGCGTCTGGTTGACGGCGCGCGAGGCCGAGCGCAAAGGCTTCAAGAAGGAAGACATCTACGACGCGGCAGTGTGGATCATCGTCGGTGGAATTGTCGGGGCGCGGCTTTTTCACGTTCTCGATCACTGGTCGCACGAGTTCGCGGCCAACCCCATCCGCGCGTTCTACATTTGGGAGGGCGGACTGGCGATCTGGGGCGCGATGGTCGGTGGGCTGATCGCAGGCGCGTGGATCGCCTGGCGGCGCGGCTGGCGCTTCCCCAAATTGCTGGATGCCGCGGCTCCAGGTCTGGTTTTGGCGCAGGCCATTGGCCGCCTCGCGTGCGTGATCACGGGCGACGCGATGGGCAAGCCGACCAGCGGTCCCTTCGGGTTCGCGTACACCAGCCCGAACGCCATGGTTCCGCAACTGGGCGTGTACTATACGCCGATGCCCGTTTACGAACTGGTCATCAACCTCGGAATTTTCGCCGCGTTGTGGCAGTTACGCAAACGCAACTGGCCGGACGGGAAACTGTTCCTCGTCTATTTGACGCTCTACAGCCTCGAGCGTTTCTTCCTGGCGTTCACCAGTTCGTATCGCCTGATCGCGTTGGGGTTGACGCAATCGCAGATCGTCGCCGTGTTCGGCCTGGCCGTTGGCTTGATCCTTTTGTCGCGGATGCCGCGCAGGTTGGGCGCGCGTCCGAGCCGAGGGTAGGAAAATGCAAATCGGACGGAATCCGTTGGAGGCTTGTCCTGAGCGGAGCGCAGCAAAGTCGAAGGAGCAAGAATGAGCGTTCGCGCAATGACGAATCTGGTCGCGTATCGCGGGGGAGTCGCCCAGTTGAGTTTTGTCCTGCATCGCGTCACGGGGTTGGGCATCCTGGCGTTTCTCGCCATTCACGTGGTGGATACATCCACTGTGTTCTTCTTCCCGTCGCTGTACGCCGACGCGATCGCGATCTATCGAAGCGTGCCGTTCATGATCGGCGAGATTTTTTTGGTCTTCAGCGTGATCTATCACGGCGTCAACGGCGCGCGGATCGCGATCTTGGACCTGTGGCTGGTGAAGTATTGGCAGCCAAGGCCCGAACAAAATTCAGTGATTTGGACGCTGGTCGTCTCGGTGCTGCTGTGGCTGCCCCCGGCGTTCATCATGGGGCAAAACGTGCTGGAGAAATTGGGAGTCTAAAATGGCGCGCACAGTCACTCTTCCCAGAAACAACGAAGCGCTGGCCTGGAAGTGGATGCGCTACAGCGGCCTGTTGCTCATCCCGCTGGCCTGGGGTCACGTGTTGATCCAGGATGTGTTGGTTGGCGTGGACAACATTGATCTGACCTACGTGTCCAACCGCTGGGCTTATCTCGGCTGGCGGCTTTATGACCTGTTCCTGCTGGTTTTCGCGCTGGCGCACGGTGTGAACGGCATGCGGCAGGTGGTTTTGGATTTTGTATCGAAAAAGAAGAACGTTCTTCGGGTGAATCGAGGGCTGTTCGTGTTCTGGTTCATCCTGGTCTTGCTCGGAATCGCAGCCCTGGTGGGGGGCGTGCAACAACCTTGAGATTGATGAGGAGTGAAGCCCTGTCTTACCACAGAGCGCACAGAGACCACAGAGATTTAAAAAAATTTCTCTGTGAACTCTGTGATCTCCGTGGTGAATTTCTGGGCGGCACGCCAAATTCCTAAACAACAAGGAGAAAAAATGGACGAGAATTGTTACGTTGAGCCGATCAATAAAACCGTTCCAGTGGATCAGATCCGCAGGGCGGACAGCGCGCTGCTGGCTGTGCAGGGAATGGGTTGTCCGAACTGCGCCACGCGCGTCCGCAACAGCCTGCTCTCGCTGGAAGGCGTGTACCACGCGGACGTGTACCTGAACATGGCGATGGCGGAAGTCAGTTATGACGGCAAGCGTATCACAGGGGAGGCGTTGGTGAACGCGGTCGCGAGCGCTGGCGGTGATGGCCGCCACGAATATCGCGCGCAAGTCATCAACGCAGGGTAAATTTATGAACCGCGAAGAAAAGAAGACCGCGAAGGTTTCCGAATGTCGCGAAGAAGATTCTTCGCGTCCCCACTCCATCTTCGCGCTCTTCGCCTCTTCGCGGTGAGACTGAAAAAGGAATTAGCCAAATGAAAAAATCGAAACGCCAAATCATCCTGGAAGCGCGACGGCGAGGGCAACGCGTTCGATCGGTTGCTTTTGCCGTGGTCGTCGTCGGCGTGCTGGCGCTGGCGGGTTATTTTCTCGTGTCCGCTTTTTCGCGTCCGAAAGTCGAGCCGATGTCTGGCAAAGTAATTGACATCGCCGCCTCCATGAGCGGATTCGACCAGACCGAGATTCGCGTCAAAGTTGGGGAGCCCGTCACGATCCGCCTGACCAGCCTCGATAACTCGCATCACACCGACGGCGGCGGCCAGCATCAATGGGCCGTAGACGAACTCGGCGTGGATGTCATCGCCCAGCCCGAAAGTTCCAACTACGTCACCTTCACGCCCGACAAGGCAGGCGCGTACACTTTCTATTGCGATATTTGCTGCGGCGGCAAAGCCAATCCCACCATGAACGGACAGATCATTGTCGAAGGATAACATGGCAACCACGCTTCGAACCGACCCTCAGCCGGCGGCTGTTTCGACAGAGCCGACTCAGACCGACGCGGGCGAACCAACCTGCCACGACCAAAAAGGTGCGGTCGCTGCGGCAGGCACTTCGCCGCTTCGCCGCATCGTCATCCTTTCCACACTGGCGGTCGTGGCTTTGGGCGCGATCGCGTTGACGGGTTTCTGGCATCCCAACGCGCCGACCGAAGCCATGCAGATGTATCTCCCCAGGATCACCCTGCCCGCCGTCATCCTGGCCGCGGCGGTGGATGGGATCAACCCGTGCGCGTTCACGGTTCTACTTCTGTTCATCACGGCTATGCTGGCGACCATGCAGGCGGGCGAGCAGACCGTTAATGTCGTTCGGGCGCGCTTGCTGGGTCAGGGCGGCATTTACATTGCCGCCATTTTCCTGACCTATCTCGCGCTCGGTGTCGGCGCTCTCGGCTTTTTGAGTAAGGCGATGAACCTCTTCACGCGTGAACATCTGCCGGCCCGATTGGGCGCGCTGGCGGCCATCCTGTTCGGGTTGTGGATGCTCAAGGATTTCTTCCTGCCCGACGTGGGCTGGCGACTGCAAGCACCGTCTCGAGTCGGGACGATGGCGCGGGAGATGGCGCAAAAGGCCACGGTCCCGGCCCTGATCGTGGGCGGATTCCTGATCGGCCTTTGCACTGTCCCGTGCAGTGGCGCGATCTATCTCGGCGTGTTGAGCCTGCTCGCGCTCCAGCCCTCGGCCTTGCTCGGTTACGGCTACCTCGTCCTGTACAATTTCATCTTCGTCCTGCCGCTGGTGGTGATCCTCATCGCCGCCTCCGCCCGCCCGACGTTGAATCGCCTGGCGCACTGGAACTTGCATCACAAGGAATGGGTGCGACTGGCGCTGGGCGGCGGCGTGGTCGTGATGGGATTGCTGATCCTCGCGACAGTTTGATTCAAGAAGCGGAGTCCGAAGCGTTGCCCTGAGCCTGTCGAAGGGTCTCCCGACTTCGGGAAAAATTGGGAGATTTTGCACTCCGCATAATTTGGAAGGGACTATTCTGAGGGCACCCACAGGAAGAATGAGAGTTGATGCCCATTGTATTCGCCCGTGAATTCCCAGCACCCCGGCGAATCCAGTTTCACCCCAATCAGCATTGCCCAGTTGAAACTCTCGTGGTAACCGTTGGTCGCCTCCGTCACCTTGAATGTGGGCGCTTGGCCATCGAGCTGTCTGGCGGTCACTGTTAGGTCTGGGGTACCGTCTTCATAGACATCGAATTCCTCGCTCCACCACCAGAACTTCTCGCCCAGCGCGAGTTGGCGCCAGTCCCCGTCGGTCGGGAGCGCGGTCCACAGACCCGCGTCACCGAACCAGAACTCGTCAGGATATCCGGGGGGCTGTGCATGCCACGGAGCGGGAGGGATGAAAGGAGTCTCAGGAGGCGCGGTGATAGGACAATCCGAACGCCTCATGATCACCGTTGTGGGTGACTGGGCGGTCTTCGACGGGGCGGCGTCGTAAGCCGACGCGACAAGAGGAGTGCATCCCGCCGCGAGCAATGTTAGGACAATCAACAGGTAAAGAAGGGGTTGAGATCGCATGGCGCTTTTCTCAATAATTGGCTCATCTGTGGAGGGTGTGCAATGTGACAGTCACTTCCGAAGTGACTGTCACATTGCATGAATCCCATGATTCGCGTCCATTGTAATACACCGCCCAGAGAGAATGCGTTCCAATGGGGAACTCCATCCACGAATTCTGAACGAATAAACGAATGATGGCCCGCCAATTCGAGTATTCGTGGCCCATTCGTGGACGGAAGGCGCTCCTCAACCTTCACGAGACCTTTGACCCGCCTTCATCATCCCTTTACGCGCAGAATTTATACTGGGGTCAGATAAACAGAAAGGAGTGTCCCCATGATGGCATTCGGATTTCTCTTCATGCTGGCGCTGATCGCCCTGCCGATCATTCTCGTGGTCGTGCTGGCGGCGGCGCTGACGCGCAGACCCAGCAAGACCGAGTAACGCAGGTTTTCCTCCTCACGAAGGGCTGTCCGTTTGGATAGCCCTTTTTAACAACGGAAACGACCTCTTCTGGAAGGCTGGCAGAACCTCCTTATGACAACTGTATAAACACTTCTGGCTTTTGTTCCGCGATCCGTAATAAAGCCACAGCAGGACCGCTTGGCTTACGTCTTCCTTGCTCCCAGTCCTGAACGGTGCGCAAACTCACGCCCATCAAACCCGCAAAAGCGGACTGCGACAACTTCAATTTGCGACGAATAATTTTTGGTGAGGCGGGTTCTTTCAGTGTGTGAGTGCGCAATGCCTTCCTGCCCGCCTTATAAGCCTTAATGTCGCGAATGCCTTCGAGGATTTCCTGACCAATATCACGCTTGGACATTTTCAATTTCCTTTTTTTCGCGCTTTCAACAGACTTCATTTCGCAAGGAACGGCTCAACGAATTGCGCTGGTCGCGGCGCTGACGCGCAAACCCAGTAAAACTGAATAACGCAGGTTTGTCTCCTCACGAAGGGCTGTCCAAGTGGACAGCCCTTTTTGACGGCGAAAGCAATCCCGTTTGGCAGGCTGGCAAGACTCAATTGCCGCGCCATTCATGCCCGATCAAATGAGCCCGTCGTTCGCTTGGGGCGTCCTTGTGACCAAAGGGAAGGCGACGTTTATTTTTGGTTAAGGTGGAAGAACAAAGCCACGCAAAAGGAATGTTTTCTTGCCAATTCTTGTTTCTTAGGATGCTTTGTTAGGCGCACTATTCCGATACTATTACCTCTTTGCTTTGGACATTTTCTCTTTGTCTCTAATTTTCTTCCAAATCGAATCAAACGTATCCACATGTTTATACACAAATTTGGTATATCGATTCTGTCCAATCCGAAGAAGCCACAAGGTAATGATTAACCCAATCGCAAGGAGTATGATAACTCCATAGAAAATTACTGTATTCAGAAAAGCTTGCACTGCATACAAACTTGCCAATACAAAATTCCCGAGAATGAGAAAAGTATATGTCAACAGAGTATTGCCGATATACTCTCCGTATCCTTCTTTTGGATATAACTTACGGAACTCCAATAGCCTTGTTTCCCACTGGAGGTGCCTCAGTCTCTCTTCCGTGAATATTCGCAGATATGATGCGATTAAGAATGTCAGTCGTCCTCTGTCAGTACTCTGGAACATAGCGATAATTGCTACACTCTCTGCAATGAAGAATAGGGCACTTTTCACTAGGGGTTCTTGAACTGCGGCACTGAATGCGAACCCCATTATTGCACTTACAATAATAAGAGTAGCTGTTATCGTTTGAGCATTAATTGTTTCGTTGTGCAGGATTTCTCTACGTAGTTGCTCATGTTCTGACAACAGTTCTTTTAAATCTCTATCATCCTGCTGAGATGCTTTCATAGCCATCCTCCTTTTTACTACACAATAGGTTGACAGTGCGCCCAACGGCAAGTGTTAGTGGGCAAGGCGGACAGGCAAGACTCCTTCGCAAACCAGAACGATTGCCAACAAAGTCGCCTCGTACCCTCAGGACAAAGCCCTGTCTGCTGGAGCCGGTGTTAGGCCCCTTTTGGTATTGAAAAGCCGTCAATTTATTCTCGAAGCCGAAACATTGAAAGATCAAATTGTGTTTTGGTGAGCGACGACTTTATAGATTGGCCGTTATTGTCAAAGATGATTTCGCTGAGATGGAGATTGGACAAGAAACTCCCTTCAATGCTTGTGATTTCGTGGTTCTTAATCCGATCTGATAACTGTCCAGCCAAGTATTGAGCTAGACTTACTCGTTCTCCAATACCTTCGCCACCAACTTGATAACCGAGACGAGCCACATCACTGGGGTAACGAATAGCAAATTCAATTGCCAATTGATAGGCGCTAATAAAAGGCCTGCCAAAATGGTGTTCCGGTTTGTAATATTGAATATCGACCAAAATACCCACAATCTTCTGTTCAAAGTTATATTCTTGCCAATGGCTCATTGCTACTCCCTTCTGTGAATACGAAAATCGGCTTTATTTTGATCCATTCTGCAAAAGCGAACCGCACATTTTCCTGTTGTGATAGTAAGCGGTCCAACGAATTTAGGATTGATGCGGCGGGAAGGGAACGAAGCGCCGCCGCATCTGTCCCAGTTGAACGAAGCCGCGCAAAGCATCAAAAGCGATTATATGACTGGGGAAGGCTCTTGGCAAGCAAAACAGGAAGAGAAAATCCGCGTAAATCCGCGCTCGTCCGCGTCCCGTATGAGTTTTCCATAAGCGAAAATGCCTACCATCCAACGGTGTATTTGGCGCTATGGGTTCAAAACCCGTCGGTCTATACTGGAAGGGACAGGATTCCGAATGATCGCTCTCTTACCGTTTCTGGTTCTCGATCAAACCTGCGAACAGGTCCAGGCGTGGGTGGACCGCCAGTTGACCGGCGCGGGCTTTCGCGTCGCGCAGACCTTCGATTTGCAGGTGGCGCGGCTGGCGCATCCCGAATGTCCCTGTCCGCACCACGGAACCGACGACTGCAATTGTCAGATGGTCGTCCTGCTCGTTTATCGGAAGCGGGAGGCGCCTGCCACGTTGATCATTCATGGCCAGGACGGCAAGACCTGGCTCACGCTGGCGGACCCGGTTGGGAGGCGCGCCAACCAGCAACTGGAGGCGGCCATCCGCCGCGCGCTCATGCCTCACCGCCCCAAGACGCCTGCCTCCATCGAGGTTCCCTATGAAATCCGCGCAACCGCCTGAGATTGTCCAACGATTGCGTTGCGCCTCAGGCCACCTGAACGCGGTCATCGAAATGGCCGAAGCCGGCCAGCCCTGCGAGCAGGTGCTTCATCAACTCCATGCAGTGCAGGCCGCGCTGCGCGCAATCACGAGCCGATTGATCGCCTGCGAAATTGAAGCCAGTGAGGCGATTATTTTGGACAGCCGCTCCTCCCGAAAACGGATCGCCCAATTGCAGCGGCTTCAATCCCTGTACACAATTCTCACGCAACGCTCCAATCAACGCAATGAGGTTTTCCATGACTGAAACCCTTTCGGATTTGACCCTGCCCATCGCGGGGATGACCTGCGCCTCGTGCGTCTCGCATGTGGAAGGCGCGCTCAAGGAATTGCCCGGCGTCTCGCGCGTGACCGTCAACCTGGCGACGAACAAAGCGAATCTCTCCTTCGACCCCCAGCGCGTCAAACTCGACGACATGCGGCGCGCCGTCGCCGACGTTGGCTACGCCGTCGCGACCGCCGAACTGACCCTCGATGTGCGCGGGATGACGTGCGCCTCGTGCGTCTCGCACGTGGAAGGCGCGCTGAACGAATTGAACGGCGTGACCGCCTCGGTCGTGAACCTGGGACTTGGCGCCGCCAAAGTGACCTACATCCCCGGTCTCGTCTCCACTTCTTCGATGAAGCGCGCCGTGCGCGCGGTCGGCTACGAGGCGCAGGAACGCAGCCAGGGCGCGGACTCACTCGACCGCGAACGACAGGCGCGCGAAGAAGAGATCAAACGCCAGGGACGCAACCTGATTCTCGCGGGAACGATCGGCTTGGTCGTTATGATTGGCACGTTCTACGAGATGCTCGGCGCGCTCAAAGCCTTCGTCCCTGAATTTCTCTCCTACAAGTGGGTGATTGGACTTCTGACCACACCCATCGTCCTTGGGCCCGGGCGCCAGTTCTTCACCAACTCGTGGCGCGGACTCAAGCACGGCGTCACCGACATGAACCTGCTCTACGCAACCGGTATCGGCGCGGCATACGGGATTGCCGTCATCAACACCTTGTTCCCGAAGGCGGGCTTCGGCGGAGAAGGCGCGACCTTCTTCGAGAGCGCCGCGCTGCTCACGGGCTTCATCATCCTCGGCCGCTGGCTCGAAGCGTTGACGCGCGGCCGCACCTCCGAGGCGATCCGCAAATTGATGAAACTCCAGCCCAAGGTGGCGCGCGTGATGCGAGAGGGTCGGGAGGAGGAAATTCCCGCAGAGGAGGTCGAGATTGGAGAATTGGTAATCGTCCGCCCTGGAGAGTCCATCGCGGTGGACGGCGAAGTGACCGAAGGCTATTCGGCGGTGGACGAGTCCATGCTGACCGGCGAGAGCCTGCCCGTCGAAAAGAAAGCGGGCGACGCGGTCATCGGCGGGACGATCAACAAGACCGGCGCGTTCAAGTTCAAGGCGACGCGCGTCGGCAGGGATACCGCGCTGGCGCAGATCATCAAACTGGTGGAGGACGCGCAGGCCAGCAAAGCGCCGATCCAAAAACTCGCGGATTGGGTGGCCGGGCATTTCATCCTCGGCGTCCATATCCTGGCGGTGGCCGTGTTCCTGTTCTGGTTCTTCTTCGGCTACCAGTTGTTCTTCGACCCAAATTCGAGTTTCATGTTGTCGCCATACAGGCTGGGTGAGATTGGCGTATTCGGGTTTTCGTTGTTGTTGAGCGTGACGGTATTGGTCATCTCCTGCCCCTGCGCGGTGGGATTGGCAACCCCCTCCGCGATGATGGCTGGAACGGGCAAAGCCGCTGAATTCGGCGTCCTGTTCAAAGGCGCGGAAGCCATCGAGAACGCCAGCAAATTGCAGACGTTTATTTTCGACAAGACTGGCACGCTAACCAAAGGCGAGCCGTCGGTCACTGATGTGATCGCAGGTTACGAATGGAAGATGGAAGGCTCGCGGCCTTCACCTTCCGACGCGCAAACTGGAACGATCCTGCGCCTGGCGGCCATTGCCGAGAAAAATTCGGAACATCCGCTTGGTGAAGCCATTGTGCGCGAGGCGGAGGAACGCGGCTTGAAACTAGCTGAACCCGAATCGTTCAATTCCATCCCCGGTCACGGTGTGGAAGCAAGAGCCAATGGCGCTGAGATCCTGCTCGGCAATCGCAAGTTGATGAAAGAACGCGGCGTGGACTTTTCGGCACTGATGTCTCAGGCCGAGGCGCTGGAAGCCGACGGCAAGACCGTGATGTTCACGGCATTGGACGGCAAAGCGGCCGGGTTGATCGCTGTGGCGGATACGTTGAAAGAAAATACAGCGGAAGCGATTCGGCGTTTGCACAAACTTGGGATCGAAACCGCCATGATCACCGGCGACAACCGCCGCACGGCCGAGGCCATCGCCCGCAAGGTCGGGATTGACCGCGTGCTGGCCGAAGTCCTGCCGCAAGACAAGGCCGAGGAAGTCAAAAAGCTCCAGGCGCAGGGCAGAAAGGTCGCCATGGTCGGCGACGGTGTGAACGACGCGCCTGCCCTGGCGCAAGCGGACGTCGGCATGGCGATCGGCTCCGGCACGGATGTGGCGAAAGAGACCGGCGACGTGATTCTGATCAAGGACGACATCCGCGATGTGATCGTCGCGCTCGAAACGGCCAAAGCCACCATGCGTAAGGTGCGGCAGAACCTGTTCTGGGCATTCGTGTACAACACGCTTGGGATTCCACTGGGCGCGGGGCTGTTCTATCCATTCGCTTCGGTGATCATCAGCCCGGAACTGGCTGGCCTGCTGATGGCCGTCAGTTCGGTCTCGGTGACGCTCAACACGCTGCTGCTCAAAGGTTTCAAGCCTTCGGTTGGGCGCGAACACAAACCCAAACCCGGCAGCGGACAGCAACAACTGAGTCCCGCCGCGGCTTCGGCTGGGAATGATTAACTCAGTACTGCAAGATTTATCTTGCCCCAGGAGGCAACATGAATGTTGCGGTACTGAAGACACCGTTTGAAAGGATACAATTGTGGAACACGAACAAGTCGAGAAAGAAGTCGCACGGAAAAGCGCGCGAATCTACATTCCCGTCTCCTTGAGTGCGGCGGCGTTGTTTCTCCTCGCGGCGACGCTGACCGGCGATTACCCGCTGGTGGCGCGCATCGGTGGAACGGTCTGGGTCGCGACGCTCAGCCTGATCGTCTCGATGCCGATCGTGATCTCGCGCCTCAAGAAGCAGATCCACGGTCAACCACAATGATTGCGAGGCGTATATGGAGCCTTTGACCATTCTTCTGATCATCGTTGGCGCGCTCATTGTCTTCTTCCTGTTGGACCTGTTTCTCGCTGGTGGCAGTATGACAATGGGCACGATCTATGGCATGGCAATGATGTGCAGTAATCCCATCGGCCAGTCAATTCTGGTGGTGCTGTTGGTCATTCTGGGCGTCCTTGTGTACGGCCTATTTTTTCTCTGAAAGGAGCATGAGAAATGAAAGCCACTCTCAGTTTTCGGGCATTGGCAATCACACTGCTGATCGCTCTCATCCTCAGTTACGTAATCTGCATTGTCGGCGATCTGCTCTTCGGCTGGACGATGTACCAGGCCTGGGCGCCGCTCCTGCCCGGCTTCGCCTGGCCGCTAACGGTGGGCGGATTCGTGATCGGCCTGGTCTGGCTGGTCTTGTACAGCCTGTACCTGGCGGCGCTGATCGCCTTCCCGTACAACTACATTGTCGGACGCGAGCGATCCACTTAAGTACGTGATGTGACGCAGAATGGCATTCCGCAGATCCTTATACCGCGGGATGCCATCCCGCTCCGCTTCTTATTCGCCGCACATTTCGATCAGCCGCCTCATCGGCTCAAGTTTCCAGCCGGTTCCCGCACGAGGAGCAGAACAGGTCGCCGCTTTTGAGCGGCCTGCCGCATTGCGAACAAAAGGAAGCGGGTTGCTCGCCCCGCGCCTGCCTGCGAGCCTGGATCAGGGCTTCGATCTCCGCGTCCCTCGCCTCTTCCTGCTGGATGGATTGCGCCGCCTCCGCCAGAAGCCCGGCGCGCAGAGTGGAATAATCCTCCTCGCTGACTTTGCCGGTGCGAAAGTCGAAATCCAGATCGCGCAGGGCCGCGAGCGCGGCGACGCGTCCGCCCGCGGAGTCCGCTCCCGCAGCGGGATTAACAGATGCCCCTTTTCGTCCCGGTTTGAACGGGGCCGCGAGGAACGTCAGGCTGACGGACAGAATTGCCAGGCCGACCAAGATTGCTCCAATTTCCATTTTCATTACTCCATCGTTCGATTTCTCACCGCTTCTCACCGCGAAGGGACCCTTCGACTTCGCTCAGGGTAAACTCCGAGCGCGAAGTTGAATTGGGAACGCGAAGAAATTCTTCGCGACATTCAAAAAACTTCGCGGCCTTCGCGTCTTCGCGGTGAAAATTCAAATCTCAATCCATCTCTTGCAATTCGCGTTCGATCTTTTCCAGCATCTCCGGCGCGACCTGCGGCGGCGGCGCGGTCGCCTGGGGCGCGATGCGCTGCGCGCGCCAGCCTTTCAACACTTCATACACAATCCCTGCTCCCACCAGCACGCCGATCAGCGGCAACAGCCAGACCAGTGAGGTAAACCCTTTGCGTTGCGGTTCCGCCAGCACGCGCTCGCCGTATTGCGCGACGAAATAATCCAGGATTTGTTCTTCCATCCAGCCTTCCGATAACTGGTCGCGGATCTGCGCGCGCCAATCCTCGCAGGCTTTGGTCTCGCAAACGTCCAGCGGCGTGTTGGGGCAGACGGGACAATAAAGTTTCTTTGCGACGCGGTTGACATCATCGTCGGTGGGATAGCCTGTCCCTCCCTGCGCGGAAACTGTCGAGACGGCGTACAGACTCACCACCAGGATCAATAAGACCGACACCAATTTGCGTTTCATGTTCCACATATCAGCCTCCCTGCGGCACAGGTTGGGAAGTCAAAATGTCGGGACGGATGACATACGTGGCTTCGCGCTGATCGGGGTTGCTCCACGCGGCGATGATCGTCCCGAGGATCATCATCAGCCCGCCGATCCACACCCAATTGATGAGCGAGTTGACGTAGACCTTGAACGTGGCGGATTGCCCGTTATCCTCCCAGCCAACCAGAAGGACGTAGACATCCTTGCCCGCAGTCGAATAGACGCCCGGCACGGTGACCGGCTGCTGCTGGACGACGAAGTAATCGCGCCGCGGATTGAGGGCGCGGATCGCCGCTCCATCCTGACTGAGGGTGGTCACCGCTTCGACGATCTCGCGGCCGTCCGAGCCGGGGTAACCGCGCAACTGCTCGAATCGCAACTGATAATCGCCAATGAAAATGGATTCGCCCGACGAGACCGTTCCCTGGGTCTCCTGTTTGAAGTTGGCGTCGCCAATGAATCCAAGCGCGATCAACACCACGCCGAGGTGGATGATGTACCCGCCGTAGCGGCGATGGTTGCGTCCGATCAGATGAATCAGCGCGGTGAACGGATTCTCGCCGCGCGCCGCGCGCCGCGCCCGGACGCCCTTCCAAAATTCAGCCAGGATCGCGCTCAGGGCCCACGCGACCAGCCAAAGTCCGAGGATGGAAGCGGGGTGCATGCGGTGCGCGAATCCCCAGACTCCCGCGATCCCCAGCGAGACCGCGAACGGAATCCAGATGGCCTTCCCGAGGACGCGCGCGGCCTGCTTCCGCCACGCGAGGAGCGGGGCGATGCCCATCAGCAAAATCAACACAGAGAAAAGCGGCCCTGTGACCCGCACGAAATACGGCGGCCCGACCGTGATTTTGACGCCGGTCACGAGTTCGCTGATGAGTGGGAAGATGGTGCCCCAGAACACAGCGAAGGTGATCGCCAGGAAGAGCATGTTCTGGAGGACGAACGCCGATTCGCGTGAGAGGAAACTCTCCAGCGAATGTTCGGATTTCAATGTGTCCCAACGCAGGTAGAGGATCGTGACCGAGCCAATGAACGTGAGGCCGATGAAGGCGAAGAAGGCCGGCCCCAGCGCAGACTTGGCGAAGGCATGCACCGAACTGATGACGCCCGTGCGGGTGATGAACGTGCCGAAGAGGGACAGGGAATACGTGAGGATGATGAGAACCATATTCCACTTTTTCATCATGCCGCGCTTTTCGGTCATCATCACCGAATGAAGGAAGGCGGTGCCGGTCAGCCAGGGCATGAGCATGGCATTCTCGACCGGGTCCCAGCCCCAGAAGCCGCCCCAGCCCAGCACGTCGTAGGCCCAGCGCCCGCCGAGGATCAGGCCGATGGAGAGGAAGATCCAGGCGACCAGCGTCCAGCGGCGCGTGGTGCGGATCCATTCATCGCCGCGCGACTGGCCGGTGATCAGCGCCGCGATGGCAAACGAAAAGGGAATGACGAATCCTGTGAAGCCCAGGTAGGTGGTCGGCGGGTGGCCGATCATCCCGAAATGACGCAGAAGCGGATTCAAACCGCCGCCGTCCTCGGGGAAATACAGCATGGCGTTGGCGGGTTGGAAGAGGGATTGGATCAGCTCGTTCGCGCCTTCGACGTGCCAGAGACGCATGAAAGGATTGGTGATGTACAACACGATGCCAATGAAGAACGCGGTAGTCAGCATGGCCGTGGCGATAACGTAAGGCATCATTTCGCGGTCGCGCTCCCACTTGCGTAACAGGACAGTCGCGACGAATCCCGCCATCAACCAGGCCCAGAATAGCACCGAACCCTGTTGTCCGCCCCACAGCGCGGTGACGCGCAGGAAGGGCGACATGGCCTGGCTGGAAACATCGTAAACGTAGGCCAGGGAGAAATCGAGCGTGTAAAGCGCGTACACGATCGAGACTACCGAAACGGTCAGCAGTGGAAAGGCAAGCAGGGAGGCGTTGCGGGCGCTCTCGACCCAGGCCCAGCGTCCGCGCCAGCCGCCATAAGCCGAGGCGAAAGTGGCATAAACGCTGAATAAAAATGCGATGGCGAGGGTGATCAAACCGATGTCAGCGATCATGGAAGACTCCAATGGACTCTAATTAAATTTCTCTCTGTGCATTCGTCATTGCGAGGGTGTTCTTCCCGAAGCAATCCCCGACATTCCCAGGAGATTGCTTCGCCGCTCGTCCTTCGGCTTCGCTACGCTCCGCTTAGGACGGCGGCTCGCAATGACGGAGGAATTTATGGATATTGTTCGGCCAGCAGTTCTTCGATCTTCTCGTCGAGTTCCGGCGATTTCAGCGGCCCAATGTGAACGCCGCGCAACTCTCCATTTTTAGCGACAAAGAACGTCTCAGGAACGCCCTGAATGTTGTAAGCCGTAGCGATACGCGTGCCAATGTCCGGGCCGTTGAAATATGTGAGATCGAACTCTTTCATGTAAGCGAGCGCCTCTTTCTCTGTATCCACCCAGTCCACGCCGATGAAGACGACTCCCTCATCTTTATACTTGCGCCAAGTCGCTTCAAGATACGCGGCCTCTTCCCGGCAGGGCGGACACCATGAGGCCCAGAAGTTCACGATCACGACCTGGCCGCGCAGGTCGCTCAACGTTATTATGCTTCCATCGAAGTCGGTGAGAGTAAAGTCGGGCGCCATCCCGCTTTCGCGCGGGCCGGCCTGGGCTTTTTTGAGTCCCCAGGCCAGCAAGCCCAAAAGCGCCAGGATGACCGCAAATGTCACAAGGATTCCAGATTTCTTGCGGTCGCTCTCCGGCAACGACGGGGCTTCCCGGTCAATTAGTGGTTGTTCGGCCATGGATCACTTTTCTTGTGAGGGAGGGAGTGCGGGATTTGCATGATGCTGGTGTTGGGCGCCGGATTCCATCGAAGAATGGTCGTGTCCCATGTACTTCATCATAAGCAAATGCGAAACAGGGCAGAGCAGAATCAGTCCGTACAGCAGGACGCTGCTCACAGGGATATTGAACAGGAAGACCGCGGCCAGCCCGACGATCGGGATCAGGCAGCATAAGATCATGATCCAAAGGTGTGATTTTTTCATGGATATACCTCCAGGATTTGTTCAAGCGCCTCATCGGCGATTGACGGATCGGCGGCGAGCCAGACGATTAGATTTTCGGACTGGAAATAAAAATGTTTCTGCCCCATCCCCTCCAGAACGTAGACTGTGCGGACGCCATCCTTGATTTCGGTCATGGGCGTGAACGGGGAATTTCCTTCGGCGATCTTCGCGCGCATGGCCTCGATCATCCGTGAGGCCATGAAATTCAACGGCGCGCCGGCCACCCATAACGTGGCTTGTTGATTTCCATAGTAACCAATCGCTCCTGATGTCAATGGAAATTGTTTACCGTGCAGGTTCTCGAACGCGGCGGCGGCCTGGGGACCGGTCACGCGGTTCGTTAACGGAAGTCCAGCCATTTGGTTCGGTAAAGAAACGGCGGCAAGATCGGTGAATATATCGTTATAGAACTGTGATCCCAAAGCGCCGAAGACCAACAGTATTCCCAGCGCGATCAACCCAATCGGAAAAATGCGCTTCATTGATTCTGATTATCAAATTCTGTGTCTGTTTTCACAAGCGCTAAAAAGCGTATCATCCCCGTAGGCTATTTTGCGTATGGGAATTTGGCGGGTTATGAAGATGGCAAAAACAAGTCAAAGCGCTTATACAGATTTGCGTCAAATGGCGCTAACCTCAATCCGCTTGGTTTGCATAAAATATCTGTCGTTAAGGCAAGTGAATGAAAATCACCCCTCAATTCTTTTGTAACTATCATTACAGCGCAAAGTTCGGCTCTAACCCGTTCGCGAGCAGTTGCACTGCGAGCAGGATGCAGTGCAACTGCATCCAAAACTGGCTGAAATTAGCAACCTTGCGCTGTAATACTAGTTGATTCGCGGCATCATACGAATATACGCAATACCGCATAACTTGCTATGATCAGCTGGGCGAGAGAATAGCCCAGCGTTGTTCCAATTTGGCAAGTTGCTGCTGGGATTGCACAGCGGAACGG
>DAOUMJ010000178.1:0-2166 GCA_034411715.1 Anaerolineales bacterium | reverse complement strand
ATGGACGGACCCGGATGGCGTACGAGAAAACCAAATTCCATGGATTCCACGCCGCCTTGCGCCTTGGGGTTGTCCACTTGCGGCTGATCCCAGGAATATTTGTGGTAGCCGGTGTTGATGATTAGGATGTCGCCCTTTTTGACTTCGGCTTTCTTCGTGACCATCTCCGGTGTGATGATGCTGTAATCGGAGACCATGTCCGAGATGTCCACGATCACGCCGGGACCGTTCAGGTCTTTCAGCGGAATATCGGCGATGGCGCGGCCGCCGGAGTGGAAGGCGCGCTCTCCCACCAGGTGCGTCCCCACCGTATTGCTCCAGTTCAGGATCTGTCCGTTCGCGCCCTGCCCGCCGCCATACGCGCCGGTGACGCGTTTGAAGAAATGCACCTCCAGCGCTTTTTCACCGGGCCAGGGGGGAGTGAAAATACTGCAATCCTGGGTCAGGTCGTACAACCTGGCCTCGCTCATCATCTTGATGAAACTTTCTCGGTTCATCGCAACCTCCGTTTTTTGAAATAGAAATTTCTTGTTGTTGACAGAACAAACTAACCGCCGAGATCGCGGAGAACGCGGAGATTTTAAATATCTTCTCTGCGGACTCCGCGCACTCTGCGGTTAAAAACCGTACTTATCCGCGAACGCGACCAACGCATCCTCGAACGCGCTCATCGGCATCGAGACGACGCCCGCGCCGACCTGCCCGATTCCGGGATCCTTGTGCGCCACGCCCGTGTTCGCGCGCGGGGCGATCTGTTTTTCGACCACCTTGCGGATGTCAATGCCGGTGGGCGTGCCGCGGAAATCGAGGAAGGGGATGGTGAAATATTTGTGTTCGATGGTGGTGATTTCGTACATATCGAGGGTGGTGTTGATGGCGTCTTTGGGCGCGCCGCCGATGAACGTGACCAGCGCGGGCGCGGTCGCCATGGCAAAGCCGCCGATGCCCGCCGTCTCCGTGATGACGCTGTCGCCGATATCGCGGCAGGCGTCCGCTTCGGTGAAGCCGGGGAAGTACAGCGCCTTGACGATTGGCGATTCCGCCGTGAACCATCGGTCACCCAATCCGCTGACCTTGAGCCCGAAATCCGTCCCATTGCGCGCCATGATGGTGACGATGGTGCTGCCTTCCACGTTGTGAGCGGCGGCGGTCATCGTCTTGCAGCCCGCCATCACCGGATTCAAAATGCTCAAGGCGTTTTCGCCGAGGAACTTGATAACTTCAAACGCAGTAGCGCTGTCTTTGGCGGTTTTTGCGATGTAAGGCGCGAGTTGCGCCGTCCATAAAACAGAAGCCGCGTCCAAACGATTATGTCCATCGTCGCCCATGTGAAGCGCTTTGGCGAGGATGGCGCGCACGTCCACGCCGCCGATGGCTTCCAGCGCGGCCTTGATCGTCGGTCCCAGCGTGGACTCCATCCAGCGCAACTTTTCCAGGACTTCCGGGCTGTACGCGCCCATCCGCAGGACTTTGCCGCGTCCTTCATTGAGATTGGAGAAGCATTTGATTCCGTGCGTCTGGTTCTCGATCACATACACCAGCATCGAAGGCGAGATCACGCCAGCCATGGGTCCTGTACATGAGTGTTCGTGGCACGGCGAAAATTCGATCTTGCCTGATTTGAGCATCTTCTCCGCCTCTTCCCCGTTTTTGGCTTTGCCCTCGAAGATCAATGCGCCCATCATCGCGCCTCTTGTAGGCCCGGACATACGCTCCCAGGTGACCGGCGGACCGGCGTGCAGGAGCATGTTTTCGTGAATGCCGGGAACAACTTCAATCGCCTTTGCCAGCGTCGTGGCGATTGGCCTGGCTTCCATCATTCGCTGGACGGCCTCGGTGTTTGCTTTTTCGATATCCATTCGCGCCTCCGAATTGTGTAGGGCAAAATTAATTTTGCCCTACGGTTTTTGCCTCATGCGTTCCAAAATGCCTGCCAGTCTTTCGTTACTGCCTGCGACCGGTTTCCATTCCACGTGAACGGCTTGCGCGCCTTGCGCGATCAAACTCTCGGTGAACGATTCCAAACCGACGTTGATTCCAGCCATTGGATTCTTTATCGCGCCCAAATCAACCTGCGGTAACGCGAACAGGGCTTTTTCGGCGGAACGTTCGATGGCCTGAATCAACCTTCCGATGTAACGCGCGGCCTCGTCGTTGCTGGTTTCG
>DAOUMJ010000177.1:0-15374 GCA_034411715.1 Anaerolineales bacterium | reverse complement strand
CCCAGGTCCCTGCTCCAGCCGCTTCCCAACGGCGGCGCGGCGGGGTACGTTATCCCCTTCGAGGAGATGCTCGAAGCGTATTACGATGCGCGCCGATGGGACAAGGCGACAGGCAGGCCGTCGAAAGAGAAGTTGATTGACTTGGGGCTGGAGGATATTGCGCGCGATCTGTGGGGATGATTCTGGATTCGCCCTCTGCGGAATGTCATTCCGCGCCATGAAAAATTGGTGACGAATTTCGCTATTCGCAACCCACACTCTGGACTAAAATCGGGCATCATATTCGACCATTTGGAGGAACGATGAAGAAAATCTCGATCATCGGCGCGGGGATGACCGGCTCGACGGCCGCACACTGGCTGGCCGAGCGCGAACTGGCCGATATTGTTCTGGTGGACGTGGTGGAGGGAATGCCGCAAGGCAAGGGACTCGACCTGCTGGAAGCCATGCCCATCGTTGGAAAAGATTCGGCGATTCTCGGCACGAACGATTACGTCGAGACGAAGGGATCGGACATCGTGATCATCACCGCGGGCGTGGCGCGCAAGCCTGGTATGAGCCGCGACGACCTGCTGACGATCAACGCGGGCATCGTGGGGACGGCCGCGACCGAAACGCTCAAGTATTCGCCCAACGCGTTTTACATTGTGCTGACCAACCCGCTCGACACGATGGCCTATCTCACGTTGAAGAAAACGGGGTTGCCGCGCGAGCGCGTCGTTGGGCAGGCGGGGATTCTCGACTCGGCGCGGATGCGCGCTTTCGTCGCGCTCGAAACGGGCGTGAGCGTGGAAAACATCAACTGCTACGTGCTGGGCGGCCACGGCGACGAGATGGTTCCGCTGACGCGTCACTCGAACATCGCGGGGATTCCGCTCAAGGAATATCTCCCCGCGGACAAACTTGAAGCCATTGTCAACCGCACGCGCAAGGGCGGCGGCGAGATCGTCAACCTGCTCAAGACGGGTTCGGCTTACTACGCGCCCGCGGCCGCAGTCGCGCAGATGGCCGAAGCGATCCTCAAGGATAAAAAGTTGATCGTTCCGTGCGCGGCCTATATGCAAGGGGAATACGGCTTGAACGACATGTACTTCGGCGTGCCGGTGATGCTCGGTGCGGGCGGCATGGAAAAGATCATCGAGTACAAACTCGATGCGGAGGAGAAGGCCGCGTTCGAGAAGTCCGCCGCGTCGGTGAAAGAGACGCATGAGGCGTTGAAGAAACTGGTGAGTCTGTAAAACGGAACACGCAACACGTTTGGGATTCTGGCAAGATTCGTGTTGCGTGTTCCGTACTTTATTCCCACAGGAGAACGTTATGATATTACACGACAAGATCGCCGCGCAACTTCCCGCCTGGCGCGAACGGATTAAAGTTTTGAGCAAGGATCACGCCGACGTGGTTGTGGATCAGGTCACGGTCGGGCAGATCGTGGGCGGGATGCGCGACATCAAGTCCCTGCTGACCGACGTTTCGTTTGTTGACCCTGCAGAGGGAATTCGCTTCCGGGGCTTGTCCATCCCCGAAGTGTTGAAGGCGCTGCCCAAAGGCCGCGGGGACAAAATGCCGCTCGTGGGCGGTCTCTACTATCTGCTGATGGTCGGCGAAGTTCCTGCCAAAGAAGAAGCGCTCGAAGTCGAAGCCGAGTGGGCGAAGCGCGCCGAGATTCCCGATTACGTCCACAAGATGCTTAAGGCCATGCCGCAGGACACGCATCCGATGATTCTGTTCTCGCAGGCGGTGATGGCCATGGCGCGCGGCTCGGCCTTCACGAAGCAGTATCACAACGGCATGAAGAAGGACGCCTATTGGGAACCCGCGCTCGAAGACAGCATTGACCTGACCGCCAAACTTCCCGTTATCGCGGCGTTCATCTATCGCATGAAATATTTCGGCGAGAAGGGCAAACCGAAATACAATCCCAAACTCGATTTCGGCGCGAACTTCGCGAAAATGATGAAGGTTTCGGACAAGAAGGGTTACGCGGAACTTTCCCGGCTGTACTTCATCCTGCACTCCGACCACGAATCTGGGAACGTCTCGGCTCACGCGACGCATTTGGTGGGTTCGTCCCTCTCGGACGTTTACTTCGCCTTCGCGGCCGGACTTGCGGGTCTCGCGGGACCCCTGCACGGACTCGCCAACCAGGAATGTCTCGCGTGGCTGTTGGATGTGCGCGAGAAATTCGGCGGCGTCCCCTCGCGCGACGACCTCTACAAATTCGCGTGGGACACGCTCAACGGCGGGAAGGTCATCCCTGGCTACGGACACGCCGTTCTGCGCGTGCCCGATCCGCGCTTCACTGCGCAGATGGAATTTGCAAAGAAGACCTTCCCCGATGATGATCTCGTTCGATTGGCTGATCTCGTCTTCGATGTCGTTCCCGCTGTGCTGAAAGAGCAGGGCAAAGCCAAAAACCCCGCCCCGAACGTGGACGCGATCTCTGGCACGCTGCAATACTACTATGGCGTGCGCGAGTTCGATTTCTACACCGTCCTGTTCGGCGTCGGCCGCGCCCTCGGCGTGACCGCCAACTACGTCTGGGCGCGCGCGCTGAGTCAGCCCATCGAGCGTCCGAAGTCCGTCACGACGAAGATGCTGGAAGACGCGGTGGCCAAAGCAAAACAGGCCGCACAATAGCAAAATAGACCTCCCGAAGTGGAAAAGGCTTCGGGAGGTTTGCTTCTATCTGTTTGGCAGTTCGATGGTGAAGGTTGTGCCTTTGCCCACTTCGCTTTCCACATCAATCTTTCCGCCATGAGCCAGAACGAGTTGTTTGGAAATTGCCAATCCCAATCCGCTGTGAGTGCGTTCGGTGCGCGATTTGTCCCCGCGCCAGAAGCGGTCAAAGATGAAGGGGAGGTCGGAGGGAGCGATGCCATTCCCTGAGTCGCGGATGGTAATTCGTAACACCTGCACTTGCGCCAGGTGCAAGTGATGGTAATTGGGGTCGTCTTGTATCGCCTCGGCGCGGAGGGAGATTGTGCCGCCAGAGGGGGTGTGGCGCAGGGCGTTGGAGAGGAGGTTGGAAAGTACCTGGTTCAAGCGGTCGTAATCGGCACTGAGTTCGAGATTCGGGTGGGAGAGGCTGGTTTGCAGGTCAATGCCGAGGGACGCGGCCTGGGAGGAAAAGCTCGAGGTGAGATCCGCTATCAGGTCAGCGACACGGAAGCGGGTGGGGTGAAGCGGGAGTTGTCCCGTTTCGGCGAGGGAGAGTGTTTGCAAGTCGTTGACCAGGCGAGTGAGGAGTCGAGTCTCGTCCAGCGTGGCGTTGATGTGATCGGTGGACGGCTGATAGACTCCGTCCACGATGCCTTCGAGATTGCCTTGAATGATGTGGAGGGGGGTGCGGAGTTCGTGGGCGATGTCGGCGGTGAGATTGCGGCGCTGCTGTTCGGCGCGTTCAAGTTCGCCTACCATTTTGTTGAAGCGCTTGATCAAGTCGCTGAACATATCGGATTTGTTTTCGGGCACGCGTGCGGAAAGGTCGCCTGCTTCCACTGCATTGATGGTTTTGAAGAGTTGCTCGAGCGGACGGCCAAACCGCATGTATAGGTTGAAGAGAACGAAAATAACGAGTGCCACGAACACCACTGGTCCGCCACACAACAGGAGCCAGCTGTTTTTTGCTGTGGAGGAGGTGGTGAAGAACTCAAAATGGTGCAGGTAGCCCGCGGCGTGAATTTCCTTGATGGCTCTGTCGCAATCCTCGGCGGTGTGCGGCGAAATGATAAGGTACCGGTCCATTTTTCACTCCTTAACTCTAAAATTGTTCCAGATCATTGGGATGGTGTATTTTGGATGACTACTCCTGTCCACGTGAAGACGCGCTTCTCGCTGGCGGCTCCCGCGGGACTGTAAATGGGCTGTCCCTGCTCGTCGGTCCCTGTCTGGCGGACGGGGACAACCCACCAGCGCATGATGTGGGCGATGCTGTCATTCGGGCGGAATGAGGTCGGGATGATGTAACTGGTATCGGTGACGTAATCCACGATGCGTTTGCCCTGGTCGGCAGTCACGTCTTCGATGACGACCTGGTAGTACTCGCCGTCGCGCAGGGTTCCGAGCGAGGCCCATTGCAGGGTGATGATGTCGTGAGCGAGGGTGAAGGCCGCGCCGTCAATGGGCAGGAGCAGGTTGGGGGCGGGGTAGGGAGGCGGGGGTGTGGGCGTGGGCGTGGGCAGGTTCGGGTCGGGCGCCCGCTCGCAGAGGGGAATTCGCAGGGTCTGCCCGAGCATCACGTTATCGGTGGGCAGGTTGTTGAATTCGCGAATGGCGGCCATGGAGACGTTGTAATTGGCGGCGATGCTGGAGAGTGTATCGTTGGCCTGCACGGTGTAATTGGCTGTCGGGCATGCCGCTTTGGTGGCCTCGGCCGGTTCGAGCGTTCTGGTGGGCGGGGGCGGGGGGGTGGCTGTTGGGTAGGGAATCTTGAGCGTTTGTCCCACGCCCAATGTGCAGTTGGCGTCGAGATTGTTCAAGATAATAATGCTTTGCTGGGATACATTGAACGTAAATACAAGCAGGCTGCAGGTGTCGCCGGGCGCGACGGTATAGTCGAAGGGCGGCAGTTCGGTGGCGGTTGCGGTGGGGGTGGGGGTGGAAAATTCGGTGGGCGTCGGCGTGACGGTGGGGGTCTCGGTGGCGGTGGGGACGGGAGTGGGGTCCACCACGCGGTCTGCGGCGCGCAACGCGCCAAAGACGACCGCCGCGCCGATGAGCAGGATGACCACCAGCGCGCCCAGGGCGGCCGGCAGGCTGAGAGTGATCTCGGGCATGCGGGCGGCCTGCAACGCGGAGGCGGCCTTCTCCGCTTTTTTGGCCGGGGCGGCGGTTTTGGTCGTCAGATCGGTCCCGCAAACGAGACAGCGCGCGGCGTTTTCGCTCAGGCGCGTACCGCAGGTGGGGCAGATCCTGGTTTTCTTTTTCTCGGTCTCTGGATTCATACGGGCGGAGATTATACCATCGAAAAATTATTCGAGGCATCGCCCTTGTCCGAAACAGCGGGGCGTGCTAAAATATTGTCCGCTGGAACGGTGGGGGCTCGTCTAACGGCAGGACGACTGACTCTGGATCAGTTAGTAGAGGTTCGAATCCTTTGCCCCCAGCAGGAAAAATCCCCTCGCGAGAGGGGATTTTTGATTCCCCGTCGTACGTCCAGGTGGGGCAGGGGGATTGGATCGCGCCGCGAAAATTTCCGCGGGGCGAGGGTCAGGATTGCAGCAATAATGCCTGTGAATAGATCTTTGTAAACGAGGGATGTTTGGCGAGTTCGACGAATTCGACCTCCCGCGCAATCGTCTCGGCGATCTGGCGCTGTTCGCGCGAGACCAACATGCGGCGCGCCCCCGTGCCTGCCGCGTTGCCAATTTGTTGGCAGCGCGTCCGTTCGGTGCGCGGCAACATGCCAACGGCAATGGCGCTGTCGAGATCGAGATAGGTACCGAACGCGCCCGCGAGGATGACCTGGTCCAACTCGGCCGCTTTGATTCCTGCGACGTCGAGCAGCGATTCCGCCCCCGCGCGGACGGCTCCCTTGGCGAGTTGAATCTCGTTCACGTCCTTGCGCGTCATCCGCACGTCGCGTCCCGTCTTGGACTTTGAGGCGGGGACGAGGACGAATTCGGCCGCGGTGCCCGAGCCGCGCAAGCGCGGATGCGTCCCCGTGAACGCGCCTTTGGGGGTGAGCAGCCCCGCTTTGTGACATTCGGCGATGGCGTCGAGAATCCCCGAACCGCAGATGCCCACCGCGTCCGCGTTGCCGATGGTGTGGACTTTCACCTCGTCCCCTTCGATGCGGACGCGTTCGACCGCGCCCGGCGCGGCGCGCATCCCGTCTTCGATGTGCGCGCCCTCGAAGGCTGGCCCCGACGGGCAGGAACATGTCCAGTGGCGGCCTTTGTGATAGAGGCTGAGTTCGGTGTTCGTGCCGATGTCGAGCGCGACGATGGTATCGGTCACCTTATGCAATCCCGCACCGACGAGCATGGCCACATGGTCCGCGCCGACGAAACCCGCGATGTTGGGAGGCAGGTAAACGGTCCCGCCCGCGGCGAGTTTCAATCCCAGTTCGCGTGCCTTGATGCTGAGCGCTTCCCCGACGGTTGCCATGTAGGGCGAGTCGCCCAGTTGCTTCACGGGCAGTCCCGCGAAGATGTGGTGCATGGCGGTATTCCCGACGACCACCGCTTCTACGATCTGTTCGCGCTTGACTTTGGCTTCCTGACTTAACTCGGCAATCAAGTTGTTGAGCGTCTCGACGATGCGCCCCTGCAGGGTTTTGAGTCCTTCTTCGGGATGGTCGTTGATGTAACGAATGCGGCTGATGATGTCTTCGCCGTAGGCGATCTGTGGGTTCATCGCGCCCGTTTTCGCCACCGTTTCGCCTGTCTTCAAATCCACGAGGTAAGCCGCAACCTTCGTCGTGCCAATGTCCACTGCGAGGCCGTAGACGGGGGTATCGGCTGGCAGGAACGCGACCACTTCGCTTTCGTCCCGGATGACAACGCGGACGCGCCAATCGTTGTTTCGCAACAGCGGCGAGAGGGATTTGACGGCTTCGGAGTCGAACATTATTTCGTCATTGCGAGGAGGGTGTTCTTCCCGACGAAGCAATCCTTCGGTGTTAGGGAGAGATTGCTTCGCAGAGAACGCTCGCAATGACGGAGACGCGAGCGCATCGAGAATTCGCGTGGTATCGGGACGGAGATCGGTCAGTGTGGCGGGTTCCACCCGGATGTCATACGTCTCGATGACGGAGCTCGTCCACTCGAAATCGGCTTCCTTCCCCTCAATGGAGAGACGTTGTGTTGCGCTCAACGATTCGGGCGGAATCTCGACGATGATATCCGAAAGGACTTCGACTTGACACGCCTGACGGAATCCCTCGGCGCGCTCTTTTTCGGATAACTCGTCCAGTTCGGTGAGGGAGTAATCGCTCAGTTTGCCTTTGAGCAGGCGGACGCGGCAGGTGCCGCACACGCCCGCACCGCCGCAGACGGCAACGAGTTCCACGCCTGCCTGCTGGCAGGCGTCGAGAAGATTCGTCCCTTCGGGAACGTCAATGCGTTTGCCGATGGGTTGGAGGTCTAGATGAAAAGTTGTCATGTGGTTGGGTAGTCTGATAGTCTGATAGTCTTATGGTCTTATAGTCTGGTGATCGGGGTGTCGGAGGCGCCCGTGGACTATCAGACTATGAGTCTATAAGACTATGAGGCGATTTTCAAAATTTCGTTGTCATACGATGTCTGTGTGGTCCTGCCTGGGGGGACGATGAGGAAATCGTCCTCGGGCCAGTCGCCGTCGCAGAGGCGTTGGACCAGGCTGAAGTCCGCCGCGACCCGCTCGAAGGTCCAGCCGCGTTTCGAGGCCTGAGCGCGCGCGTCCGCCTCGACGGGAGAGTCCGCGTTCGAGTCGGTCGTCAAAAAGATGGCGCGCTTGTAATTGTCCAGCCACGATCCCATCACCGACATCATGCGGTCGGCCTTGGCCTTGCCGTATTTGTAGAAGAAGTCGTTGTACATTTTGGTCATTTCTTCGTCGCTGCCCTGGCCCATGGCGAGCGCGGCGTTGATGCCCTGCACGCGCTCCATGTAATCCTGCGCGTACCAGTAGGTGCCTGGCTCTTCCTTGAGTTTCGCTTCGTGGTTGGCGCGGCTTCCGAGGTGGAGGGTGATGCAATCGTGGGCGCGCGGGATGACGAGCGGGACACTGCGCGCGCTGAGGTTGGCGGTGGCGTGACCGCACAAGCCGTAGACGAGGCCGATGGCGTCGAAGCCCTGACCTTCGGCCGCGTCGATCAACCCTTGCAGGCGGGCGCGGATGTCGAGCGGCTGGTGTTTGTTGCGCGGGACGATGGTCACGTCCACGATGTGGGGGGAACGCGCGGCTGCGCCATACGCGGCGCGGGTGAGGGATTCGCAGGAGAGGATGAGGAGGCGCATGAGATTACCTGTAAAGTGGATTTTGGAAAACGTATATCGTATTGCGTATTGCGTGTTGCGTAACCTGTTCTGCGGAAGGTGGTTTACGAAATACGCACCACGCAACACGTGTTAATTTACCGCTTCTTCTTCCTTCAACTTCTCCGCGGCGCGAAAGTATTTGATGTAGCGCATGGCGTAATCGTCCTTGCCGAGGAGCAGGTCGGCGGCGCGGATGGTTTGTCCGAGTTTGATCGGGTCGGTGATGGAGCAGGTGGCGCCCGCCTGGATCGCCATTGCCAGGAAGGTCTGGTTGGCGGTGTGACGGTCGGGCAGGCCAAACGAGACGTTGCTCGCGCCGAGGTTGATATTCACGCCGAACTCGCGGCGCAGCAATTCAATGGTCTGGATCGTGACCAGGGCGGCCTTGCTGTCCGAGCCGACGGTCATCACCAGCGGGTCAATGATCACGTCTTCGATGGGGATTCCCTTTTGCGCGGCGCGCTCGATGATCTTCTCGGCCAGGGCGACGCGTTCTTCGGGCGTCTTTGGGATGCCGCCTTCGGCGAAGGTGAGACCGATGACCGCCGCGCCGCGATCCTTGACGATGGGCAGGATCGCGTCCAGCGACTTTTCCTCCGCGTTGACGGAGTTGACCAGCGGCTTACCTGGCGCGGCTTTGAGTCCCGCCGCCAGCACCTGCGGACTGCTCGAGTCAATGCAAAGCGGTATATCTACTGCCGTATTGAGAAGTTCCACCAGTTTCGTTATGGCCGTCACCTCGTCCATGTCTGGCACGCCGACGTTTACGTCCAGGGCGTCCGCGCCCCAGGCGATTTGTCTCTTCGCGAGTCCGAGCGCGAAATCGTAGTTGCCCTCCTTCAACGCGGCGGCGAGTTTCTTATTGCCGGTCGGGTTGATCTTCTCGCCAATCATCACGAACGGACGGTCAATCCCGATGATTGCATCCTTGCCCTTACCCTTTAGAACTGTGTGCATGGTGCCCTCCGAAAGTAGTTTGATAGTTACGTGGTTTCGTAGTTCGTACTGCGTATTGCGTGTTCCGTTTTACCTGTTTACCTGTGTACCTGTCTGCCTGTGTACCTGTTTACTTCTTCAGAAATCTCAACGCCGTCTCCACCAGAATCGCTGTCCCAATCGGCATGGCGCGTTCGTCAAGATCGAAGCGGGGATGATGGAGCGGGTAGCCTGTATTCTCTCCGCCGCGCGTGCCGAGCGTGAACATCGCGCCGGGGGCGTGTTCGAGGAACGCGCCGAAGTCCTCCGCGCCCATGGTCTTGCGCAGTTCGTGAACGTTTTCGCGTCCGAGCAGGTCCACCGCGGCCTCTTCGATCATCGCGGAGACGTTGATATCGTTGATCATGGGTGGACCGCCGTACTCGAATTTAAGTTCGTAATCCCCGCCCAGCGTGCGCGCCACTTCGAAGGCGCGTTGAATTTCGGCGCGCAGTTCCTTGTGCAAATTCACGTTCATGTAACGCAATGTTCCCGTGATCTTCACGCTTTCGGGGATCACGTTTTCGGTGAAGCCGCCGTGGAGCGAGCCGATGCTGACGACCGCGGGCGCGAACGGGTCCACGCGCCGCGAGACGATGGAGTTCAGCGCGATGACGACGTGCGCGGCCAGCACGAAGGGATCAATCGTCTTGTCGGGATGCGCGCCATGCCCGCCGATGCCGCGGATCTCGGCGAACCACGAATCCACGCCGGCCGAGGCGGGACCTGAACTGATGCCGATCTGCCCGACGGGCGCGCCCGGGTCCACGTGCTGGGCGATGACGTAATCCACATCCTTCATGCAGCCATCTTCGGCCATGCGCATCGCGCCGCTCTTGCCCTCCTCGTCCGCCGTTTCTTCGGAGGGCTGAAACAGGAATCGGATTCGCCCGTTGAATTTCTCCTTCGATAAAAGCAATGCCGCGCCCAGCGCCATCGAGGTGTGCGAGTCGTGGCCGCAGGCGTGCATTTTTCCTTTGACCTGCGAAACATAATCGGTCGTGTTTTGTTCTTCGATGGGGAGCGCGTCCATATCCGCGCGGATGGCGACGACGGGGCTACCCTCGCCGATCTCCGCGACCACGCCTGTCCTGCCGATGCCGCGCGAGACATGATAGCCCATCTTCTCCAGTTCGTCCGCGACCTTAGCCGCGGTGCGATGGACATCGAATCCCGTTTCGGGGTGCGCATGGAAGTCGCGCCGCCATTCGATCAGTTCTTCGGTGATGGTGTTTACTTGTTTTAACATGGGTCTCTCTAAGTTTGGAGTCTGACTACCGTATTACGTAGTGCGTATTTCGTAATGTCTGTCAACGCAATGACGGTTGGGTTGTGGCTGGTGGCAGGGTGTTGTACAAATCAAAATTGTTGAGCATGTTACGTAATACGCAATACGCACTACTTCTTCTTCATCGCTTCTTCAGCCGCGGCCAGAATTTTATCCAACTCGCGCTCCTGCCTCTCCTCCAGCGGTTCCACCTGGTGTTCGCGCAGGAGGCGTTCCGCTTCGGATTGGGCGCGCTTTGCCAGTTCGGGGCGTCCTTCCCGCTCCCAGGTTTCCCAGGCGCCGCGTTCGGATAGTTTCGTGAGCAACACTTCGCCGGCGCGCAGGTATTTCATCGTGTGCTTCTGACCGAGGAAGTTGCGCGTGCCGTCCATGACGGGGGTAAAGAGTTCCACGGCCAGCGAGTCGTCATTGACTTCAAACCCGCGACGCGCCCTTAAGATACTCGCCGCGAATTCGTTATCGGCCACCATCTGCGCGAAGGAGCCGCTCACGCCCGCTTCCATCTCGCCGATGCCAGAGAGTTCGTCCGCGCCCGCCAGCGCGGGAATCATGGCGTTCAGTCCGCGCTCGAAGCCGCTTTGCAGGTCGAGGCTGTGCGAGTTGGTGGAGAAGCCGTAGACGTTGACCGCGAATCCGTAGCGGTGACCCAGCCTCACGGTCCCGGCCGAAGCGAGGGCGAGTTCGACTCCGCCCCAGACCGAGACGCCCGTGCGCGGTTCCATCACCGCGAGGCGTCCGCAATAAATGATGGGCAGCCCAGGCCTGACGAGTTGCGCGAGGACGACGCACATCAGCGCCTCGGCGTTTTGCTGGGCGAGCGCGCCCGCAATGGACATGGGGGCGGTCGCGCCGGCCGTCGGGCAGGGAAGCGGGCCGAAGGAGATGCCGAGGCGCGCAATCTCCATGATGGCGTCCACTTCGTGGTCGGGGAGGGTGAGCGGGCTGACGGGCGAGACGGCCAGCGTCAACACTTCGGACGGTTCGCCAATCACCTCCGCCATGCGGACGGCAGCGCGTGTTTCGGCGGGGTATTGCACGCCCGGGCCCTGCAATGGTTTGACGGTATTGGGCAGGGCGTGGCGATACATGGCGAGGGACATCAAATCGCCTGGCACGTCGCAGGGCGTGAAGAACGGCGTGATGGTGTGACAGTTTTCGAGCGCGTCGAGCAGGCGCGTCGCGTCGCGCACGTCCTGCGCGGCGGCGAGGCGCTTCGTCCCCGTAACGGGATCAAACACGTCGCGCGCCCCGCCGAGGTTGTGGAAGTAGAGATTCCCGTCGCCGAGGTTTTTGACTGTCCCACCGCGCCCGCGAATGGAAACCTTCTTGCCTGCGAGCGCGATGCACTTTTCCACCAGTTCGGGAGGAATCAGGATGCGTTCCTTTTCCACACGCGCGCCGTGCGAAGCGAACAACTCCCGCGCGCCCGCGTGTTTGATGGATACGCCCGTCTCGCCCAGGATGCGGAGCGTGGCGATGTGCATGGCTTCGACGGCTTGAGGGGTGAGGAAAGAGAACATTGGGTTTCCTTGTTAGGTACACACGTAGACACGTAGACAAGCACACAGGTACACACGTGGGGAAGGAACTTGTGTACCTGTTTACCTGTGTACCTGTTTACCTTCCAAAACCTTCGCCAAAAACTCCACGCGCTTCACTTCCGAATCGATCACGTTTTCGATCTTCAGGAAGCCGTGGCCTTCGCCTTTGTAGAGCAGGAGTTCGCTTTGGATGCCGAGCGATTGCAGTTTCTCGTGCGCGGCAGTGGATTCGGAGGGCGGACAGCGGGGGTCGTTTTCGCCGCAAATAAATTGGACGGGGGCGCGCACTTTATCGAGGAAGAAGAACGGCGAGCGTTCGCGCCAAAGGTCGTGATGGGTTTTGGGATCGCCCATGTTCTGGATGTCCCAGTATTGCAGGTCTTCGCGCGAGTTCGCGTGGCCGGTGAACCAGTTGAGGAATGGCACGACCGCCGATCCCGCCGCGAACAATTCGGGATTCCGCGTCAGGCAGGTCATGGTCAGGTAGCCGCCGTGGCTGCGCCCGGTCACGGCGATTTTCTTTGGATCGGCGAGGCCCTGGCGCGCCAGATACAAGGCGGCGGCGGCGCAATCGTCGCTGTCGAGTCGCCCCATCTCGTAGCGGTTGGCGGAGGTCCAGGCGCGGCCGTAGCCGGTGGAGCCGCGGTAGTTTGGCGCGATCACCGTCCAGCCGCGCGAGGCGATGTGGGCGAAAAACGGAAGCCAATAGTATCCCATGTGCCAGGCGGGGCCGCCGTGGATGACGACCACGCCTGGCGAGTGCGGCCCCGCCCCCTTCGGCTTGTAGAGCATGGCGGGGATGGGCGTCCCGTCCAGCGAGGGATACGTCACTGCTTCGGGGATGACGAATTCGGCGGACTTCAACTCGGCGGGCAGGGAATCGGTCAGGGGGACGAGATGCCCATTGTCGAGCGCGGCCAGCCAGAGGTCCGGGGGCTGACGCGGGTTTTCGTAGACGAAGAGAACGGATCGGCCGTCGAGCGTGAACGTCGGCCAGAAGGCGAATCCCGCCTCGGTCTGGACCCGGCGCGTGCTCCCGTCCATCGAGCGGATCTCCACCCAGGCCGTCTCGCCGTGATTGTGGATCCAGGCGAGGCGGTTTCCGTCCTCGGACCAGATGGCGTTGTTCTTGTCGCCCTCGTCGCTGGTGAGCCATTCGATGCGCTCGTCGGCGAGATGGTAAATGCCGATTTGCGTCCAGCCGCTGGAGTTGGAGGAGAAGGCCACCTTCGCGCTGTCGGGCGACCAGGCCGGTTGGATGGCATCCAGCGCCGCGTCCCCGCCGATGCGCCGGACCGGGCCGCCATCGAGCGGGACGATGAAGGTGCCGTCGGTCTGCCATTCCTGCTCGGCGCTGACGGCGATGCAGCGGCCGTCGCGCGACCAGCGGACAAAGTGCGCGGGGCCGCCGGGGGAGAAGAGCGCCCTCACCCCTGGCCCCTCTCCCGATGGCGGGAGAGGGGAATCAATATCGAGGAGGTAGAGGTCGAAGTTGCCGGTTTTGTCGGCGAGGTAGGCGATTTGACGGCTGTCGGGCGACCAGGCGTAGGAGGGTTGGATGGTGAAGTCAATGTCGGGGGTCAGGTCGCGGGTTTGGCCGGTGGCGCGGTCGAGGAGGATGATGTGGAAGTCTTCGCTGCCGTCGAGGTCGAGGAGCCAGGCGAGGTATTTCCCATCGGGGGAGTAGCGCGGGGTGAATTTACCGCCGGGGCCGGAGGAGGGGGTAATCGGTAATTGGTAATTGGGCGATTGAGCCGACTGTGGGGAGGGCAATTCGAGTTCGTAGATTTCCCATTGGCCGGTTTTGTTCCAGGCGAAGGCGACGCGGCGGCCATCGGGGTGGAGGCTGCAACCGGCGGTTTCGACATCGGGGACGCGGAGGAGGGTTTCGAGGTTAAGTGTCATGTGTCAGGTGTCAGGTGTTTCGGTGTCTGGTGTTTCGGTGTCAGGTGTCAGGTGTTTACATCAAATCGGGCAACTTGTCCATGCCTGCGGCGCGAGCGAGAGAGGAGACCATCTCCACCAGTTCCTTCTCGTGCGCGAGGGCGGACTCGGGACGCTGGTATTTGCTCACCAGTTCGTTCGCGCGGATTTTGGCGCGTTTGACGGCGTCGAGCGAGCCGCTGTTTTGCCAGCCGCGCATCGAGTCGCGGTCAATGACGGGCGAGGGCATGTATTGTTCCTTGGGGAAGAGTTCGCGCGTGATCTTTTGCTTGAGGAAGTCGGCCTTGAAGTTGATGCCCTCGTAGAAGGTGGCGGCAAACGGGTCGGTGAGAACCTTCACGCCTTCGATCATGCGTTTGACCATGCCGATAATCTCGGCGTCAATCACCAGTTTCTCCGGGCTGTGGCAGGCGAGGAAATCAATCATCCCCGCGCCGCTGATCATGTTGATGCCCGCCAGTCCGCCGATGAGGGCGGTCATCCCGCTTTCGAGACCGGCCTGGGCGTCCACCAGTTTCGCGTCGGTGGCGCAGAGGTAGCCGTGCGTGGGCAGGCCGAGGGATTTGCCAACTTGCGCGTAGCCAGCATCGAGCATCGCCGTCTCGATTGCGCCCATCGGAGTTCCGCCTTTTCTCATATCGAAGATAGCCGGCGCGCCGCCCCAGACGATGGGCGCGCCGGGCCTGGCGAGTTGGTGAATCGTGATCCCGCTCAGACATTCTGCCGCGTGCTGCGTGATGGAGCCGAGCAGCGTGACCGGCGCGCCCGCGCCCGCCAGCGGCATCGAGACGATTTCGGCAGGCACACCGGCGCGAGCAAGTTGAATCAAATTCCCCGCTCCGAACGAAGACCATATCAACGGCGGGGAGGGGCACACGTCGAAGATGGCCTGCGGTTTGGCGGACAGCCCCTCGCGCCCACCGGTAAAAATGGTGAGCATGTCGAACATCACGCCCGGATTTTTGTTCGAGAACGCGCCGGTCACGATGGGCTTCTCGGAGAGCATCAGAACGACGTAGAGCCGATACAGGTCGCCGATCTCCTTAGCCACCTCGTTGCACACCACCGCCGTGGACTGGGCGTCGTATTGCGGCAGCATCTCCGCCACCTTGACGAGCCGCGCCAGATCCTTCGTCTCGGACGGGAGATGCTCGCCCGTTTCGGGATCGAGGATGTGGACGGCGGAGGAGCCCGGGTCGAAGTGGACGGCGTCGCCTCCATACTGGACTTTGGGCTGGCCGCGCCGATCATAGAGGAAAAACTCATTCGGGACGGTTTCGAGCGCGGCGCGAACGACTTTCTCCGGGATGCGGACAATCTCGGCGGCTTCGTCCACGTCCGCGCCAGCGGACGCGAGCAATTGCCGCGCTTCGGGATATTGCACTTTGATGCCCGGTTCGAGCATCAGTTGAAAGGCTTCATCCAGAATCTTTCCAATCTGGGAGCCGGTGAGGAGTTCGAGTTTTGGTCGCATTTACATACCTCTTGGGACACGGATTTCACGGATGGCGCGGATTTTTCTAAACCAACCCGTCCATCGTCATTGCGAGCGCTCGGGGATTTTGGGTAGTCTCCCTGTTGAGCGCAGATCGTGGATTCAAACCGCTGAGAACGCAGAGAGCGCAGAGTTTC
The DNA here is from genome assembly GCA_034411715.1 of Anaerolineales bacterium. Taxonomy (GTDB): domain Bacteria; phylum Chloroflexota; class Anaerolineae; order Anaerolineales; family Villigracilaceae; genus Denitrolinea. The sequence continues at coordinate 30 of DAOUMJ010000177.1, read as the reverse complement.
CCTTTGTTTTCCTGCAATTCTCGGCGGTCT
>DAOUMJ010000176.1:0-21557 GCA_034411715.1 Anaerolineales bacterium | reverse complement strand
ATAAGTGCTCCTTTGACTTGGCGGTCTGGGAGCCTATCCTACCTCAGCTTGCCTCTCCTTCAACCGCTTCCGTTGCACTTACGAGTTGAATCCGCCGATGTAATCAGCACTGGCTTTGAGGACGGATATTTCGACAAGGTGTTCATTTCCCATGCGCTTCACGAAATGCCGAGAGAAGTCCGATTGAGAGTTCTGTCTGAAGCCAAAAGAGTATTGAGAGAGAATGGAGAAGTCATTATCCTGGAATTGGACAATCCAGGAAACATCTTCATCAGGTTGTTCATCGGATTTTGGTTCTTCTACTGGCTGCCATTCAATTTCGAAACCCCTACGCGACGGGATATGCTCAAACGCGATCTTGTTAGAGAAGTAGAGATGGTCGGTTTCAGGAATGTTACAAAGCGATCAAACTATCGCGGAGTATTTCAAGTTGTGCAGGGCATCAATGGCGGCTAACAAAGCGTGCATTGGGCGGCTGATCGGCATCGGCGTGGACGGGATTATCACGGATCGGCCTGATTTGTTGATGGAGGTGTTGGGACGATAACAAAAGAGTCAATCGAATTTTTCCGTCTCGGCCCCAACGCATTGATGCCGACATCCGACTCACTCGATTGACCCCTCCTGAAGCGCCCGTTGAAACGCCCGCAACAACGTCCCACGCTGCTCGAATCCCGTCTCGCCCAAATCCGCGATCGCAAGATAGACCTTTTCGCGGCAGCGACGGAGCAAGCCGCGCACGAGCCGCGCCAGGGATTCGGTCTCCGCTCGGACCTCGTCGGCATCCGTCCACGTGCGCGCGGGATCCCACTCGCGGCTGAGGACGTAGGGCTGGGTGAGCGGTTGGGCGAGGCGTTCCACCCAGCCGTTGGAGCCTGGGTCGAGCCAGAACTGCGCCGCGACGGGACGGTTCATCATCAGGAAGGTGTGCGCGGGCGCGACGAGGACCGCGTCGTCGGTTTCGCTCTTCCACGATTCGAGATATTGCGCGGCGATGACGCCATCCTGAAGCATGGCGAGGTATTCCTTTCCAAGACTTCCGAAGTCTGCCAGACTTCGGAAGTCTGAGGCGTTTTCCAGCGCGTTGCGGAATTTTTGGACGGATTCAATTAAACTCGCGGCGACTTTGACGGCATCGAGATTCGAGTGGAATCCAAAATCGGGCTGGGAGAGGATCTCGCCGAAGAGTTTTCGCAGGAAGTAATCGAGGGGTGACGATTCGCCATCACGATACAGTATCAGCCAGTTACGGAGGGCGGAGTAGCGTTCGCCGAGCGCGTAGGTGATGCGCTCCTGCATCTCGGGTTTGATCTCGTCGAAGGTGGACAGGCGCAGGTCTTTCGGGCGATAGACGATCTCGGACAGCAACTGTGCGCGCACCAGATCCGTCCCCAGGGCGAACATGAAGGCGTAAGCCGCGTCGAAGCGCGTGGGGTGGACGCGCCAGTCGGGATGCGCCAGCGCCGCGAGGGTGAGCAGGGCCTGGGAGGCGGGTTCGTCACGCAGCGAGCGGGAGGGACGATGGGAACGCCAGGGGATGCCCGCCTGTTCCAGGCGGTGTGTGATCGCGAAGCGCAGGGAGTCGGAGAGGTAGGGGGCGAGGATGACGATGTCGGAAGGATGAAAGGTGAAAGATGAAAGATGAAGGAGTTCGCGAATCTTATCAGTAATGGCGTCAAGAAGTTCGGGATAGTAGCGTTTGGCAATAATGTCTTCGATGTTAAACGCGCTGTGGATGCCGTCGGTGGGCAATCTCGTGATGGCGGCGACGAGGGAGTTGGCGAGTCCTTCCACGTATTCGGACATGACGAAAGAATCGTTCATCTCGATGACTTCGTCGCAAGCGCCGCTCAGGGATTCGCCCGTGAGGGGGTCGCCGCCGAGGAAGTAGCGGTAGCCTGCGCCCTCATCGTAGATCAGCAATGTGGACTGGAAGTCCGCGCTCCATTCGCGGACGATGTCGTGGGCGCGGGGACCGTCCTCCTCCACGTTGTCGTAGATAAGGTGGCGATAGGTTTGCGTGAGATGTTCGCGTACCATCGGCTCAGGCCAGAGCAGGTTGGCGAAGATGTCAAGTTGGAGGGAGAAGTCGAGCAGGTTGTGTTCGAGACAGTACTCGCGGAACATGGTCGCGCAGGCTTGCGCGTCGGCGTAGACGCGGCGCTGGGCGGGGTCGCCCGTCCATGCCGCGGAGAGACGGTCGGCGATCTCGCGGTAATCGAAGCCGACAACCGCGGATTTGTTCAGGTTGTCTATGATCTGCGAGTAGAGGCGGTTGCGGTCAATCGTGACAGACTCGAAAAAGCCCTCGTCCAGTTTGGGGCGGACGAGATGCGCCATGTAGTATTGCGCGGTTTCGAGCGTGAGGAAGATGGGCGGCTGGTCGGGATTCTTGAATCCCGCGCCCTCGGCGACGAGAGGCCAGAAGAGTTCGCATGCCCGCCGCGCCAGCCCGCCGATGGTGGCGAAAGTCACTTGTCCGCCCGCGTAACCTGCCGCGAGGATGGCCTGCTCGTAGGGCGTTTGCAGAGTCCGCTGGGGGGTGAGGATCAGCACGGACTCGGCAGGCACGCCCGAGGTCAGGAGATGAAGCGAGCGTTGGACGGACGCGGTCGTCTTGCCCGCGCCGGCGCGTCCGCGCAGGAAAATCTTTGCGTCGAGTGGCGCGTCCACGATGGCGCGCTGGCCGGGGGTCAAGGAAAAGCCCATTGGAGGGATTATACAGTCAAACTTGTTTTGGCTCTGATTTTGTTGTATAGTTCCCTCAACCCTCAAATTTCCGGTTGACAGTTCCCCCGGCCTGCCATATAATCCGTGCGCTTCTGCCCTGGCAGCAGGTCGCCGGGGCGGACGTGCGCATACCGGCTTCCCCTTCGCTCGGCGCAGGTTGTGAATGTTTCCCGCAGAGACGAAGGCGAAGTGAATCCGTGGAGAAAAGATGAAATACGCAATTGTGGAAAGCGGCGGCAAGCAATACAAGGCCGTCGAAGGCGAGACCATCGCGGTGGATCGCCTGCCAGTGGACCCTGGCGAAGAATTGAAACTGGAACATGTTCTGCTTTTGGCAGATGGCGACCAGTTTTCGGTTGGGACTCCTTTTGTGGGCGGGGTCGAGGCGCTGGCCTCCGTGGTGGAGCATTTCCGCGGCGATAAGGTGATGGCCTTTCGCTACAGCCCGAAGAAGCGCATCCGCGTCCGCCGCGGGCATCGTCAGGAGTACACCCGCCTGATGATCGAAGCGATCGGCAAGGCGGGGGAAACGAAGAAGAAAGCCCAAGCGGAGAAAAAGGCCGAGGCAGCCGCGGCCCAGCCCGAGGTCCAGGAAGAAGCGGAACAGCCGAAGGCCAAAAAGGCCGCGCCGGCCCCCAAATCCGCATCCACGACATCGTCCCCGAAGGGGAAGAAATCGTCGGCGGCGAAGTCCAGCAAGAAGAAGTAGTGTGAGGTAGCCATGGCACATAAAAAAGGCGGCGGTTCGAGCCGCAACGGACGAGACAGCAATGCCCAGCGTTTGGGCGTGAAGCGTTATGCAGGCCAGTTCGTGCTGGCTGGAAATATCCTGGTGCGCCAGCGCGGGACGCGCATCAAGCCCGGCCTGAACGTGATGGTCGGCAAGGACGACACCCTGTTCGCCATCGCGGACGGCGTGGTGATGTACGACATTGCGCAGGGACGCAAGCGCGTGAACATCGTCCCGCAGGCGGCGGAATAACATGAAAGAGAAAATCCATCCCGCTTACTACGATGCGAAGGTGACCTGCGCTTCGTGCGGCACAACCTGGACGACAGGCTCGACGCGCAAGGAACTGCGCGTGGACATCTGTTCCAACTGCCATCCGTTCTTTACGGGCGAACAAGCCCGCCTGCTCGACATCGAAGGCCAGGTGGACCGCTTCTACAAGAAGGTAAAGGCCGCGCAGACCCACACCGAGCAGAAGAAGGCGCGCGAGGCCGCGAAACTGGAACGCCCCATCTCGGAACTGGAATTGAGCGACCGTGCCACGAACGCGTTGATCAAGAAGGGCATCAAGAACGTGCCGCAGTTCCTGGCGAAACTGGCCGAGGGCGACGAGGTCATTCTTGCCATCGAAGGCTTTGGCCGCAAGCCGCTGGTGGACGCGAAGAAAAAACTCAAAGCGATGGGCTACGAACTTCCCGAAGCGGCGTAGGTCGGATTGCCAATCCGGCCTACACCTGACGTGCAATCTCGTGTAAACTTAACGGGCAGATGCGATGAGCGTCTGCCCGTAATTATTTGCCATCACCCCGCCCTCACCCCCGTCCCCTCTCCCGATTACGGGAGAGGGGGGAATGGTATCAACTAAAGTTCTATTCCCCCCTTCTCTCTCCCGTGTATTTTGGGAGAGAGAAGGGGACGGGGGATGAGTGAGGGCATCTTGTGGAGAATCAATGCGCCATACCCACGGCTCGGTCGAAGTGATCTGCGGTTCGATGTTCAGCGGCAAGACGGATGAGTTGATCCGCCGTCTCGTGCGCGCCACGATTGCGAAGCAGAAGGTACAGGTCTTCAAACCCGCCATTGACGTGCGTTACGCGGTCGAAAAAGTGACCTCCCACACGGGTTCGAAATTCGACGCGATCCCCATCGAGAAGGCCGCGGACATCCGCGCCAAACTGGACGCGGACACGACCATCGTCGGGATTGACGAGGCGCAGTTCATGGACGCGGAAGTGATCGTTGTCGTCCGCGAACTGGCGGACAAGGGCATCCGCGTCCTCGTGGCGGGACTCGACCAGGACTTTCGCGGCGAGCCGTTCGGTCCCATGCCCGCGCTGATGGCGCTGGCCGAGCGCGTGGATAAACTTCACGCCATCTGTATGGTCTGCGGCGACGAGGCCTCGCGCACGCAGAGACTGGTCAATGGCAAGCCCGCGCGTTATGATGATCCTGTCGTCATCGTCGGCGCGTCGGAGATGTACGAGGCGCGGTGTCGGCGGCATCACGAGGTGCCGCGGTAGTCGCTAGTCCCTGGTCTGATAGTCTCATGGTCGGACCAGAGACCAAGCAACCATCCGACCATCCGACTATCAGACTATCAGACCATTCGACCATCAGACTAAACCCCATGCAAAACTACACCGACTTTCTTTCCGAAACCCTCATTGACCCCGAAACCCTCCAAAACCGCGTGCGCGAACTTGGGGAGGAGATCAGCCGCGACTACGCGGACACGGACGGCAACCTCCTCCTCATCTGTATCCTTCGGGGCGGCGTGCCGTTTCTCGTTGACCTCATGCGTCACATCACCGTCCCGCACGCGCTCGACTTCATGGCGATCTCGTCCTACGGCGCGGGAGCGCGCGAAAGCATGGGCAACGTCCGCCTGACGATGGATCTGATGACCAACATCAAAGACAGGCACGTCCTGCTCGTGGAAGACATCATAGACAGCGGCCACACCATCGCCTCGGTCATCGAACTGCTCGAGACGCGCCAGCCGAAGAGTCTCAAGGTCTGTGTCCTGCTCGACAAGGCCGAGCGCCGCGAAGCGAACATCCCCATCCACTATTGCGGCTTCACCATCCCTAACAAATTCGTCTTCGGCTACGGCCTCGACATTGACGAGTACTATCGCAACCTGCCGTTCATTGGGGTGGTGGACTTGGAGAAGTATCGGCCTTCGGCATAGACAGGTAAACAGGTACACACGTACACAGATAGGGTTACGGCCTATCTCCTAACTCCCAACTCGCATCCCGTATGACAGATGACTCTCTTTCCCCCTATGCTGGTCGCTGGGTCGCGAAAGTGCGCGGACAGATCGTCGCGCAGGGCGGCACGCCCGAACAAGCCCAACGCGCCGCGCAGGCCAGCCGTCCCAAAGAATTGCCCGAAATCCTTTACGTGCCTCCGACTGCCCCCTTCACGTTTTCTCCCCTTCTGGACAAAGTACGGACGATCCTGCCCGGCGTGGAACTCTACCTCGTCGGCGGCGCGGTGCGGGACGCCATGCTGGGCCGCCTCTCCCTGGACCTCGACTTTGCCGCGCCCTCCGACGGCATTCGCCTCGCCCGACGCGTCGCCGACGCGCTCGACGCGGACATCTTCCCCCTCGACGACGCGCGCGACACAGGCCGCGTCATCGTGACCCGCGCGGACGGGACGCGCGAAAAACTGGACTTCGCCACCTACCGCGGCGACCCTTCGACGGGCTCAGGGCAGGCTTCCCTCGACGAAGACCTCCGCAGCCGCGACTTCACCGTCAACGCCCTGGCCGTGGACTTGAGAACGATGTCCCTGCTCGACCCGCTCTCCGGCGCGGCCGACTTGCGCGCCAAAAAGATTCGCGCCTGCAAAGAGACCTCCATGAGCGACGACCCGATCCGAATCTTAAGGGGCATTCGGATGGCCGCGTCGCTTGGATTCCAAATCGAACCGTCCACGCGCAAGGCGATGAAGTCCGCCGCGCCGCTGATCGAACGCGTCTCGCCCGAACGCGTCCGCGACGAACTCTTCCGTCTCCTCGAAGGAACGCAGGCCTCCGCCTCCCTCCGCGCGCTGGAGTTGCTCGGCGTCCTGCGCGTCATCCTGCCCGAACTCGAAGCGATGAAAGGCGTGCCGCAGCCCGATCCGCACATCCACGACGTGTGGGAACACACCCTGCAAGTCCTCGCCGCGCTGGACGATGTGCTGGCCGCGCTGGCCGTCGGCTGCGATCCCGACGCCACGGGCGACCTGTTCACGGGCCTGCTCGTGATGCGTCTCGGACGCTACCGCGAGCAATACGCGGAGCATTTCTCGAAGTTGCTCAACACCGACCGCTCCGTGCGCGGCCTGCTGTTTTTCACCGCGCTCTATCACGATGTCGCCAAGCCGCACACAATGACGAAGGACGAGTCGGGGCGCATCCGTTTTTGGGGACACGACGAGAAAGGCGCCGAAATGGCCGCGACGCGCGCCCGCGCCCTCTCGTTCAGCAACGACGAGATCGAGCGCATGACGGCGATCATCAAGAATCACATGCGCCTCCACTACCATTTCAGCCGCAGGGACGGCGAAGACAGAGACCCCTCGCGCCGCGCCGTCTATCGCTTCTTCCGAGACGGCGGCGAAGCGGGCCTCGATCTCATCCTGCTCGCGCTGGCCGACTTGCGCGCCACGCATGGCAGCCATCTCAAACAGGAAACCTGGACGGCCGCGCTGGATGTCTGCCGCATCTTCCTCGAAAATTATTGGGAGCGCCCCGAAGAAGTCGTTTTTCCGCCGAAACTGCTGGACGGCAACGACGTGATGCGCGAACTCGGACTCGAACCTGGTCCTCGTGTAGGGGAGGCGCTTGAAGCGATCCGCGAAGGTCAGGCGACCGGCAAAGTTTCGTCTCGCGATGAGGCGATTGAGTTTGGGAGAAAGTGGCTGGAGGAAAGGAAATGAACATTGTTTACTTCGACCTCGAAACCCAAAACACCTTCGACGACGTAGGCGGGCGAAACAACATCGCCGCGCTGAAACTGGCTTGCGGCGTCACCTGGTCAACCGCGCGGAATGATTTCGCGGTGTACTGGGAAAAGGATGCCGCCGCGCTCATCGCCGAACTCAAAGCCGCGGACCGCGTCGTCGGCTTCAACCTGTTCAACTTCGATTACGAGGTCCTGCGTCCCTACGCGCCAAACGAAAACCTCCGCGCCCTCCGCACCACCGACATGCTGGCCGATATTCATCGCACGCTTGGGTTTCGCGTCAGCCTGGACACGCTGGCGAAGGCCACCCTCGGCGCGGCCAAAACCGCCGACGGCCTGCAAAGCGTGGCGTGGTTCCGCGCGGGCGAGTTGGATAAGGTGGCCGAGTATTGCAAAGCCGATGTGGACATCACCCGCCGCGTCTACGAGTTTGGGCGCGAGAATGGATTCGTGCAGTATTATTCCAAGTTAGGAAGCAAGTTGAAGGTGGCGGTCAACTGGAAATAACCCAGAAACCCGTTTTCTCCAAGAAAACGGGTTTCTGGGAGAATTTTGAAAAGGAGCATCCATGCAAAAGTTTACTGTTAACCACCTCACTCTCGCCTACGAACGCGTCGGGCGCGGCGCGCCGCTGGTGTTGATTCACGGCTTTCCGCTGGATCACTCGATCTGGGATGAAGTTGTCCCGTCCCTGGAAAATGACTTTGATTTGATCCTCCCTGACTTGCGCGGGTTTGGTCAAAGCGACGCGGTGGACGCGGATTATACGATGGCCGATCTCGCGGGCGACATCGCCTCCCTGCTTGACCATCTCGGACTCGGCTCCGCCTTCCTCGCGGGACATTCGATGGGCGGATACGTGGCGCTGGTCTTCGCGGACGCGTATCCCTCGCGCGTGCGCGGGCTGGCGCTGGTTGCCTCGCAGGCCGCGGCGGACACGCCCGAAAAACGCGAGGCGCGCTACGCCCAGGCCAGACAAATTGCCGAAAATGGAATTGGTGAAACGGTTGCCTTTATGACCGAAAAACTTTCCGCGGATGAGCGGGCGCGAAAATTCGTCCACGATTTGATGAGGAGGCAGAAACCCGCCGGTTATATCGGCGCGTTGAAGGCGATGGCGGGGCGCGCGGATACGCTCGATGTCTTGGAGAAAAATTCGTTCCCCGTGTTAATCGTCCACGGAGGGGCCGACGGGTTGATCCCGCTTCAGAGGGAGATTCCGCTCAAAGTCCCGCGCGCCCGGGTGGTCGAACTGGCGGAGGTCGGTCATACGCCGATGATGGAGTCCCCGCGCGAGGTGGCGGAGGCGCTGAAAAGTTTTCTTTAACCTCGGAGTCCAACGACTCCTGTCGTTGGATTTCCAAAATCTGGAGATTTTGGACTCCAGATATAAAGACCGCCTTTCGGCGGTCATTTTGTCAGGCGCTTTTGAGCGGGGTGGTGGGCATGGACGCGCTGGCCGGGATCCACGTGTTGGCGAGTTTTTCAGGCGACATACGCAGTTGTCCCGTGCGCTTGATGAGGCGGTTGAGGTGCGCGGCCAGCACGTCGCTGGGAACGGGCTTGACGAGGTAGTCGTCCGCTCCGCTGTCCAGGGCGGAGGCGACGGTTTCGGGGTCGTTGAGCGCGGAGAGGATGACGATCGGCACGTTGCTGAACTCGCGGATGGCGCGGCAGATCTGGCGGCCGTCCATATCGGGCATCATTAGATCTAGGATGACGGCCTGAGGCTGTTTTTCGCGAACCATCTGAACGGCTTCACTTGCGACATTGGCGGTTAGAACTTGAAAGCCATGCGTTCGCAATAGCATGGCGGTCAATTCGGTCATGGCGACATCGTCGTCTATGCAGAGTACTTTCATGCGGTTATTATGCTTGATTATTCGCCCGTTCCACTTTGCAAACGGCTTACAGAATAAACGCCGCGAAAGCGCAGGGAAGGTTATCTTCAAATATCAACCGCAGAGGCCGCCGGGAGCGCAGAGTTTTTCATCGTTCAGGCCGACGCCGCGCCTGCCCTCCCACTCCGCTTCGCTTCGGGGACTATAGTGACGGGCGGCGCCAGGGGGGCGTCTCATCCGCTAAGGCGCGGTGGACGTTCTCTAAGAGAGTGTCTGAAAACCGACGCGTAAGCGACGTTCTCTAACGTCGCGTCTGCGCTAGAGAGCGCAGATTACGCTTCGCTGACGAAAAAAACGACTTTTCAGACACTTTCTAAGAGTGTTTCTTAAGTTGTGGCAGAAAACCTTTTGGACACGGATTTCACGGACAGAACGGATTTTTTAAAGGCTTTTTCTCTGTGAATCCGTGAAATCCGTGGCTTCCGTGTCCAGAAAAGGATTTAAGAAACAGTCTCCAACGTCCATGTGCCATTGTTTACAAATGCGCCTGGACGTTTTCCGTGATGTTTGTAGGGGAAGAAAAGTGACAATCGAAAGAGCCGCAATGTTTTGCTTGAAGAACGCGTATGGTAAACTTGCGCCCAAGCAGGTATTTTCACAAATACAATCCTCAAACTCTGGAGGTTCGAATGAAAAAGTGGGTTTACTTTTTCGATGAATTCGCCGCAGTGGAAAAGGCCGTGGGAGGCTCGTGGGACGCGGTGAAGTCCCTGCTGGGCGGCAAGGGCGCCGGCCTGTTCGATATGACGCGCGCGGACGTGCCTGTGCCGCCCGGCTTCACGGTCACCACCGAGGCCTGCAACCAGTTCCGCAAATCGGGCAAATTCCCGCCCGGCTTGTGGAGCCAGATGCTGGCGGCCATGAAGAAGGTGGAAAAGAAGACGAGCAGGAAGTTCGGGAACGTTTCGAATCCGCTGCTGGTCTCCTGCCGCTCGGGCGCGAAATTTTCCATGCCGGGGATGATGAACACCATCCTCAACATCGGCCTGAACGATGAAGCGGTGGAAGGGCTGGCGAAACTCAGCGGCGACCCGCGTTTTGCCTGGGACTCGTACCGCCGCCTGATCGAGATGTTCGGCACGACCGTGTTCGGTCTCGACGATGAATTGTTCGAGCATCCGATGAAGGAATACAAGGAAGAGCGGGGCTATAAACTCGATACGGAAATGACCGCAGGGGATTGGAAGACGCTGGTCGGAATTTTCAAGGAAAGATACCAAAAAGCCATCGGCGCGGATTTCCCGCAGGACGTTTACAAGCAACTCGAACTGGCGACGAAAGCCGTCTTTGAATCGTGGATGGGCAAGCGCGCCATTGACTATCGCAAGGCCACCAACATCCCCGACGACCTCGGCACGGCGGTCAATATCCAGACCATGGTCTTCGGCAACATGGGTTTCGATTCGGGGACGGGCGTCGCATTCACGCGCAACCCGTCCATGGGCGAGAAAGTGATGATGGGCGAGTACCTGCTCAACGCGCAGGGCGAGGATGTGGTGGCGGGCATTCGCAACGCCGACCCGATTGTGCATCTCGCGGATCAAATGCCCGAAGCCTACAAACAGTTCATGCAAATCACGGCGCGGCTCGAAAAGCATTACAAGGACATGCAGGACGTGGAGTTCACTGTCGAGCGCGGCAAGTTGTGGATGCTCCAGACGCGCAGCGGCAAGCGAACCGCCAGGGCGACGGTCAAGATCGCGGTGGACATGGCGAAGGAGGGCCTCATCACGAAGGAGGAGGCCGTCAAGCGCGTCACCCCCGCGGACGTGGACACGCTGCTGCATCCGCAGTTCGACGACGCGGCCCGCGCGAGGTCCGAAGTGATCGCAAAGGGAGTCAACGCGTCGCCCGGCGCGGCCGTCGGTCAGATCTATTTCGACGCGGACACCGCCGAAAAAATGGCCCGTGGGGAACACAAGCAGGACGTGATCATGGTGCGCCCGTTCACCAAGCCCGACGACGTGCATGGGATGATCGCCTCGAAGGGCATCCTCACCAGCGAGGGCGGCGCCACGTCGCACGCGGCGGTGGTGGCGCGTCAGTTCGGCATCCCGGCGGTCGTCGGCGCGTCGGCGCTCAAACTGGATTTGGAGCGCCGCCAGATGACCGTCGGCGAGAAAGTGATCCGCGAGGGCGAGTGGATGTCGGTGGACGGCGCGACGGGCGAGGTATTCCTCGGCAAAATCCCCACCACCTCTCCCTCGCTCGAAGAACAGACCGACCTGCTGACCCTGCTCGGCTGGGCGGACAAGATCGCGCGGCTTCAAGTTTGGGCGAACGCGGACTACCCGAAGGACGCGCGCCGCGCCCGCTCGTACGGGGCGGTGGGCATCGGTCTGTGCCGGACCGAGCACATGTTCTTCGAACCCGAGCGTCTCCCCATCGTGCAGGACATGATCCTGTCCGAGACCAGCGAGGGACGCACGGCCGCGCTCGATAAACTCCTGCCGTACCAGCGCAAGGACTTCGACGGGCTGTTCGAGGCGATGGACGGCTATCCGGTCATCATCCGCCTGATTGACCCGCCGCTGCACGAGTTCATGCCCGACGAGGAAAAACTGCTCGAGGAAGTCATCACGATGCGCGTCAAAGGCGAGACGGAAGGGCTGGCCGCGAAGGAAAAACTGCTCAACGCCATCCGCTCCATGCGCGAATCGAACCCAATGATGGGACTGCGCGGCGTCCGCTTGAGCATCGTCATGCCCGAGATCGTGGAGATGCAGGTGCGCGCCATCTTCGAGGCCGCCGCGGATTGCACCCTGCGCAAGATCGTAGTCAAGCCAGAAGTGATGATTCCCTTGACGGGGACGGTCAAAGAATTGGAATGGATCCAGCCGCGACTCGAGCGCATTGCCGCGACGGTGATGCGCGAGAAGAAAGTCAAGTTTGCGTACAAGTTTGGGACGATGATCGAAATCCCGCGCGCGGCTGTGACTGCGGCGGAAGTCGCCAAATTGGCGCAGTTCTTCTCCTTCGGCACCAACGACCTGACGCAGATGACCTTCGGCTATTCCCGCGACGACGCCGAACGCAACTTCCTCGTCACCTACGTGGAACAGGGCATCCTGCCGAAGAACCCCTTCCAGACGCTCGACCGCGAGGGCGTGGGGATGTTGATGAAATGGGCCGTGGACGAAGGCCGCAAGACCCGCCCGAATCTCGAAGTGGGCATCTGCGGTGAGCATGGCGGCGACCCCGACTCGATTGAGTGGTGCCATTTGATCGGGAATAACTATGTGTCATGTTCGCCGTTCCGTGTGCCGATCGCACGTCTCGCCGCGGCGCATGTGGCGATCAAGCACCGCCCTGCGAAAGTGGAGAAGAAGGCCGCTCCGAAGAAGAAGGTTGCGGCGAAGAAGCCTGCTGTCAAGAAGACGGTCAAAGGGAAGGGGAAGAAGAAGTAACGAAATAACAGAAGCGCCCTCGAAAGAGGGCGCTTCTTGTTGGCAACTGGAACTTGTTAAACTCTGGCGTAATTGTTGTCTTCGAATGCTTGTTCTTTAATATTGCCGCCAATCTTGATTGTAGACGACGGCACCCTCCAATCTTTCCAGAGCCGCCTTAATCGGGCGATGGATTCGTCAATTTCATAAGCGGTATCCCTGGAAATCACTTCCTCGCCGCAAAAATCGCACTTGAATCCATCAACCGTAAATGTTTGGAAGTAATATCCGATTTTCTTTTGGATTTTCACTTTTTGAGGCTGTAATTCGCCTCCGCATCTGTGTTTCATTTTGTCACCTTCTTCGTCTGAAGTCGGGAGGATAGAATTTTGTCGAACTCGGCTTATATGCCGTGATTACCTCTGGCTCTTGTTCCGATATGCCTACGCAGACATGGATCGGTAAATCGGGCTCAAACCAGCCCAGAATCAGGCATGAAGCGCCTCTCGGATCGTCCGGATAGTTTTCGATGATTTCTGGACTATCTTTTCCAATGGCAACTTCCAATTTTTCGATTGTAATACTGTCGGCATCCAATTCCTGATAGCCGTGTTTGGTAATGGTGTATTTTCCAGTTCTAAAACATTCAGAAATTTTGTCTAAATTGAGCGGCATCCACCCACCTCACGATTACCAGGTTTCATCTTGAAGATTTAAAGCCTCTAATACTTTTTCAGGGATTGCCACTTGGGTCTCGTTCTGCTGTTCGTAAAGTTTTATTTGCTTCTTCAAAATCATCGCCAAAACTTTGGCGTGTTCCAAACTCATCCGTACTCGAACCAATTCCAAAACATCCACCAGATCGCCAGAAGACTCCTGCTCTGGATGGGGATTTCCCAAGCCAAAGGTGAGATTTACCCCAAAAACCGTTACGGTCAATCTCATCCTATCTGAATAGAAGTCGGGAATATCGGGAAGGATTGATTTTCCGAAAGTGTCCTTTGCCATCTAGACTCCTCTCTGGGTGAATGTACTACTTGGCGTTGATGGATATTATACACATATTCGCTGGCTTTTTTGTACTTCTCGGGGATTTGCTGTGATCGTTTCCCCGGCAGTTGCACTTGCTGGCGGACGGCAGTGCAATTGCGAAGCATCCATTTGGACTATCGCCAGAACTGGCGAAGCGCTCTCGAAAGAGGGCGCTTCTTGTATTAATCTCAGCCATGCTATAATTTCCTCATGGACGGAAAATCCTTCAACCTCACCGCTGAAAAACTGGCGCAACTACGCGCCTTGTTTCCCGAAGTGTTCTTCGAGGACAAAGTGGACTTCGACCGCCTGAAAGACATTTTGGGCGAGCATGTTGCCTTTCCCAACGAGCATTATGAATTAAGTTGGGCGGGCAAAGCCGAAGCGCGCAGGGAAATTCAGAAACAAACGACTTCCACCCTCACCCCCGACCCCTCTCCCCATTCGGGGAGAGGGGAGTCGGGCAATATCTTTATCGAGGGGGAAAACCTGGAAGTCCTGCGGATTTTGCAGAAATCGTATTTCGGCAAGATCAAGATGATCTACATTGACCCGCCCTACAACACGGGCAACGACTCGTTCGTGTATCCCGACGATTACTCCGAACGATTGGACGCCTACAACAAGCGCGCGGGGATCACCGACGAAGCGGGCTTTTTGAACAAGCAGGATTTGCGGCGCAAGAACAGCCGCGATAACGGACAGTTTCATTCCGTGTGGCTTTCGATGATGTACCCGCGCCTGTACCTGGCGAGGAATTTACTGCGCGAAGATGGCGTGATTTTTGTAAGTATTGACGACAACGAAGTCGCTAATTTGAAGTTGTTGATGGATGAAGTGTTTGGCGCAGAAAATTTTATCGGAATGATCACGCGAAGTACAGGAACTCCTACAGGAGGTGGCAACGATATTCTTGTAAACATGGTTGATTACATTGTCATTTATTCAAAATCTAATGAGGGAGGGTTACAAGGATTAGGCTTTACAGATGATGACGCGGAAATATACGACCAGGAAGATGAAAACGGACGCTACTTAACTCGTTCTTTGAGAAGAACTGGCGGAGGAGACCGTCGAGAAGATCGTCCTACCATGTTTTATCCAATCAAAGGACCCAATGGCGTTGATGTGTATCCTATTGGACCAACGGGATATGAAAGCAGATGGATATGCGGGCAAGAAAAGTATAAATCGTTGGAACGTGATGGACTCATCGAATGGAAGCAAATTGAAAAAGGAGGTCGCCTCCAATGGTGGCCTTACCAAAAATTTTATTTGGAGGGAAGAAAAAAACAACCGTCCAATCTCTGGACAGACGTGGAAGGAAACAAGAAAGCCACAAGAGATATGAAGGCTTTGTTTGGCGGAAAAGTCTTCGATTCCCCAAAGCCAGTAGAGTTAATAACAAAATGTATCGAAATGGGAGGGGATGAAGATAGCATAGTGCTAGACTTCTTCGCTGGCTCAGGTACAACTGCCCAAGCCGTTTTGGAATTGAACGAAGAAGACGGCGGGGACCGCAAATTCATCTGCGTGCAACTGCCCGAACCGCTCGAAGAAACCAGCGAGGCATACAAGGCAGGCTATCGCACCATCGCCGATGTTTGCAAGGCGCGCATTCGAAAGGTGATCGAGAAACTGCAAGCCGCCCGCGCGGGACAATTGCCGCTCGAAGCCAAACAGCCTTTGGGCTTCACTTCCTTCAAACTCGCTCCCAGCAACTTCAAAGCTTGGCGCGGCGATGTGGAAGGCGAAGAACTTTTGAAGCAATTGGAAATCTTCCGCCAGAGCGAAAAGGCTGGAAGCGCCGAAGAAAACATGCTTTATGAGTTGCTCTTGAAATCGGGTCTGCTGCTCACGGCGAAGATTGAAGCGGTCAAAGTCGGCAAACAGAATGTTTATCTGGTCGAAGAAGGCAAATTACTTGTGTTCTTTGCGGCCTTCAACAAAACGCTCAAAGAGTTCGTCCGCGAGAAGTCACCGAAGCAGGTGGTTTGTCTCGATAGCGCGTTCAAGGGCAAGGATGAAGACCTGAGCAATTTCAAGCTGGAGCTGAAAGAGGCGGGGATCGAACTCACAATCATTTGATGTCACACCTGCGCTCCCTGGCGCTGTGCGGCTTAAGCCGTACCAGGGCAAGTGCGCGTGCGGCGCAGACGGAGAACCGCAATGAACGACGAAATCATCTTATACACCTCGCCCGACGGCGAGAAACGGGTGGAAGTCTCCTATCAGGGCGAAACCGCCTGGTTGACGCAGAAACAATTGGCGGATTTGTTCGATGTGGATGTCCGCACCATCAGCGACCACCTGCAAGCGATCTTCCAATCGGGCGAACTTTCGCCAGAATCAGTTATCCGAAAAAATCGGATAACTGCCGCAGACGGGAAATCGTACCTGACAAATCTTTACAATCTTGACGCCATCATTGCGGTTGGCTATCGTGTCAACTCGGCGCAAGCCACGCGTTTCCGTATATGGGCGACGCAAACGCTCAGGGAATACATCATCAAAGGCTTCGTTTTGGACGACGAGCGGCTAAAGCAAAACAAACGCTTCGGCAGGGATTACTTCGATGAGTTGCTGGAGCGCATCCGCGAAATCCGCGCCAGCGAGCGCCGCTTCTATCAAAAGATCACCGACATCTACCAGCAGTGCAGCATTGACTACGACAGGGGCGCCGAAATCACGCAACTATTTTTCAAGACCGTGCAGAATAAACTGCATTGGGCGATCACAGGTCAAACCGCCGCCGAGATCGTGGCGGGACGCGCCAGCGCCAAAAAGTCGCACATGGGCTTGACCACTTGGAAGAACGCGCCCAACGGGAAGATTCTCAAATCGGATGTTTCGATCGCCAAGAATTACCTCAACGAGGACGAGATCAAAGGCCTGGAACGGATCGTCAGCATGTACCTGGACTATGCCGAAAACCAGGCAGCGCGCCAAATTCCCATGAAGATGACCGATTGGGTGAAAAAACTGGACGCCTTCCTGCAATTCAACGAGTACGACATTTTGAAGGACGCGGGTCGGGTGAGTCACGAAATCGCCAAAGAACTGGCGGAACGGGAATACAAAAAATTTCGCGTGAAGCAGGATCGAGCGTTCGAAAGCGACTTCGATGAAGAAGTGAAGAAACTGCAAAACAAATCATGAAACTCCAATTCGATAGTTCACAGGAATACCAGCTCTCCGCCGTCAAGGCTGTGGTTGATATTTTCGAAGGACAACCGCTTGCCAAAGGCGATTTCGAGATCGCCTTCGCCATGACGGGCGCATGTCGCTGGCTTTCACCGAAAAAGGGATTGGCAACCGCCTGCTGTTGAGCGAAGAACAACTGCTGGAAAACGTCCGCGCCATTCAAAGCCGAAACCTGATTCCCCTCTCCGACTCGCTCGAACGCTGCGCCTACATCAAAGACGCCGAAACGGGCGAACCCGATTCCATTCCTTTGAATTTCACAGTCGAGATGGAGACAGGCACGGGCAAGACCTATACCTACCTGCGAACCGTCTACGAGTTGAACAAGGTCTACGGCTTCAAGAAATTCGTCATTGTCGTGCCGAGCATCGCCATTCGCGAAGGCGTGGTCAAAAACCTTGAGATCACGCACGAGCATTTTCAGGATTTGTATGGCAACCCGTCCATCAATTACGTGATGTACGACAGCAAGAATCTCGCTTCCCTGCGGAACTTTGCCGCCTCCAACGCGATTCAGATTCTCGTCATCAACATTGACAGTTTCGCTAAAGATACCAACATCATCAACACCGTGCGGGAAACAGGCGTCAAGCCGATTGAATACATCCAGGCGACAAACCCGATTGTGATCGTGGACGAGCCGCAGAACATGGAGACCGACCTCCGCCGCGCGGCGCTTCATAACCTGAACCCGCTTTGCACGCTCCGCTACAGCGCGACGCACCGCTACCTGTACAACCTGGTGTACAACCTGAATCCCGTCCAGGCCTACGACCTGGGGCTGGTCAAGCAAATCGAAGTGGACGGCATCACCTCCGACAGCAATTACAACGCGGCCTTTGTCCACCTCAAGAAGATCGAGCGCGGCAAGAAACAACTGAAAGCCAAAGTCGCCATCTATGCCAATGAAAAGAACGGCGTGAAGTTGAAAGATTTGACTCTGGATTTGGGCGGCGATCTCTTTGAACTCTCCAATGGGCGGGATGTGTACAAAACGGGCTACATCTTAAATAACATCAACGCGCAGGAAGGCACGATCCAGTTTTCTGGCGGCGCGATAGTCAAAGAAGGTGAAACGCAGGGCGGCCTGACCGATGAAGTATTGAAGTATCAAATCGAGCGCGCCGTCAAATGGCACTTCGAGAAAGTGAAGAAGTACCAGCCGAAGGGAATCAAAGTCCTTTCGTTGTTTTTCATTGACCGCGTCGCCAATTATCGCGGCTACACTGCCGATGGCGTTCCGCAAAAGGGAAAATTCGCCCTGTGGTTCGAGGAAGCCTTCGAGCGGGCGAACCGGCAGCACAACAATCTCATTCCCTTTTCTGTCGAATAAATTCACAACGGCTATTTTGCCTCCGACAGGAGAGGCTCTGGCAAGGACAAAAAGGAAATCTGGATCGATTCCAAAGAAAAGAACACAAAAGCGGACGACGAAACGTACCGACTCATTATGCAAGACAAGGAACGCCTGCTGAGCCATGAAGAGCCCCTGCAATTCATCTTCTCGCACAGCGCGCTGAGGGAAGGTTGGGATAACCCCAATGTCTTCCAGATTTGCACGCTCAATGAAAGCAAAACTGAAATGCGAAAGCGGCAGGAGATCGGGCGCGGTCTGCGCCTGCCCGTGGATGAAACAGGTCGGCGAGTGATGGACAAGAACGTAAACATTTTGACTGTTGTCGCCAACGAGACCTACGAGGAGTTTTCCGAGACTTTACAGCGTGAAATTCAGGAAGAGACCAGCGTCGAATTCAAAGGCAGAATCAAGAACGTCCGTGATAAGGCGCAGGTCAAATTGACTAAGGAATTGACGATCGAAAACTTCCCCCTGCTGTTCGAGATATGGGAAAAGATCAGGCAAAAGACGCGCTACGAAGTCAATTACAGCACCGAGGAATTGATTCGGCGCACGGTGGAAGAACTGAAAGACTTCAATCGAGTGCCGCAAACCAAGCGCCCCATGCTCGAAGCACGCACCGCTCACCTGCGGTTTTCGGATGTGGCGGTTGAATATGAATTGCAGGATATTGGCGTAAAGAAGGCCGAGGAAACGCGCTATCAAATCCCCGATGTATATGGCTACATTCAACGCCGTGTGGATGTCAGCCGCAATACCATCTATGAAATCCTCAGACAATCGAGGCGCATCAACGAACTGGAAATCAATCCGCAAGTGGTTCTGGATAATTTTGTCGAAGCCATCTGCCGCAATTTGAATACTCTCATGGTGGATGGCGTGAAGTATGAGCAAATCAACGGATTATTCTATGAAATGAGACTATTCGAGAATGAGGAAATCGAAACCTATCTCTCGAATCTGTTCGAGGTCACCAGAAAAGAGAAGACACTGTTCAATTACATCCCGATTGACAGCGAGTCGGTTGAGCGTCCATTTGCTGCCGAATGTGAAGCGGATGAGAACGTAAAACTCTTCTTCAAACTCCCGCGCGGCTTCAAAGTTCCCACTCCGATAGGCAATTACGTTCCTGATTGGGCGGTCGTTTTTGAAAACGACAAGCGTATTTACTTTGTAATTGAAACCAAGGGAGTGCGTGATCCTCAGTTGCTCCGCGAGGTTGAAAACATGAGAATTAAATGCGGCGAGAAACATTTTGCATTGTTCAAGCCGTTTGGGGTTGAATATAAATTGGCGGTTAGGACGAATGATTTGCATTAGAGTTGTTGCCCACACGTTTGAACAGATAGATGAGAACCTATGGCGAATAAGAATTATCTCAGCCCGA
Organism: Anaerolineales bacterium; assembly: GCA_034411715.1. GTDB lineage: Bacteria > Chloroflexota > Anaerolineae > Anaerolineales > Villigracilaceae > Denitrolinea. The sequence continues at coordinate 1,871 of DAOUMJ010000176.1, read as the reverse complement.
AAGGCAAATCCCGAAGAAATTCAAATCTACAACGAGATGACGATATGAAAGACCATTACGACTTTTCGGCGGCAGAGCGCGGCAAGTTTTACCGCGCCGATGCGGAGTTTCTTTTCCCTGTTTATCTGGAACCCGATGTCAACGATTTCCTGACGCGATTGGCCGAGCAGAAGAAGGTTGCCGTCAATGAGTTGGTCAATGAATTGCTGCGGGCGGATATGAGCATTATCCAGAGCGCGGAGGGCGGGGTTAAAGCCGTTACCCAAACAACCTCCCCAACCCCCTCGTCCCCTGCTTCTGAAGCATCTTCATCATTTTCTGCATCTCGCGGAACTGCTTCATCAGGCGGTTCACGCCCTGCACGTCGGTGCCGGAGCCGGCCGCGATGCGTCGGCGGCGCGAGGCGTTGAGCAGGTCGGGGTCGCGGCGTTCCTTCACCGTCATCGAGTTGATGATGGCCTCGGTCGTCTTGAAATTCTTTTCCACGTCTTTGGGGTCCATCTGCTTGGCGGCCGCGCCCAACTGCCCGGGCATCATATCCAAAATCTGGCTGAGCGGTCCCATCTTTTTCATCTGCTTCATCTGATCGAGAAAATCTTCGAGCGTGAACTGTCCCTTCATCATGCGCTCGGCGGTCTTCTGCGCCTGCGCCGCGTCGAAGGCGGTCTCGGCTTTTTCGATCAACCCAAGCACATCGCCCATGCCAAGGATGCGGGACGAAAGCCGCGACGGATCGTACGCCTCGAGCGCGTCCAACTTTTCGCCCACGCCCAGGAATTTGATCGGCACGCCCGTTACGGAGCGAATGGAGATGGCCGCGCCGCCGCGCGCGTCGCCGTCCATTTTGGTCATGATCAAGCCCGTGATGGACACGTTATCGCGGAATCCCTGCGCGATGTTGAGCGCCTCCTGGCCGATCATCGCGTCCACGACGAGCAGCGCCTCTACGGGATGGACCTGCGCGGCGATGGCCTTCAACTCGGACATCAACTCCGCGTCCAACTGCGACCGGCCTGCCGTATCCACGATCACGACAGTGTATCCGCCCTTTTGGGCTTTATCGAGCGCGCGCGCTGCCAGTTCTGGCGGCTTGATGTTCAAATCCGCTTCGACAGGGACATCCACGCGCTGGCCGAGTTGCTGAAGTTGCGTCACCGCGGCGGGACGGTACGGATCGCCCGCCACGAGCATGACGCGTTCGCCGCGCGACCGCAGCAGGCGCGCCAGTTTGGCTGCGGCAGTCGTCTTGCCCGATCCTTGCAGACCCGTCAGCAGAATCACGCGCGGCTTGGGACCCGTCAGGTTCAGCGGCGCGGGTTCGCCGAGCAAGGCGATCAATTCCTCGTTGACGATCTTGATCACCTGCTGGCCGGGGTTCAACGCCTTCGACACTTCCGCGCCGACGGCGCGCTCGCGCACTTTGGCGAGAAAGGTTTTGACCACGCTGAAGTGCACGTCCGCTTCGAGGAGCGCCAGGCGCACTTCGCGCAGGGCCGCGTCCACGTCCGCTTCGGAGAGTTTGGCGCGGCGGCGAAGTTGGTCGAAGACCTGGTTGAGACGGGAGGTGAGGGATTCAAACATGGGTTTTCAGAAACCCGTTTTCCTGCGAAGCGCCCCTGTGGGGTCGAGAAACCGGTTTTCTGAATTCATTCCTTCGGCACGATTGTCACTTTCCTGCGCGGCTCCTCGCCCACGCTTTCGGTCGTCACCGCGGGGTGATCCTGCAATTCGATGTGGACGATCCTTCGCTCGGCGGCGCTCATCGGTTCGAGCGTCACGCGGCGCCCCATCTTCAGGGCCTGGTCGGCCATGCGCTGCGCCATCTGGCGCAGTTGCTTCTCGCGGCGGGCGCGGTAGCCCTCCACGTCCAC
>DAOUMJ010000175.1:0-3091 GCA_034411715.1 Anaerolineales bacterium | reverse complement strand
ATGTTGCGGTACTCCCGGCGGTCTGAAGTTTCTCAAATGCGACTCGTACCGCAAAATTCATTTTGCGCTTTCGGTTGGCAACATAAATGTTGCGGTACTTCAGGCAGTCTAAAGTTTCTCGAACTGGAGCAATTATAGCATGAGCGATTCTCAAACAGATCTTGGGGAGACAGCCGTCCGCCTCGAAGCGCTGTTGTTCGCGGCCGCGGAGCCGGCGACACCCGCGCAGTTAGCCGCCGCGCTGGAGACCACCACCACCGAAGTGGAGCAGGGCTTGCGCGCCCTGGAAGAATCCCTCCAGGCGCGCGGCCTGCGTTTGCAGCGTCACGCGGGGCGCGTCCAATTGACCACGGCGCCCGAATTCGCGGAATTGATCGAGCGGTTTCTCGGTCTTGAAGCGACCACGCGCCTGAGCCGCGCCGCGCTGGAAACACTTGCGATCATCGCCTACCAGCAGCCGGTCACCCGCCCGCAGGTGGACGCGGTGCGCGGCGTGAACAGCGACGGGATGATGAAGAGCCTGTTGAGCAAGGGACTCATCCAGGAGACCGGGCGCACCGACGGCCCCGGCCGCCCCATCCTTTACAGCACCACCCCTGAATTTTTGCAGCACTTCGGCATCAACTCCGTCCGCGACCTGCCGCCGCTGGAATTGACGCAGGAAAGCGAAGAGCAGGATGTGGGTTTGTTGAAGGGTTAAGTCGCCTTGTTTCCGTCATTGCGAGCGCACGTTGCGAAGCAATCCCCGCCTTTGCCCGGGAGATTGCTTCCCGAAGGTCGCAATGACGGGCGGAGTCAGTGAAAAAGATGCAGGAACGCTTGCAGAAAATTCTGGCGCAGGCAGGCTATGGCTCGCGCCGCGCCTGTGAGGAATTCATCGTCGCGGGGCGGGTGCGCGTCAACGGGAAGGTGGCCGAACTGGGACAGAAGGCTGATCCTGCCATTGACCACGTCACGCTGGACGGGAAACCTCTTCCAAAGATCGAGAAACTCGTCTACATCGCGCTGAACAAGCCGCGCTTCGTCCTTTCGACGGTGGAGCGCGAAGAGGGCGACAAACGCGAAACGGTCATTGACCTCGTGGACGTGCGCGAGCGCATCTACCCTGTGGGGCGGCTGGATCTCGAATCCGAGGGGCTCATCCTGCTGACCAACGACGGGGACCTGGCGAACCGTCTCACCCATCCCCGCTACGGCCACGAGAAGGAATACCGCGTGCTGGTGGCGCGCCGTCCCGACGAAGAGCAGTTGTCGGCCTGGCGGCGCGGGGTGGTTTTGGATGATGGTTACAAGACCGCGCCCGCGCAGGTCGCCATTGCCGAGTCACAGGGCAAGGGCGCCTGGCTGCGCGTGGTGATGGGCGAGGGACGCAAACGCCAGATCCGCGAGATCGGCGCGCTGCTGGGGTTGCCCATCGTGCGGATCGTGCGGGTGAGGATCGGTTCGCTGCGGCTGGGCAATCTCAAGCCGCGCGCCTGGCGTTTCTTGAGGGAGGAGGAGGTGGAGACGTTGAGAAACCCGGCGGGAGGGGCTTCCCGCCCGGCAGGGTTCAAATCCAAAAAACGAAGACCGCCCAGATAAGGCGGTCTTATCGTGCTACGCTTCCCGAATATCCCAGGTTTTTTTGACGTGATCGGAAATGGCCTTTTTGACCTGCGCCAGGTTCAACCCATTGACCTTGAAGGTGACGGTGCGGGTGTTCACGTCTTCTCCCACGAACTGGCCAAAGGCGATGAAGTTGCCACCCGCCTCGGCGATGGACCTGGTGAGTTCTGCCAACATGCCGGGCTTGTCTTCGATCAGCGCGGTGACGCGCACGCCTCGTTCACGGGCGCCCATCAATTCGAGGAACAGTTTGAACAGGTCGGTCTCGGTGATGATGCCGACGACGCGCGTCTCTTTGAGGACGGGCAGGCCGCCGATCTTGTTATCCGCCATGATGCGCGCCGCCTCCTCGATGGGCGTATCCTCTCTGACGACGATGACGTTCTTCGTCATCACTTCGGCCACGGTCAACTTGCTGAGCAGGTAGTTCATCTCCCAGACGCTGAGGGTGGTGGCGGGTGAGGGAGACGCGTTGAGCAGATCCTTTTCCGAGACGATGCCGACCAGTTTCCCGGCCTTGATGACGGGCGCGCGGCGGATGCGTTCCTTCTTGAACAGCGCCAGCGCATCGTGGATGCTCATTTCAGGCCCGATGGTAACGGGCGGGCGGGACATTCTTTCGCCAACTAACATTCGTACCTCCTGTGATTGTACGCATGCGCAGTGTTGCGCGGATTTACCGGTTTTATTATATTCCTGCAAACGGATTTAAATCCAGATGAAATTTATCACATTTTTGCAAGTGCTTGTAATGGAAAGTAACATCATTTCCCCCGCTTTCTGCGACAACGGGGGATTACTCCAGTTCAAAAAGCGCCTTGAGTCTTTTGGCGACAGCCATCTGCATTGACGCCGATAACACGCCTAGTTCGCGTGCAAGTAAAGAGGTCGAGACGGTTATCAAGCGGTGGAGTTGGAGGGTGGAAGAAACGCGCAGTCCTGTTTCAGGAAAATCATTATCGCTGGAATGTATTATCAAATCGGTTGGCAGAAGGGATTCTGGAATTCGACTAGTAATGAAAGCCAGCACCACGTGGCTGTATTGTCCGATCGGGTTTGTAGGACAAACAGCAGGGCGAATCTTCGCTGTCGTCAGGTCGTCGAAGGGAAACGGGACGAGTACGATTTTATATTTCGACATGGAAGGGTTTCCCATCGTTCAAGGTGTAAATGTCTTCCTCTGGATCGGCCAAAAAATCGAACGCAGGGTTGCGAGCGGCCGCGTGAAGCCATTCCTCTTCGGAAATTTCGTCTGTCGCGGGGTAAAGAACAATGACACGCACGCGACGCGGTCCTTCAATCGGAAGCGGATTATCGAGTTGCAATTGGCGTCGTTCATTGACCAACCCTGTCATTTCTACGGCGGTAAGGTTGATATCCATTTATCTGCTCCTTGCTAAATGCTGTATGTTCGTTTCACGCCGTCATTATAATGCGTACATGTATAGCGTCATGCCCACATCGGTCAAGTGGCAGGTAAAGGCAA
>DAOUMJ010000174.1:0-8466 GCA_034411715.1 Anaerolineales bacterium | reverse complement strand
GCGTCGATTCGTAATCGGGTTTCCGAAATTTTCTAGTCATGACTGAAGTTTACCACTTGGCTATCCTGCTCACACTCCTCTCCGACAAACTGCTAGCGCTCGGCTTTGTAAATGAAAAGCCCGTTCACTTTGTTTGTGGAAGAAACAGTGCTGGACACCTGGTTTTGATTACCGTTTACATCCCGTCCATGCCAAAATGGAAAGACCCGTACACGAGAAATCGGTAGAGACTGGAGACTGAAATGAAACATCAATACGATGATTGCTATTTCTGCGGAGGCGTTGTGGAAGAACGTCTCGTGCCGCGTGAGATTCGTTGGAAGGGCGAGTTGCTGGTATTCGAAAATGTGCCGATGGGAGTCTGTACTCAGTGTGGAGAAAAATTCCTGCGCCCCGAAGTCGCGAAGACTATTGATGCCGCGTTAGAGTCTGCGAAACGTCCTACTCGCGTTTTGCATGTACCTGTGTATCAATATCAGGTGATGTAGAAGATCGTGTTGCCGTTCAAAACCAAAAGGCCTCCGAAGTGAGAATTTGGAGGCCTTCTTTTTTCTTTGCGAATTTCCTTCGTTGCCTTTGTGCCCCTTTGTGTTTAGGCTCTTTATCTCGGCAAAGAGAAACAAATCGTCGCTCCCGTTCCCGCGGACGAGTCTGCCCAAATCCTCCCTCCATGCGCTTCCACAATTGCGCGGGCGAGGTAGAGTCCCAGGCCAGCGCCTTTGGTGTGTTTGACGGCGGCGGTCGAGCGATAGAAGCGGTCGAAGATGTGCGGCAGGTCTTTGGCCTCGATCCCCGCGCCCTGGTCGCTGACGCACACGATCACCTGCTCGGGGCGCACCTGTCCGCTGATTTTGATCTCGCCCTGCGGCGCGTACTTGAGCGAGTTCGAGACGAGGTTGGCGAGGACTTGTTCGACGCGCGTCTCGTCCGCCAGGATGACGGGGAACTTTTCGGGGAAGTCCGCGACGAGGCGATGCTTGGGCGACTGAACGGCAAACCGCTCGATCACGCGGGACGCCAGAGCGGGGAGGGCGACATCGGCGCGGTTCAGGCTGAGTCCGCCCGCCTGCAAACGGGACGCGTCCAGCAGGTCGTCAATCATCTTCGACAAACGATCCGCTTCCTCTTCGATGACTTCCAAACTGTCACTGATTGTTCGTTTGTCCCAGCGCGCGTCGTCGCGGCGAAGCGTGGACGCGTAGCCCTTGATCAGCGCGACGGGCGTCCGCAGTTCGTGGCTGACCACGGAGATGAACGTGCTTTTGATCTCGTCCGCATTGCGGAAGTGGGTGATGTCGCGCACGGTCACGGTGACGTTGCGGAGTTTCCCCTCGGGGGTCAGGAGCGGGGCGTACGTGATGCCCACGGGGAGGGGTGGAGGCTCGGGTCGTTCGAGATCGCCTTCGACGTAGAGCGAAGCGTTGGGTGTCAGCGGCCAACCGCCCGCGATGGCCTCCTCGAGGGTCGTCCCCTGCGGGTCGCGCGCCCAGCGGATGACATCCGCGTGAGGCACGCCAGCCAGCTGATCGTGAGTCCGACCGTAGATGCGCTCGAAGGCGTCGTTGACGCGCTCGATGGTCAAATCCGCATTGAGGATCATGATCCCGTCCGCGGCGGAGTCCAACAGCGCGTCGAGCCGCTGCTTCTCGAGGTTGACCTGTCCATAGAGCCGCGCGTTGTGGACGGCGATGGCGGCCTGTCCCGCGAACGAACCGAGCAGGGCTTTGTCGTTGGCGGAGAAGAGGTCGGGATAATTGCGGAAGATGAAGATCACGCCGATGACCTGGCTGTGCGCCACGAGCGCGATGCCCGTGCCGTTGAGCAGACCCATGCTGACGGTGTAGGTCAACTCTTTCAACATGCGGTTGAGTTCGGTCACATCGAGGTCGGAGATTTTTTCTTCGGCGAGGAGCGGTGTGAGGTAACTGAGGAACGCGGGCGGGATGCCATGCGCCGTTGCGACGCGCCAGCCCTCGGTCTCTTTGAGGGCGATCAACCCAGCCTGTCCCGCCAGCATTTCGATTGCGATTCGGAGGATGCGCGCGAGCAGTTTGTCGAGGTCGAGTTCCTCGGTGAGCAGGCGGGCGATTTCGAGCAGGTAGTCTCGTTGGCGGACGCGGAAATCTGGGAGCATGGTAATTGGTAATGGGGGAATGGTAATTGAGGAATAGTCGCTTGGTCGCGTGGTCAAATAGTCGCGTGGTTCGTGTTGCGTGTTCCGTGTGTACCTGTATACGTGTTTACTTGTGTACCTGCCCCATTTTATCATCGGGGAGAGGGGGAGGTTCGTTTGCGTTGAAAACAATAAGCGTAAGCGACGCTCCACAGCGTCGTACCCGGCGACAGCCTTTGTATGAGCCATCCGGTTTCTGTTGTGATACAATTTTTGCAGGCGAAGCCATGGCCGCGATATTCCCCTCCCTCCCCGCCTCGGAACAGTTACGTCCCAGCGCGCAGAAATCCCATCTGCGCTCGAGCGTTTTGTTCGGCTCGGCGGCGCGTGGCGGGACATATGAAGAAAGCCATTTTGACATCGGCGTATTGACCGAACATTTCCTCCACCTGAAGAAGAAATAAGGCATGGATCGCCGCCGACTCGTCACTTTCCTGCTGCTGAATATTCTTGTCTCCGCCTGCGTGACGGGGACGATCCTCTTTTGGTACGACCGCAATCTCAAGGCGACCTCCTCCCTCCCCGCCTTTGCGCCTCCCTCCGACCTTCGGCCGGCCGCGTCCGTCTCCAGGCCGATCGCCGCTTCGAGCGACCTCCAGATCGTCAGCATCGTCGGCGCGGACAACCTCGGCGCGGAGGTCGTCATCCTGCGTTATCTCGGCGATGGTCAAATTGACCTCTCCAACTGGCAACTCAAAGACGAGGACGGCAACATTTTCCTCTTCCCCGCCATCACCCTCGTCAATGGCGGCGCGGTGCAAATCCACACCTCTGCAGGCGCCAACACCGTTGTTGACCTGTACTGGGGCATGTCCACGCCCATCTGGAAATCAGGCGAGACGGCGAGTTTGTACGACGCCAGCGGAAATTTGATTGTGACGTATAAAGTACCTTAGGTTGTATTGCGTAAGAGGTGATTATGAGACAAGTGATTGTTTATTCTGGCGAAGATGAATATTTTGTGGCCGAATGTCCCAGTCTGCCTGGGTGCATCAGCCAGGGCAGGACGCGGGAAGAAGCGGTTGCGAACATCAAAGAGGCGATTCGCCTCTACATCGCCGCGCTGGAAGAAGATCGAATCTCCTTGCTCCATTAATTTGGAGGATATATGGCAAATCTATTTTGGAAAACGAAGTCTGGTACGAAAAGCTTGTTTGCGACGCCTTTCAAGTCCGAAGAAGAATTTGAAAGAACAATATTTGAAACATCCGAGCTTCTTGAAGAAATTTTTCTTCTCAAACGCCAGGTGCGGGGCGGCGGGAAAGTGGGTATTCCCGACATTATTGGAATTGACACTGATGGAAATGTCTGTATTATCGAAATGAAAAATGCTCCTGTAGATTCAAGTATTATTCCTCAGGTATTGCAATATGCTTTTTGGGCAGAAAAGAATCCTGATTCCATAAAATCTTTGTGGTTGGAAAGCCAAAACAAACCCGATGATTGGGAAGTTAGCTGGGATGACTTTCAAGTTCGTATTCTGGTAATAGCGCCTTCCATATTGCGTTCGACGTTGGATATTGTAGAAAAGATAAATTATCCCGTTGATTTGATCGAAGTAAAACGATGGGTAGACGGTGAAAACAACTTGCTCTTGGTAACAAAGTTGGAACCAGAAGTACAGGCAAAATCGAAACCCGTTTCAGGCTTACCTGTCTACAATGAAGAATTTTATTTGAATCGCTACAACAAGCAGAGCGCAAAAGAATTTATGAATTATGCTCGGCAAGTTGAACAATTGGTAAAACAAAAGGGATGGGATTTAGAGTTGAAATTCAATAAGCACTATTTTGGTTTCAAGGCTGGTTTTTTCAATGCTTTTGGCGTTAAATGGATCGGCTCAAAGACATTTGCGTTTTTTGTGAAATTGCCTGAGAGCGAATGTTCGAAATTTCCAAAACAAAAAATGACGCGTTATGAGGAAAAATGGAATCAAGCCGTTTATTACATCACTCCAGGCGAGACGAAAGTTGACGATTTTGTGCCGTTGTTTGAGAGTGCGTATCAACACATTACAGGCAAATAACACTTCGTTACTGATAACTGATTACTGATTACTGAACATGTCTCAAGCCCTCTACCGTAAGTACCGCCCTCAAGGATGGGCCGAAGTTGTCGGCCAGCAACACGTTGTGCAGACTCTCCGCAACGCCATTGTCGGAGATCGCGTCATGCACGCCTATCTCTTCGCCGGTCCGCGCGGCACGGGCAAGACCACCCTGGCGCGCCTGCTGGCGAAAGCCGTCAACTGCCTCAACGAAGACAAATCCAAACGTCCCTGCAACGAATGCGACTACTGCCGCGCCGTTAGCGAGAACCGCTTCATGGACTTGATCGAAATCGACGCGGCCTCCCAAACTGGCGTCGAAGACGTGCGCGACCTGCGCGACAAGATCAACTTCGCGCCCACGCAGGGCAAATACAAAATTTACATTATTGACGAAGTCCACATGTTCTCGACTTCGGCCTTCAACGCGCTGCTCAAAACCCTCGAGGAGCCGCCGCCGCATGCCATCTTCGTTCTCGCCACCACCGAGATTCACAAAATTCCTGCCACCGTCCTCTCGCGCTGCCAGCGTCACGAATTCCGCCGCGTCCCCGTGGACGAGATCGTCGGCCAGCTCAAGACCATCGTCGAAGGCGAGAAGATCTCCGCTGACGATGAAGCTCTCACGTTAATCGCTCGCACGGCCACAGGCTCGGTGCGCGACGCCATTTCCCTGCTCGACCAACTCGCCTCGACCGGCGAACGCATCACGATGAACCTCGCGCAGACCGTGCTTGGGACCGCTACCTCCCAAACCGTCCTCGAACTCGTCGCCTCGATTCTGGACGGGGAGGCGGGGCGCGGCCTCGACGCGATTCACAAGTCCCTCGACGGCGGCGCCGACCCGCGTACGCTGGCGCGTCAAATCGTGGACTACCTGCGCGGGCTGATGTTGATCCAGATGGGCAACGAGTCCCAGGTGGAGACGACGAAGGACATCAAAGCAAAGATGACCGACCACGCCTCGGCATTCGCGCCTGCCGATGTGTTGCGGATGATGCGAATCTTCAACGAGGCCGCCGCCGACTCGCGCGGCGGCTGGCAGCCCTCCCTCCCGCTCGAACTGGCCTTCGCGGAATCGCTCGAATCGCCCGCCGCGTCCGTTTTTGCCACACCCGCGTCCGCGCCGAAGAAAATCGCGAAAGCAGAGGCGAAATCCGCCCCGAAGATGTTGTATCAAGCCGCCGATCCACGAAGCGAGGCGGAAAAAAGCGCAACATCAAATCCGCCCATCGTCGCCGCGTCCGAAGTCATCAAGGTTTGGAAACAGGTTCAGGGCGCATTGAAAAAAGATTACGCAAATTTGGCCGCCTTGTTGAATTCGGTCACGTCCATTGACGTGCAGGGGAATACGCTGGTTCTCGGCTTTGCGAGCGATGTCTTGATGTCCAAGTTGAAGGAAGAAGAGAAAAAACGCACCACCCAACTCATCGCCGACCTGCTCGGCGTGACCCTCGACATCCGCTGCGAAGTGACCAACGCCAAAGGCAAAGTCCCGCCGCACGTGCCGCAGGACGGCATGGTCGCGACGGCGATCCATCAGGGTGGGGAAATCGTGGATGTGCAGGAGTAGTGCGTATTGCGTATTGCGTACCGAGTGAGATCAAATGAAAAATTACTATCGAGTCATGTTAGGAAAAGGAAGTAAGCATGCACAAGAATGTATTGCTGGAAATTTTATTGGTGCCGATTTTAAGTTTCGTCAGGACCTTACTAAATTGCCTGAGGAGCGGCGTGTGTTCAATCGGGAGTTTGTCCCCATTTTTCTTCAAGACCATCCTGAAAAAACAAGATTCGACGCAGGTTCAGCCTGTGGTGTTTTGTGGACAATTTCGAAAGGGATTTACAAAGGGGATATTGTAATTTGTCCGGATGGCAAAGGTCACTATCATGTGGGTGAAATAGACGGCGATTATTTTTATCAACCTGAGGGCATACTGCCGCATCGTCGTTCTGTACGTTGGCAAAGTCTGATCATTGACCGCGTTGAAATGAGCGAATCACTAAAACTCTCAACTGGGGCACAGGGCACAATAGTTAACATCGCCTTTCACCGCGATGAGATTGAGAAGTTTATTTCAGGAAATTCTATGCCCACTGGAATTCCCATTGATGAGGCAGTCGAGGATCCTGCTGCTTTTGCAATGGAAAAACACCTTGAAGACTTTCTGATTCGGAATTGGAAGCAGACTGATTTTGCAAAGGAATTTGATGTTTATGAAGAGGAGGGCGAGAAATTCGGGCAACAATATCCCACTGATACAGGCCCCATTGATATTCTTGCTATAAGCAAGGACAAAAAGACATTATTGGTTTTGGAATTGAAGAAAGGACGTGCTGGTGATGCTGTTGTGGGTCAGACGCTTCGCTATATGGGTTATGTACAGGATGAACTTGCGATAGAAGGTCAAAGTGTAAAGGGCGTCATCATTGCCTTGGAAGATGACCAGAGAATTCGCAGGGCTCTTGCTGTCACACCCAACATTTCTTTTTATCGTTACCAAATCAGTTTTAAGCTGGTAAAGGCATAACGATTATCAGCAATAGCGCAAAACTCACTATGGGCTATTGATAGTCGGGATGGATTTCCAACGGCCGACCAAATTTTGGAGTTGTGTCTTTGATTGTTTGAGGGAGCGCGTGTGAAGTCTGAAACGCGCCCGGTGCGTTCGTATCCGTTGCCGCTCTTGCAGGAAGTGATTCCATTCCACTTGGGATATGGCAGTCACGGTTTCAGACAGCGAAGCGGGGCCGGGAATCAGTTCCCAGGCGCCTTGGCGCAGAAGCAAGCGTTGGGTGGCGCCGACTTGCCCGGTGGTGACCAGCAAGCGTCGGCGCAAGTCACGGAATTCACTCTCACGGCCGTTGTTGGTGCGCGGCAAGCCGGGGACGTTGTAGGTATGAAACAGTCCGGGCGCATAACTGGCGGAGACCTTGCGGATTTTGGCGCTGAAAGCCTGCAAGCGAGGCGAGGCGCATTGGGCCTGGGAGTCGATGCGTGTCAGGCAAGCTTCCCATTCGGCCCGCACCTGTTCGCCGATGCGAACGGGTTTGTTGTCCGGGTCCAGCACATCCGCCAAGTCTGTCAGCCAATGCGCAGCCTGAGACAGCTCGGTATAGGCGGGGCGAAAGGCGCGCAGTGCGTGTGACAACCCGGCATGCAGTTCCTGCAAGCGCGGTTCAGACCGGTGGCGCAACAGTTTCTGGAGGCAGGCGTCCACTTCCTGCAAGCGGGCAAACATCTCTATCCCGGCCAGACGAAAAGGAGGCCGACCTTTGATAGTCAGGAGATAGCGCACGCGGGACAGGAGGTCTTGAACAATTTCTTCCCGCTCCCTTTCAGCCGTTGCAGGCGCATCCGTTGGGGAGGGGTGCGGGGTGGGTGGGGTCGGAATCAGCCCCGTCACGGTCAAAACCAGCGGTTTTTCAGCCTGTTTTTGACGAATCAGGCCGCCCACATGGGCGCGCACCTCTTGGCGCAGGTCAATCTTCATCTGTTCGTCGGCTTTTGCCACCGCCTCCGCCGCATTGTCCAGGTAATGCAACTGACAGAAACCATGCAGGGCGTTTGGAAAGACCGTCGCCACCGCACCCAACAGACCGTTTTGTTTATCACTCATCACGGCCTTGACCAACAAGTGCAAATCGGCGATCGGCTGCAAGAACTGCTCGAAGGCCGTCTCATCCTGGCAAACCATCCAGCCGCTTCGCAACGTCCAACCGGTTTGCAGTTCGCGCACCACCCATAACTGCGGTTCGCCCCCGACCGGCATCAATCCATCCAGCCCCAACAATAAACCGCTTTGTTGTGCCAGCTTTTCCAATTCCGCCAGATGTTGACGCTCATGGCAGGCCAGCAAGGGTAGATATCTCTGCTGGTACAGATAACGCACCTGTGCCTCGCTAATTTGGATACGCTCCGCCAATTCCCTGTGAATCTGCTCGAAACACCGCTTGCTTCTTTGCCGCTCCCACCCAATTTGGGCGAGGACATCATACCCGTAGGTGCTGTACTTCGGCGCTATCTGCTGCCAGGCGGCCGAAGGCAAACTCCCGGTGCCACCCAGGCAGGTGGAAGCGCCACATCGCTTTGGCCGATATGCGATCCTCATTACCTGCGACAGGGTTTGTACCGTTTTTAGCCCATTCAGGTACGGCGCTTCCACCAGCGCGCCTGCGCAGTGAGGGCAAGCCTCCAATTCACATTTGCAGATTATCGACATTGTTGGATATAATTCTTTGTGGG
>DAOUMJ010000173.1:0-7588 GCA_034411715.1 Anaerolineales bacterium | reverse complement strand
CGCCACGATCTTGACGCCTTTCAGTTCCAGTTCCGAGGCGCGGGCGCGGCACTCGATCATGGCCTGGATTTGTTTTGCCGCCCAGGATTGTTTGAGCAGAAGGTCGCGCGGGGTGGCGCGCCGCTCGATGCGGCGCCAGCCGCCGTCGTCGGGATGCGGAGGCGGTTCGGGCAGGCGAATGGCGACCTCGCCGAGATTCTTCCCGCGCGAGGTATCTACAATGACGTGGTCGCCGACCTGCGCATCGGGGACGGCGCTCCCGTCGAAGTGATAGATTTTTCCGATCTTCGAGAATCGGACACCGATAATGGTTGGTTGCATGAAGGCAATTATACCGTAGGGCGTGTCTGCATTGCCAAACAGAATGGCTCAGACCAAAGTATGGCCTTCTCAAAGTCACTTGACGGATTGACCGATTTGGAACGCGAATAGCGCGAATGGGCGAATTTCACAAATTTTCCTGAATTTATTCGCGTCATTCGCGTTGAGAAATCTCTGACTTTGAGAAAGCCATGTGTCATCATTCTTGATGTATTGCAAAATGTGTGTATAATGATTCCGAGCTCATTCAGATTGTTAGTTGGAGGATTATCGAATGAATCGCGATTTAACAGAACGGGAAAGACAAATACTTCAATTGATGGCGAGTGGGTTTACTAATAAGGCAGTCGCTCAAAACCTCGGCATCAAAATTTCTACAGTTGAAAATCATATCCATAAAATCTATCAGAAGTTAAACATCTACAACCGAGCGCAGGCGACAGCCTACGCTTTTCAGACCGGGCTTGTCGTGATTGTTCCAAATTTGGTAAAGCCGATAACCGAGTAAGATTTTCTCCCACTTGAGCCAAGGTTTTGGCATTGGTGAAGTGTTTACCAGCAAAATTTCATTGAAAAACATGGCTTTCTTCCCACTTTTCCAGCGGTCGGAAGCATTTTACCAATCTTGGAACAGTCACGGCTTGTCCTATGAGATGGTTTCGGATGAGCTCTGTCGTAGAGGGAACCATTCATTGTAAGAAAAAGAGAGATGCGTAGAATTTAGGCATGGAATCCATACCACAAGGAGAATAATGCCATGCACAAAAACAAATTTTTCCAAAAGTTGTTAGCTCTCCTGCTTTGCATTTCTATCGTATTGCCGTTCGAGAGTGTTCGCGCTGGTTTAGGTGGAAATGGAGAAAGCCTAATACCAAACCAGCAAGAATTGGAAGAAATTGCAAAGGCAAAATTGTTTGCTCAAAATCGCATTCTGACTGAGAATCTGGAAATTGAATCTATGAACCAGATTGACACTTTGTATCCGCTCTATGCACGAACATTTAATAGCGAGATGATAAACACTCTCATGAGAAAGAAGGAAATATTGACCCTTCACAACACCAGATATGTAAATTTTCAAACCGAATTTACTAGCATTAAGGTTGTTGCAACTGATTTGCAGGCGACTCTCGTCGCTGTTGAGTATACCATTTTTAATGTCGAAGTATTAGATGCTAATGGATTTGTAGATGTATTAGCTCCGACTACAACAGAATACGTTCAACAACACACATTCATTTTTAAGAACATCCAGGGAAAATGGTTTTTAATTAATGACCGTTTGGATAATTCGCCCAAACCAGTAAAGCCTGACCTTTCCTTACCTCCTGTCAAAGAAGTTCAGCCAACTGGCATTGATACCAGTTCTGGTGAAAGCATGAATGAGATTGGCGTGAAAGGAGCTACAATCTATAAATCCAGAATTGCTACTTACGCAAGAACTTATTGGAAAAACTATAATCCCAGCTATAGGAAGTGGAGCCAAGATTGCACGAATTTTATCTCACAAGCGGTGAGATATGGCAGGTGGCCGTATGTATCTGGGTACTACATGTCAACTTCGGCTTGGTGGTATAACTCCCTCAATCAAAGTCGTACTTGGGTGAACGCTCATTACTGGTGGTGGTTCACATATAACCGCCCGCGGGGTTATATAGCATCTTACATCTCAGATATGCGGGTTGGCGATATATTGCAAATTGATTTTGATCGCGATGGGTATATTGACCATAGCATGGTAGTAACAAAGAGGGACTCGTATGGCACCATATACCTAACCTATCATACAACTAACACTCTGGACAAATCCTTTTGGGATATTTATTCCCAGTATCCAGATGCTGACTATTATGGCTGGCGTTTATATACCTACGTAAATTAAGTTAGACCTAACAGGGTTTGAGATGGTCGTACTGAGTAAAATGGTGGGTGGCATTAGTGCCACCCATTGTTTCTTGACCTCGTTGGAGACACTCAAAACATGAAACCCAAATGTTCGTTCTTGTTCTTGTTCTTGGTTGCGGTGACAATTCTAACCTCGGCTTGTTCTACTACTACAATAAGGATGCAGAATAAAGAGGATGTAATAAGCGCATATCTAGACGCTTTGACACGAAGGGATAAGAACGGAGTTCTGTCTTTGTGCGCGCCCGATCACGAAGGTGTTGAGGAGATTGTAGCGGAAAAAATCCGCAAATTAGGAGGAAAGACTTTTTCTGGAATTACAGTGGATTACGCGGAGGAGATTAATCCAGCGTACGCGAGGGCAGCAATACGGGGAATGTTTCAGGAAGGCGGCGTAGACTATAGCTTTGAAGAAGCGATTTCTCTGCAGAATATTGATGGCGTCTGGTATATTGTTTTTGGTAGGCACAAGGATGCAATTGATGCGCCGACTACACAACCCTAACTCTGATGGATAGAATCAAATAAATAAAATTCGCCCCTTGCCAATTGGTGAGGGGCGAAACGACTCATTCCACAATATTGATCGGCATTTCGTTGGCGCCGCCCAGCGCCGCGATGGAGACCTGCGCCGCGACCTTCTCGGCGATCTCGCGTAGCGCGATGGCCACGGGCGAATCGGGATGGGATACCACGATGGGTTTTCCGCTGTCGCCGCCGATGCGGACGTTCTGGTCAATCGGGATTTTCCCGAGGAACGGGACCTGCGTCCCCATCGCCAACTGCACGCCGCCGCCCGAGCCGAAGATGTCCATGCGCGTCCCGTCGGGCAGGTCGAGATACGACATGTTTTCCACCACGCCGAGGATCGGGACTTCGAGTTGCTTGAACATCATCAGGCCGCGGGTGGCATCCTCCAACGAGACAAGTTGCGGAAGCGTCACGATGATCGCGCCGCTCAAGGGCAGGGCTTGCGCCAGCGAGAGAGCCGCGTCGCCCGTGCCCGGCGGAAGGTCAACGATGAGGTAATCCAATTCGCCCCATTCCACGTCGCTCAGGAATTGCCGGATGGCCGAGTTCAGCATCGGCCCGCGCCAGATCAGAGGCTGGCCGGGCTTCACCAGCAATCCCATCGAGATGACTTCCACGCCGAAAGCCTTGGCGGGGTTGATCTTGTCCGCTTTGGGCGGCGGCAGTTTTTCGATGCCCATCATGGTGGGAATGTTCGGGCCGTAGATGTCCGCGTCCATCAGGCCGACGCGCGCGCCGCTCTGTGCCAGCGCGACGGCGATGTTGACCGAGACCGTGCTTTTGCCCACGCCGCCTTTTCCAGACCCAACCGCGATGGCATTTTTGATGGTGGTGTTGACCAGCCCGCGCATCCGCCCGTCGTTGGGGACTTCGGACGACAGTTTGATCTCGACCGTCTCCACGCCCCCAACCGACATCACGGCCTGTTTCGCTTCCGATTCGATCTTCCCGCGCAGGGGGCAGGCGGGCGTCGTCAGCATGATGGTGAACTTGACTTTCGCGCCTTCGATCTCGAGGTCGCGGATCATGTTGAGCGTGACCAGGTCTTTGCCCAATTCGGGTTCCTGCACTTTTGAGAGCGCGGCGAGGATGATTTCTTTTGTAATTTTGTTTGCCATTGTTTTTCACCACTTAAATTTGAAAGTTGAAGGCTGTAAGTGTACCCTACAACCTTCAACTTGTAACGTGTGCTGTAACTTGTTGCTACGCCGCCGCCGCGTCAGCCTTGGCCGCCTTCGCCGCTTCCTTCGCGCGTCGGGCTTCATCTTCGCGCGCCGCGTTCAACGGGCGGATCTCCGCGTAATACGAAGCGGATTTCATCAACTGCTCCATGTTGAAGAGACTGCGTGTGTAGGAGGCCAGTTCGTAATCGTGATCCATCTTGATGGCGTCGAACGGACAGTATTCGGCGCAGAAGCCGCAGTTCATGCAGATGTCCGCGTCAATGTAGAACTCAGCGGGCTGCGGCTTCGGGCGTCCGGTGGCCGGGTCGGTGGTGCGGACGATCCAGATGCACTGCGGCGGGCAGACCTTGGCGCAGATGCCGCATGACGTGCAGCGGATTTCCTTCGCCCCGTCCGCGCCTTCATCGTAAACGAGGAACGGGATGTAGCGGAACTCCTCGGGGACGGGTAATTTCTCTTCGGGATACTGCACCGTGAAGATGCCGCGCGCGTTCTTGCTGGAGCGATGGGCGATTCCCTCCGCCGAGCGATAGCGTTTTTCGCCGGTGGCTGCGCGCCGCCACATCCAGACGAGATCGTCCCAGTACGTGTTGAAGAAACGCACGAAGGTGACGCTCAGGCCTTTGAGTAATCCTTTTCCGTACATAGATCAGTTCTCCTGTGTCAGGTGTCAGGTGTCAGGCGCCTCGCGTCAGAATTCGTCCACCTGACACGTGACACCTCGCACGTGACACACTATCTATCGAGCTCACCCAGCACGATGTCCACCGCGCCGAGGATGGCAACGAAGTCGGCGATCTTCTCGCCCACGCACATCGCCTCCAGCGCGGTCAGGTTGATGAAGGATGGGGCGCGCACGTGATAGCGATAGGGATTGGGCTTGCCGTTCGAGACGACGTAGTAGCCGAGTTCGCCCTTCGGGGCCTCGACGCGTCCGTACGCTTCGCCGGGCTGGACCTTGACCTGGTACTGCGGTTTGACGCTCATGATCGGCCCCGAGGGAATCTGCTCGAGCGCCTGCTGGAGGATCCTGAGCGACTGGCGCATCTCTTCGATGCGGACGAGGTAGCGGGCGTACATATCGCCTTCGGGACGCGAGACCACGTCGAATTCGAAGCGGTCATAGATCGAGTACGGTTCGGCGCGGCGGATGTCGTAGGGGACGCCCGAAGCGCGCAGCATCGGCCCCGTCATCGAGGTATTGATGGCGTCTTCGGGGCTGAGGTAGCCCATGCCCTTCAAGCGGGAGACGAGGACTTCATTTTCGGTAAGCAGACGGTCCATTTCCTCCACCTTGGCAGGCAGGCGGTCGAAGACCAGGCCGCGCGCCTTGCGGAGCGCGTCCTCGCTCATGTCGCGCGCCACGCCGCCGAAGCGGAAATAGTTGCACATCATGCGCGAACCGGCCGTGGCTTCGAAAATGTCTAAGATGAGTTCGCGTTCTTCGAAGGCGTACAGGGCGGGGGTGTACATCGCGCCCAGGTCGTTCAGCATCATGCCGGCCCAGATCAGGTGGTTTTGGATGCGGCTCAATTCGGCCATGATGACGCGGATGTAGTCGGCGCGCTCGGCCACCTGGATGCCCATCAGTTTTTCCACCGCCAGCGCGTAGCCGAAGTTGTTGCTCATCGAATTGAAGTAATCGAGGCGGTCGGTGTAGGGCATGTTGTGCAGGAAGGTGTTGCGCTCGCCGATCTTTTCGTGGTTGCGATGCAGGTAGCCCATGACGGGTTTCAGGCTGACGATGGTCTCGCCATCCAGCATCACCACCGCTCGGAAAACTCCATGCGTGGAAGGATGTTGCGGCCCCATGTTGACGAGGATGTGATCGGTCGGGATGCCGTCCTTGTCCTCGGCCTGGTATTTTCGGAGCGAACGATAGAGCGCCTCTTCGGGATTTTCGAAGGTGTATTTTTCGGGATCGAAGCCCGCCGGAAACTGAATGTTATCTCGGAAGGGATTCTTCAACTCGGCCAGGGTGTGTTTACCGTCTGGCCAGCGGCTCTTGAAGGGCTTGACTTCCTCTTCGTAGAACGGCTCTTTCCAGTCCTTGCGGAGGGGATGGCCTTCGAAACCCTCCCACAATAGGATGCGGCGCAGGTCGGGATGGTTCGTGAATTGGATTCCGAGCAGGTCCCAGGCCTCGCGCTCCTGGAATTCCGCGCCTTTCCAGACCTGGACGAGGGAGGGGAGGACGGGATTCTCGCGCGGCGCCTGCGCTTTGAACACCAGCGCCGGGCCGCCGGTGGTCTTGAAGGCGTGATAGACGGCCTCCATTTTGCCTTCGGCGAGATAATCTACGCCGGTGACGGAGGAGAGCAGGTCGTAGCCGAATTCGTCGCGGATGGCGGCGGCGACTTCGACGAGTTTGTCGGAATTCACGATCCAGCCGCCGTAGCCGGGACGGGCGTCGGGGGAGACGATGCCCGGGAAACGCGCGGCCAGGTCGAGGGTCAGGGTGGAAGCGGGTGCGGTCATGTCGGCCTCCTATGCCTGGGCGTCCGCGGTCTTCGCCTTGATGTCGGGAATGCGGCGCGGGTCAATCAGGTCGGGACCCAGGATCGGGACGGGGACTTCCACCGTGTCGCCTCCCTTGCGATACCAGCGCACGTGTTTGATGGATTGTTTGTCAATTTTTTTCTGGAGCATGATCAGGCCGTTCATCAACGCCTGCGGGGTGGGCGGGCAGCCCGGTATGTAGATGTCCACCGGCAGGAATTTATCAATGCCCGCCACCACGTTGTAGCCCTCCTTGAAGGGGCCGCCGCTGGAGGCGCAGGCGCCCATCGCCACGACGTATTTGGGCTCGGGCATCTGATTGTACAGGCGGACGATGACCGGGATCATTTTCTTTGTCACAGTGCCTGAGACCAGCATCAGGTCGGCCTGGCGCGGGGTGGGGCGCATGACCTCCATGCCGAAGCGCGCCAGGTCGTAGCGTGAGGCCTGCGCGGCGATCATCTCGATGGCGCAGCAGGCCAGCCCGAACATGAGCGGCCAGACCGACGAGCGCCGCCCCCAGTTGTAGAGGCGGTCGAGCGCGGTGATGGATACCGCGTTCTTCAGTTCGTCGGGGATATCGTAGCCGGGCAGGTTGAGTTCGTTATTGTCCATGAATGTTCTCCTCGAACCAGTCTTGAAAGATTGCGGAAAGGATGTCGTCGTTCGCGAGCGCCGGGTCGTCGTCGAAGTCCGAAAGCGCCAGCGTCCAATCGTAAATTTGACGGAGCGAGACTCGCTCCAAATCCGCGTCCGGGTGTTGACGGCGTAACTCCAAAGCGATGGCGTAGGTGGATTCCCAGGTGAGCATTTGGTAATTGGTAAATGGTAATTCGACGCGGAGATTATAGCACTGGCAGGAAATACGTCAACGGAATTATGCAAAAATATATTTGCAAAAATGAAGTTGTGAGTATAATCATGGGGCCGAGATGACATGCGCGTAGCGACAGGCGCTTCCCGCTCCCGCCTCGCGCCTGGACTTTGGCCAATTTACAATGAGTAGCAGGCTGAATCCAGTAGGGAAAACAGGGCCGCCTGCGGAATTAGGAACAGGTCGGGGTTTTGGGGCGACCTGCCGTAATTGGAGCAGCTCCATAAGTGGTGACGCACAGCTGCTAACGCGTCGCTGAAGGTTGCGTCCTCTT
>DAOUMJ010000172.1:0-4762 GCA_034411715.1 Anaerolineales bacterium | reverse complement strand
GCACGCAAACCATGTCAGGCACGGAGTCGAAAGTCTCCCGACTTTCGAGCAAAATCTGGAGATTTTGCAATCCGCGCTGACACCCTTTGCGTGCACACTAATGTATTTCCGAACAGGCATATTGAAGGACTACAAGTAATCTCGTCCATTAAAGGGAGGTTTCCAGACAAGCATTAACCTTGTCTGCCTGCCGTCCGCCGCTAATACAAACTTTACGCATCAAGCACTACGAACTAAAGACTCCTCCTCACCCCAAACTCCCTCCACTCCCCCGTCGGTTCCTCCCATTCAATTCTGGATTCGTCCACCCGCGAAGCGCGTGGACCCTGCTTCGTCAACTCGATGAACCGCTCCACGTTCGCGCGTTCCCCCTCTGCCACAGCCTCCACCATATCATAGCCGACATTCCGCACCCACCCAGCGACCCGCGTTTGCCAGGCAACGGATTCAACGTAAGCGCGGAAACCCACGCCCTGCACGCGTCCCTTCACCCACACGTGCGCGCGTACGGCGTCACTTGCGTCGGGCATATTTCCTCCTCTCCATAATTCTTCCAATTGCGCCCCACACAGGGACGAACAATACTATTCCAAGCACGAGCAGATACGGGAAGAGATTCGCCGCCACTACGCCGCTTCGATTTTCGCCCAGAGTCGATTCGCGCCAGCGCGTCTCCAACTGGCTGAGCGGCTGTTCCAGCGCGCGCCGCGCGCCCTGCTCGCAGTCCATCCCATCCGCATACGCCGAGATCAGCGCGGAGAGTCCCGTGGTGCCGAAATTGTCGAGCAGGAAGCGGACGAAGGATTTGGATTGCGCGTACGCCAGAAAGGCGCGTCCCGTATCGGGTGGGAAGGCCGCGCAAAGTTCGGAAAGAGGCAGGAGCGAGTTCGAATCTACGGCCGCGGCCAGGGTCGCTTCCAAGTCGGGATTCGGGTACAGTTCCGCGTTGGTCGCCAGTCCCTCCACCAGCCAGACGGGCAGGCGGTTGTAGTTCGGCCCCAGGCTTTGATAAAGAAGAATGTGCGCCAGTTCGTGCGGGGCCTGCCGCTCGAGGAAAATGCCCTGATCGGCCCCCGGCGCCACGGAAAGCATCGCCACGCCCAGTTCGGGGCTGGCGTGGCCCGCCACCCAACTCTGCCCGCCCAACACGAGCGCGCCCTGCAAATCGGCGGCGGTGGCGTAAACGTAGATGTCAATCGTTCCCGTCGGTTGCAGGGGCGCGAGCGAGAGCGCCGAATCCAGCCCGCGCCGCGCCGTATCCAGCACGGCCGCGCCGAAGGCCGCGTCGCCGTCGTACCAGTGGACGCGCAGCGCGCCCTCGGCGCGTTCCTGCCAGGGAAAGCGATTGTCGGTGTAGATGAATTCGAAGGCGGGGCTGGTGAAACTCGTCCCATCGGTCAGCGTCACGTCGAACCAGTAGGCGATGCGGGCGAAGGGCGGCAGCAGGTTGAGCCGCGCGTCGTAGCGGTAAACCGCCGTCCCGTCCGCGTTGACCGAGAGGGGCCGGGTCTGGGCGATGCCGTCGTGAGATCGAAACGTCACCGTCGCATCCGTGATGGGGACGGAGGAGCGGATGCGGGCAAAAAAGTTGATCTCCTCCCCGAAGCGGTGATCGGCCCAGGCCTCCGTCACCTCGCCTCCCGCCTGACCCGCGGCCGGCCGCGCCGACCCGAGCAGGATCATCAGCCCAAGCAGGATCAAGCCGCGCGCGAGTCTCGATCCACCATCACACCTGCACTCCCTGGCACTGCCCGCCAGGGCAAGTGTGCGCCAGGTGCAAGTGTTGCGAGGAGGGCGTTCTTCCCGACGACCGCGAAGCGTGCCTGCGGCAAGCAATCCCCACTCGACGAGGAGATTGCTTCGCTTCGCTCGCAATGACGGATGGTTGTTGAGTCGCATTTTCATCTCCCCAAATATACCAGCAAGGGCGTGAGCGTGAGAGGGCTGAGAACGGTTCCGATGAAAATGATGGCGGTGACGAGCGACGAATCGAGTTTGTATTCGGTGGCGAGAACGGTGTTGGTGACCGCGGCCGGCATGGCGGTTTCGACGAGGTTGCCCTGGCGCGCCGCGCCTGCAAGCCCAAAGGGGACGGCAAGCAGGAAGCCGATGAGCGGGCCGACCAGCAGGCGCAATCCCACGCCCAGGCCGAGCGGACGCAAACTGTGCGACCACTGCACCCGCGCCAGTTCCACGCCCAGCAGGATGAGCATGAGCGGGATGGCGCCGTCGGCGGCGAAGCCGACGGCGCGTTCGAGCGGCAGGGGCAGCGTGAAATGGAACTGGTTGAGCAGGGCCGCCAGCGCCACGGCGTACACCGTCGGCACTTTCAACATGCCGAGGGCGGCCTGTTTGAAATCGAGATGGCCCAGCGAGGCGATCAGCACGCCCACCGTGTTGAACAAAACCGAAGTGGCGACGAAGTACAGCGTGGCGTGCGCCAGGGCGTTTTCTCCAAAGGCAAAGGAGACGAGGGGCAGTCCATAATTGCCTGTGTTGGCGAAGGCGGCCGTGAGCAGCACCGCCATCATGGTCGGGCGATCCAGGCGGGCGAGGCGGCCAACGAGCAGCGCCAGCGCGGACATGGCCGCGAAGACCGCCAGGCAGAAACCGACAGTGCGCGCCATCTCGCCGAGCGGCAGGTTGTTATGCAGGAGCAGGTTGAAAACGAGAATGGGGCTGAACAGATAGAAGACGACGCGTCCCAGGCTGCGCGAGTCGATGGAGAAGGCGCGTCCGAGCAAAAAACCCGCCGCGCCCAGCAAAAGGACGGGCAGGAGGTTGTTGGCAAAGGTGGCGAGGAGGTCGGTGAGGGACATTCGTGCTATCCGTGTGCGAAATTGTCGCAATCCCCAATGAGTCGTTATTTTTTCTTTTTCCCGCCCTTCGATACTTTTTTCGGGGCGGGCTTTTCCTCCTCTTCCTCCTCCCATTCCACCAGGTCGGGGTCAACGGCCAGCATGTCGAAGCGCGCCAGGTCTTCGGTGAAGGACAGGTTGGCGAGGGCGTCTTCGATGAATTCGATCTCGTCGTCGCTGTCGGTCTTGTCCAGCAGGTTTTCGAGGTAGGCGCGCACGTCCTCGCCGCCGACCTGCGAAAGCGACCAGATGACTGCGGAGAGGACTGCGGCGTCTTCCTCCTCGTCCAACATGCGGAGCAGGGGCAGGCGCGCGGCGGGAAGCATCAACTCGCCCGCGGCGCGCACGGCTTCGAGGCGGACGTCGCGGTTCTCGCTCAGCATCGAGCGGATGACCGGCTCCGACCAGCGCTCATCGTTGGAACGCCCGATGGCGATGAGCGCGCTGGCCTGCCAGTCGGGGTCTTCGCGTTCGAGCGCGGCCTCTATGAGCGGGGGGATTTCGGGACGCGAGGAGTAGCCCAGCGATTCGAGCGCGCGGCGGCGGACCTCGGGGTCGTCGTCGCGCGCCGCGGCCAGAAGCGCCTCCTCCGCGCGGCGATGCGCGGTTTCGGGAATCTCGTCCAGTTCGCCCAGGTCCACGAAGAGGTTGAGGACGCGCGCGGCCTCCGCGCGCGCTTCGGGATCGGGATCGGCGCCGACGATCTTTTCGTAAACGGGAAGCAGTTTCACATCCTCGCACTCGGCCAGCAGGCGCATGGCCCCGGCGCGCACGGGCGCGTCGGGGTCGTCGAGCAGGGCGCGCGCCAGGTCGTCGAAGGAGACGATGGTGTCCTCGTCGAGCAGGGCGTCCAGTCCCTCGAGCAGGATCCGCTTGCGGGTCAGGGGGATGCGGGGCCAGGCGTCCAGCAAAAGTCGGAGCGAGGCGGGGTCCATGTCCGAAAAAAACGGGAGGTATTTTTTGGGGAAGGGCCTGCCCGTTTCGAGCAGGGCATCCAGCACGGTTTGAAAGGCGGTTCTGGACATGGTCACGGGGCGGGGATCACGATTGGGTCAACGAAATCCATCACGTTGATGTAGAGCATGAACGCCAGCAGGAGGATCATGCCCGCGGCGTGAACGGCGTTCTCGAACTGGTGCGGGATGCGGCGGCGCGTGAGCAGTTCGGGGATGACGAAGAGGATGCGGCCGCCGTCGAGCGCGGGGAAGGGGAACAGGTTGATGAGACCGATGGAGATGGACAGCATGGCGATGAGATAGAGCGTGCTGTAGGAGGGCGATTGCCCGGCGGCGAGCGGCTCGCGGCTTTGCACGTCGGCGCTGACGGACAGGTTGAAGATATCGAAGATGCCCTTCAAGCCGATGAAACGACCCTCCTCGGGCGAAAGACTGCCGCGGATCATTTCGGCGGGAAGCAGGAGCAGGGCGCGCATCTGGTTGTACACGCTGGCCGCGGCGTAGCGGAACGTCCCGCCCCAGGTTTCCACGGGCATGACGAATTCGCTCATGCGGATGCCGATCGCTCCCTGACCTTCGGGCGGGTTGAGGCGCGGCGTGGCTGTGACGGTGAGGGTCTCCTCGCCGCGCTGCAGGACAAATTCCATCGGCCGACCGACGTGCGCCTTGATGATGCCGCTCAGGGAATTAAAATCGGTCACGGGCTGGCCCGCGGCTTGCACCACCACATCGCCAACCAACATGCCTGCCGATTCGGCCGGCGAGTCCGGCGCGATCTCGGCCAGCATGACGCGGCTCATATCGTGATACCCGTCCACGCGGACGAGGAAGAGGAAGACGAGGAAACCCGTCAACAGGTTCATGACGGGGCCGGCGAAAAGCACGCCCAGCCGCTTCCGCGGACTGGCGGCGGCCAGCCCGCCCGGCACGTTGGGGTCGTTCTCTCCC
>DAOUMJ010000171.1:0-6834 GCA_034411715.1 Anaerolineales bacterium | reverse complement strand
CGCAAGATAAATCTTGCGGTACCGCAACATTCATGTTGCCTCTGCGAGGCGCAAGATAAATCTTGCGGTACCGCAACGTTCATGTTGCCTCTGCACTTGCGCCGCACTGCGTTCCCTGGCGCCGCCCGCCAGGGCAGGTGTGGCGCAGCGCAGGCGGGGCAAGTGTGCGGTACAAAATTCATCTCTTTGCAAAATGCGCCATGTAGTTGACGTCTTCCTTGTCCGCGGCGACTTTCCAGCGGCGCGTGATGGGATTGTACATCAGACTGGCGAGTCGCACAAACTCCAAACCGGCTTCGCGATTCCAGTTTTTCAGTTCGCCGGGACGGATCAATTTCGAATAGGTGTGCGTGCCGCGCGGCAGGAGGCGCAAAATGTATTCGCCGCCAATGATCGCGAATAAAAACGCTTTCGGCGTGCGGTTGATGGTGGAATAAAAAGCGTGACCGCCCGGCTTGAGCGCTTTGGCGCAGGCGGCAATCACCTTGCCCGGCTCAGGCACGTGTTCGAGCATTTCCATGCAGGCGATGGCGTCGTACGTCCCCGCTTCTTTTTCAGCCACATCCTGGACGTTTTCGTAGCGATAATCAATCTGGAGGCCCAGACCCTGCGCGTGCCGTTTGGCGGCTTCGATGGACGCTTCGGACAAGTCCAGGCCGGTTACCTGCGCCCCGGCCTTTGCCAGCGCCTCGGAGAGGATCCCGCCGCCGCAGCCCACATCAAGGATTTTGGGGTTTGGCGGAAGTTGTTCCATGATGAATTTTGTCCGCAGCGGGTTGATGACGTGCAGCGTGCCCATCTCGCCCTTGAGATCCCACCAGATTTGCGAAACGTTGTCGAACCTTTCGATTTCTTTGCTGTCGGCGTTTTCAAATGGTTTCATGTTTCCGGTTATCCAATCTTTCAATAAAATTAACGAGAGCGTTCGGCAATTCGGAACGACCACAGATAAAAGCGATGAAAGGGATACAGGAGCGCTTGCCCGCGTCTATTCTTGCCAGACATGGAAATGGATTTTATCCCTTTCATCTGTGGTTAAAATCAGGAATTACCAAATCCTCTCTTGACGTCAGTTCGGGATAAGAATTGGACTCGTCATTGTGAGGGCGGCGCGCTCCCGCCCGAAGCAATCCCCGCGTCGTTGAGGAGATTGCTTCGCCGCTCCGCGGCTCGCAATGACGGATACAACGGTGAGACTGCTTCGCCAACACTCTCCGACAGGATTCTCACTCGCAACAACGACGCCAGTCTTTTCGCGGCGGATTCGACTTCGTCCAGGCGGATATCGTTTAGGAAGGCGCAATCGCCGATGCCGCGCGGCATGGGGACGCGCTGCAGTCCGTTGCGGTGGTAGGTGCGCTCCGTCAGCGATCGCCAGAGCAGGTCCGGGTCGAGGAGCGAAGCGTCGAGGCGGATGCCCAGCGCGTCGGTCAGGCGGAAGACGCGATCCGCTTCGGCGGCGGAGAGCAGGTTCCGTCCGCGCGCGATCAGCGTGGAGAGCAGGATGTCGAGCAGGACCGCCTCGCCATGAAGCAGGCGCGCTTCGTGCCGCGTCTCCAGGCCGTAACTGAAGGTGTGGCCGAAGTCCACTTTGCGGGCCAGGTCCTCCTCGAAGAGATTCGGTTCGAGTTCTTCCAGCATCCCGGCGATGGCGCGGTCGAGAATGACGCCGCCCTGCTCGTCCTGGAAGTGGGCATCCACGCTTTGCGATCCGTGCGTTTCAAGGAGGTCGAACAGCCCCGCGTCCTTGATCACCGCAAGTTTGATGATCTCGCACACGCCGTTGAGCAGGTGGCGGCGCGGCAGGGTGACGAGGAAGGACTTGTCGAGCAGGACGATTTGCGGGGCGTGGAACGCGCCGAGGCGGTTCTTGCTGCCGTTGAAGTTGAAGCCCGTTTTGATGCCGATGGACGCGTCCACGTAACCCATGAGGGTGGTGGGGACTTTGATGTACGGCACGCCGCGCCGGTAACTCGCGGCGACGAATCCCACGAGGTCGGTCAACACGCCGCCGCCGATGGCGATGATCGGCTCGTCGCGGCGGTGGATGGGGAAGGAGTCGAGTTCGTGCGCGAGGGCGAGGTATTGATCGAGGGTCTTGCTTTCCTCGCCGCCCGGGAAGACGACGATTTTCGCTTCCACGTGATGATAGGCGAAGTAGTTGCGAATGGCGGCGGAGTGATGCTTTTCCACGTTGGCGTCCACCACTACGAAGCGGCGGGCGTCTTCGATTCTGCCAACGGTGAGCAGCGCCCAGTTTTGCGGATGGAAGAGGTTGGATGTATTGACGACCTCGTATTCGATGGTATGTTGATGGGTGACTTTTCGATTGCTCATGCTAACTCTAATGAACCTGGCGCGGAGTGTCTCCCGACTTTGCGCCAACGTCTGGAGACGTTGGACTCCGCAGGGATAAATAGGATCTAAACGATCTGTCTCCAGTTCGATTTAGCCTCCAGCACGCGGCGGGCGAGCGCCTGCGCCATTTCGAGGCTGTGATTTTTGTAATTGCCGCATTGTTCGATGTTGGCGTACGGCACTTCGCTGGCGGCGAGAATGTCGTTCAGGATTTTTTCGTACGCGTCCATGATGACTTCGGCGCGTCCCTCGTTGAAGAGGATGAGGTAGAAGCCGGTCTGGCACCCCATCAGGCCGATGGAGATAAAATTCTGCGGCATGTACTTTTGAAAGCCCCACAGGAGGAAATGCTCGAAAGAGTGCATTTCCGTGGAGGAGAGAAACGCGGAATTGGGGAGGTTGATCCGCAAGTCCACCGCGTAGACCGCGTCGCCGCCCGCGCCCGGTTTGGCCGCGCGCAGTTTGACGTGAGGGGCTTTCAATTTTCGGTGGTCGAGTTCGCCGACGGTGGAGGGGTCCCAGCCGAGATGTTCGAGGTTTATCATGAAATTACTCCTGAATTTGTACCGCACACTTGCCCTGGCGTGCAAGTGCCAGGGAAGTTCATTTTTCATTGGCGGCGCAAGATAAATCTTGCGGTACTACACAAACCGCGACAGATGCCTGTAACTGTCGTTCAACGCTTTTTCCCACGAGGCGACGTGGTGATACAGTTCGACCGAGGCGTAGCCCGAAAAGCCGTTGTCGGTCAGCGCTTTGAGGCTGGCGGCAAAATCCATCGTCCCCTCGCCGGGGATTTCGTGGAAGTGGACGATACCGGTCAGTGTGTTTGCCGCCATCTTGTCCATCAGTAATCTACCGTCCGCGGCCTTTGTGCTTCTCAGATGGATGATGATCGGACGCGTCCGCTCCAGCACATCATACGTCAACCCTGGAACGGAGATGAGATAGACGAAGATTTCGTTGTCGAAGGGAGACGCGCCCGCGTAAAGGCTGTTGTAGTCCACGAAGGCGGGGGGGGTGGAAATGTTCACCGATCCCAGAATCGACTCGATGCGCTTTTTCTGTTTGGCGTCGGGCATTTCATCGTAAAAGTAAATCGGATGCTCGCGATCCACCAGCAGGTATTCGGCGGTTTCGGGGAAGTAGATCAGGTAATGGGCGAAGTCCAAATCCATCTTGAGACCGTCAGCCCATTTGACCAGTTTCAGGTTGTAGCCCTGCTGCGCGTCGGAGATGTGCAGGAATTTGGCGTGCGGCGCGGCCTTTCCCAACGCTTCGAGGTAATTCCGCTCCGAGCAGTAGTTGTGACAAAGGTCGAGATGCAATTGAAAGCGCGGCGAGCCGATTTCGTTGACGAGGCGGATGCCCTGCTCCAGCGTTTCGATGTACATGCCGGGCTCGGGTTCGATCAGCAGGGTGATGTCGTCGTCACGAAGCGCTTTGAGGCATTGATGGATGCTATCCACGAGCAGTTCGCGCGGATTGACCGAGGGATTGGTCACATGCTCATTGCGGATGAACCCGCTTCCAAACGTGACGAGCGCGACTCCGAGTTTGCGCGCCGCGTCAATCCCCCGTTTGACGAGGTTGATGCGCCGCTTCCGTCCCGCCAGGTCGGGGCTCATCAGCGACGGTTCGTGCGGACGCTGGGGGTTGAAGAAGTGGGAGGCGGTGGAAACGCAGGCGGCTTTGACCCGCAGTCCATCCAGTTTCTTTTTTACCTGTGCGAGATAGTCGTCGGTGATGTCGAATGGATTGAACTGGTCGCGGTGGAAGGAAAGTTCAATGCCGGGATAGCCCGCTTTGTCCACTTCTTCAAGCGCACGGATAAAATCCAGGTTGGTCAGGCCGAAGGTGCTGTAACTGAGTTCGATCATGGTTGACGCTCCGAAAAACAAAACCCGCTCGTGCGTTGGACGCGGAGGGGCGCGGGCGACCCGGCATCCGCATCCTCGATGGCCCTGCGGCGATCTTCAGGCGGGAAAGTTTTGTCTCATCTGTTGACAAGCAGCGATTTTACCATGTGAAAGTTTACGCTTTTCCCCGATGTTCCTCGCACGGACACAACGCGCGCAGATAATGCCAGTTGTAAATGCCGTAATCGTGGCCGTCCTCCCAGACGATGGAGATGGCGTACGAGCCGACGGCGCGGATATTCACCAGCCGCGTTTCGGGGGAATCGGGCAGGTCGGATTCGAAGACGGACGCGTCGGGTTCGGCGCGCATGTTTTCATGTCCGCCGCGGCAGGAGGCGCACGGGCAGGCGGCGCGCAGCAGCCCAAAGGGATACACGCTAACGTGTCCGTCGCTCCAGGTGAAAGTCACTTCGCGTTTGGTTTTGTTGGCGGTGATGCCGGTGGGACGGTGGGTCATGAATAAATTCCTTTATTGAGCAGGAATCCTGAAGTTCTACTTCAGGATCACCCCTGCTGTTTCCGAAAGTAGAACTTTCGGATTCCATCTCAACGATTACTACGGCGGCGGGACAACCGCCAGGAAATTCGCGGCCGCCCAGCCCGCGCGGGATTCGTCGTACGGCGCGACGATGTACCACCAGGTGTAGCCGTTGGCCTCCTGCGGGCCGTCGCGCACCTGGAAGACTTCCGCGTCTTCGCCGAGGAAGAGCAGTTCACTCGCCAGGCCCGGCGCGGAGCGCAGGCGCAGACCGTCGCCATCGGTGCCGGTGATCTGGACGTAACCGCCCACTACGATGACGTCCGCGGGCAGGGTGGGCGTGCCGAGTTGCAGAGGATCGAGAGTCGGCGTCAGGGTAGCGAGGGGCGTGGAGGTTGGGGCGGGGATCAGAGTCAAATGGGCAGGAACCAGCCCGGGGTCCGCTGGAGGCGGCGAGGGGGAGAATCCGAACCAGGCCAGCGCGATCACGGTCAGCAGGCAGGCGAGTCCCAACGCGCCGAGCAAAACGGGGAGGGTGAAAAGTTGGCGAAGGTTGCGATTCATGGCCGGTTAAGTACCGCACACTTGCCCTGGCGGGCAGTGCCAGGGAGATTTATCTTGCGCCCGCAGAGGCAACATAAATGTTGCGGTACAGAAGCGAATTATATCTTGGACAGCAGGCCGAGCGCCTGGGGCGGCATGAGCATCCGCAGGGCGCGCGGCTGGATGGCGATGAGGGCGTCGCGCGTTTCGGGGCGCGGCTCGCCGTCGGCCTGGACGAGGAAGGGGGCCTCGGCGGTGACGCGCAGCGTGCGGAAGGGGATGCGGCGCGCAGTGCTGGAGGTGAGATGATGGCCGCGCCACAGATCGTACGCCTGGCGGAAGGCATCGGCGAGGCTGTGTCCGCTGAGCAGCCAGAGATCGAACTCGCCGTCGTCCATGCAGGCGTTGGGCGAGAGGACGGCCAGCCCGCCCATGTAGCGGCGGATATTGTTGGCCACGGCCAGCAGGAAATGACCTTCCACTTCTTCGTTATCCGCCCACAGGCGCAGGCGGACGCCGCTCCACTGGCTGGCGTTCCAGATGGTGGCGCCCATGTACTCGGGGACGGAGAAGAATTTCTCGGCGCGGAAGCGCGGCTCGAGCGCGTGGATGGTCATCGCGTCCAGCCCCATGCCCGCCCAGAGCAGGAAGGGATGCCCGTTGCAGAAACCCACGTCCACCGCGTGGATGGGGGCGCGCGCCAGCGTGCGCGCGTTCCGTTTGAGCGCCCACCAGCGCGCCCACGAAAAGACCGGCAGGCCGAATTCGAGCGCCAGTACGTTGGCCGTGCCGCTGGGGAGGATGCCGAGGGCTGTCTCTGTGCCGACCAGCCCGGCCGCGGCCTGGCCGATGGTCCCATCGCCGCCCGAAGCGAAGACCGCGTCGAACTTCTCGATGGCGGCCTGCCGCGCCGACTCGGTGGCGTGCTGGCCGCTTTGGGTGGCGATCACTTCCGCCTGCCAGCCGGAGTCGGCAAGCGTCTTTGTCACAGACTTCAA
The DNA here is from genome assembly GCA_034411715.1 of Anaerolineales bacterium. Classification (GTDB taxonomy): domain Bacteria; phylum Chloroflexota; class Anaerolineae; order Anaerolineales; family Villigracilaceae; genus Denitrolinea. Next base: position 538 of record DAOUMJ010000171.1, on the reverse strand, counting down.
AAACGGTTTGACGGGGAATTTTCCCGCCGCGGGGTTGTAGAGGAGAAGGGCGCGTCGCATGGGGAGATTATAGCGTATTGCGCGGCGCGTAGTGCGTGATGCGTATTGCGTGTTGCGTGTTGCGTAACGCGCTGCTCCCCTTTCCCAATTTTTGGGAGAGGGGCGGGGGTGATGGCCGATTGCCGCGCTGACAACCTTTGCGCGCGCACGTTGTAAGCCGCGCAAGCGGAGAGTCCGGGAACGAAGGTATAATGCGCTTTGCGCGCGTAATCGCGACCTGGTGGAGGCGAAAATGAAGCGATTTTCCTTTTTCCTGTCCCTTCTGCTGACCCTCTCCGCCTGCGGCCCCCTCCCGCCCGCGGCTCCCCTCACCCCCGACCCCTCTCCCACAGGGAGAGGGGAGTTCACCCCCACCGTCACCATCACTCCCAGCCCCACTGCCACCTTCACGCCGACGGCCACTCCCACCCCCTCCCCTCCCGAAATCGCCGCGGCGGACTTTGCCAGGCTCAACTTTTCCACCGAGGGCCTGGAGTTC
>DAOUMJ010000170.1:0-24585 GCA_034411715.1 Anaerolineales bacterium | reverse complement strand
CGAGGAGCAACGCCGCATCTTGAAGATGGTCGAGGATGGCAAGATCTCGGCCGACGAAGCGATGACCCTCATCCGCGCGCTCGAGCAGGATTCGGCCGCGGCGGAGGCGGAGGTCATCGGGGCCGCGCCCGCTTCGAGGTCCAGTGAGACCGAAGCGCCCGAATTTGAAGAGGTCAAACAGCGCGCCCGCCGCTTCGCGATGATCCCGTTGTGGATCGGCGTCGGCATCACCGTCCTGTTTGCGGGGTTGATGTTTTCGGCCATGCAGACTTCGGGGTTCGGGTTTTGGTTCTATTGCCTGACCTTTCCGTTCATCTTCGGCGTGCTGTTGATCGCGCTCTCGGCCGGCGGCAGGTATGCGCGCTGGCTGTTCGTGGATATTCAGCAGAAGCCCGGCGAAACGCCCGCTCGAATCACGTTTGGGTTTCCCGTCCCCCTGGGTTTCGCGGCCTGGGTTTTGCGAAACTTTGGACACCGCATCAAGGGCCTGGGTTCGCCCGAGAATGCGCGCCAGATCGCGGCGATGCTGAACGAGACCATTTCATCGGATTCCCCGCTGATCGTGAACGTGGACGATGAGGACGGCGAGAAGGTGCGCGTTTATATCGGTTGATATGGAAACCACCGTGATTGAATCCTCGAAACCCAAGCCGATGATCTCGCCCTGGCTGTGGCTATTCCTGGTGGCGATGATCTTCGCCAACATCGGCGGGAACATGTATGGCCCGCTGATGCCGCTATACCTTAAGGAACTGAACGCAAGCGTGGCGCAGGTGGGCTGGTTCTTCACCATTTCCCAAATCGTGCCGCTGTTGTTGCAGATCCTGGGCGGCTGGATTTCCGATTCGCTGGGCCGCCTGCGCGCCATCGCCATCGGCAGCACGGTGGGCGTGTTCGTGTTCATCCCGCTGGTGCTGGCCAACACCTGGCAGTGGCTGTTGCTGGCGGAGGCGCTGGGTGCCATCACCCGCTCGCTGGTGGGGCCGAGTTTCGACGCCTTCGTTGCCGAACATTCCACCGAGGAGAATCGGGCGCGCGTCTTCGGCGTGACGCAGGCCATCTTCATGATCGTCTCGGTGGTGGGACCTCCGCTGGGCGGCTGGCTGGTGGGCGCGTACGGCTTCAAGATAATGCTGGTCCTGGCGGGGTTGTTCTATCTCGTCGCCACTTTCATTCGCATCGGGATGGCGCGCGAGGCGGCCAAAGGCCACGAGGCGCACCCGACCCCGCTTTCGTTCACCGGCCTCAAGGCCAATCTCGGGACGGTGTTTGGCATGATCCTGGCGGGCGGCGTGTTGACCTGGATTCTGATCACCGACGGCGTGCGCGACACTTCCTTCGCCCTTTCGATGAACCTGTTTCCGCTTTACATGCAGGAGATCGGCGGCCTGACCTATTTTCAGATCGGCCTGACGAGCAGCGTCTTCGGGATTTTCATGATGATCACCACCATCCCGGCCGGGTGGCTGTCGGATAAAATGGGCGAACGCGTGGGCATAGCCCTGGGCTTTATATTGATCGCCTCCTCCCTGGCTTTTTTGGTCTATGCTTCGGATTTTGGCCTGGTTGCATTCGGGTTCGGCTGGGCGCTGGCGGGAATTGGCGTGGGTTTGCTCACGCCCGCCTACCAGTCGTTGATGAGCAAGGCCATCCCGAAGGAGGTGCGCGGGACGGGGTTCGGGCTGTTAAGCACCAGTTTGGGCATCTTCTCCCTGCCCGCCCCGGCCATCGGCGCGCAGTTGTGGGAACGGGTTTCGCCTCGCTTCCCCTTCCTGGTGACGGCGGTGGTGGCCTTTTTATCGGTCATTCCGGTCTGGTTGAAGTTCAAACTGCCGAAGAAGGCAGAGGAAGGCCAGCAATCTGCATGACGCACCGTTCCGTCATTGCGACTCACCGTTCCGTCATTGCGAGGAGGGCGCTTTTCCCGACGAAGCAATCCCCGCACGGTGGAGGGGATTGCTTCACTCCGCTCGCAATGACGGAAAGGAACGGATTATTTCATAGGAGGCAGAAATGACAACTGCTGAAGAACGACTCAAGATTTTGAAGATGATCGAGGACGGCAAGATCAGCGCCGACGAGGGCGCCAAACTGCTGGCCGCGCTCTCGGAGGGCCGCCGCGGGCCGGGCGCGCCCGTTCCGCCGCGCCCGCCCGGAGGTCCGCGCTGGCTGCGGATTCGCGTCACCGATGTCAACTCGGGGCGCTCGAAGGCCTCGGTTCAAATTCCGCTCGACCTGGTGGACGCCGGCTTGAAGATCGGCGCGCATTTCGCGCCCGAGGTCAACGGCGTGGATATGAACAACGTGATGCAGGCCATCCGCACCGGGATGACGGGCAAGATCATTGACGTGATGGACGAGGCCGATGGCGAGCATGTGGAAATTTATGTCGAGTAGTTCGGTAGTTGGATAGTTGAATTCCGTCCCGCGATTCAGACAAACGACAAGGAACTTTCATGGAAGAAACAACTACACACCGGCCATCGGGCCTGTTCGGCTTTACCATCGTCTGGCTCGGACAGATCGTTTCTGTCCTCGCCAGCGCCATGAGCCAGTTCGGCCTCACCATCTGGATGTACCAGCAGACCGAGAGCGCCCTGGCCATGGGAATGATGCAGGTCTTCTTCATCACACCCTTCTTATTGATTTCTCCAATTGCAGGTGTGATGGTGGATCGTCACAACCGCAAGATGATGATGATGGTCAGCGACCTGGCCGCAGGTGTGGCAACTACGCTCATTCTTATCTTCATGTATCTTGGCCTGTTGGAATTTTGGCACTTGTATTTTGCCTCCGTCATTTACGGCCTCGGCATGGCTTTTCAATGGCCTGCCTATTCCGCGGCCATCACAACCATGGTGCCGAAGGAGCAATATGGCCGCGCCAATGGGATGATGTCCATTGTCGAGGCGGGGCCGGGGGTCTTTGCCCCGCTTTTGGCGGGCGCGCTTCTGCCGATCGTCGGCCTGACCGGCTTGCTCCTGTTCGATGTCGCCACGTTCCTGCTGGCTATCGGCGCGTTGATGATCGTGTACATTCCCCAGCCGCCGCGAACGGAGGAGGGGCAGAAGGGCAAGGGAAGCATCTGGAAGGAAGCCGCCTACGGCTTCACCTATATTTTCAAACGTCCCAGCCTGCTCGGTTTGCAACTCATATTTTTCATGGGTAATCTGTTTGCAGGCATCGGCTATACGTTGCTGGCGCCCATGATCCTGGCGCGCACCGACAGTAACGCGCTCATGTATGGCTCCGTGCAAACGGCTGGCGCGGTGGGCGGATTGATCGGCGGTGTGATCATGAGCGCTTGGGGAGGCTTCAAGCGCCGCGTGCATGGCGTTCTGGGCGGCTGGATCTGGAGCGGGCTGGCGTTTTCCATCGTCGGTCTGGTGGGAGGATTGCCGGTTTGGATTTCAGGCGTAGCCCTGGGCGCGCTGGTCGGTCCGCTGGTCAACGCCTCGAACCAGGCCATCTGGCAGGCGAAGGTCGCGCCCGATGTACAGGGTCGCGTCTTTTCAGCCAGACGGTTGATTGCCTGGTTCACGAATCCCATTTCCCCGGTCATCGCCGGTACGCTGGCTGATTTCGTTCTGGAACCCGCGGCGCGGGCCGGGACAGGTCTGCCGGCCGCGCTTTCCTGGATGGTGGGAACCGGTCCCGGTTCTGGGATGGGGCTGTTAATTGTCTTCTGCGGCTTCGGCGCGGCGCTGGCCGGGCTGACGGGCTACTTCATCCACCCCATCCGCGAGGCGGAGGCGATCCTTCCCGATCACGATCGGTTGAAACCTGCAGAAGCAGTGGCGGTAATGGGAGACTGAGATACTTTGGAGTGATTTTCCCTCCTGCAAGAAGCCCGGTCTTTTCAGGCCGGGCTTCTTTTCTATATCAGCGATTTGACCAGCAAGTCGAAGACAGTGGCGCCGATGACCTCGAAGGAAACCTCGGTGAGGATGTTGCTGACGATGGGCCAGTATTTCTTCTTGAATTTCGGAAGGGCTCCCTTGACGGGGGTCACTTTGTCGCGTCCGCCCTTATGAAGCCATTCGTCCACGTTGGCGGGAGTCTCCTCCTCGCCGGGGGCAGCCATGATCTCCCGCAGAATCCAGCGTTCGAGGCTTGGGGAGAAGAGCGCGTATTTACCATCCGATTCGATGACGAGGCCGCGCTTGGCAAGCGTGACCACGTCGAGGTGAGCGCGCGGGTTCATCTTTTGCAGGCGTTCCGCGTGCGATGCGCCCTTTTTGCCGTTTTCGCGGTTGAGCGCAAGGATTCCCAGCAGGGTGATCTTTTCGCTTTCGGTGCAGTGATTCCAAAGGTAGGTGAAGTGCGGGTCGGCCTGCGTGTCGAAGTCCGCGACGACGCGCTCGAAGAGCGGACGGGCGCGCAGTCCCTGGGATTTTGCCTCCACGAGATAGTGTCCCGCAATCTGAAGGAAGAACGGTTGTCCGCCGCCAAGTCGCAGGATGAAAGCCTGTTCTTCGGCGGAAAACGTCTCCTCGAGGCTGGTCTCGTATCCGTCCACGAGCGAGGTTGCCTCTTTCAACGGGAAGGGGCGCAGGACCACGTTGGCGAAAATGTTGAAGAAGGGCGAACCTTTGATTTCTTCGGAATGGCACAGGTCCACGAGTTCGCGGCGGGTGGCGGGCAGAAGCGCCACGCCGTGATGGATGGCCAGGGCGCGCAGTCCGCCGAAGAAATCTCCCTTAAAGTTCGGGTTCTGGGTGACGTATTCGAACTCGTCCAGCATCAGCACGATGGTCAGTCCCTTGTCTTGCGTGGACTCGAACAGGTCTTCGAGGTCGAACAGGTCGAAGGAGTCCTGTGCGCTCAGTTTTTCGATGCCGGGTTTCAGGCCTTCGTCGCAGATCGAGCGGGACATTTTTTTGAGAATACGCTGCCAGAAGCGCGTGGGGGTGATGTCGGTGAGACCCTGGAAATCGGCGTAGACGAGGCAGAATTTATCGGATGTGAGTCCGAGCCGCGCGCCGACCTCGGGGTGGGCGAGGTGGTAAAGGAGCGAGGTCTTCCCAATGCGCCGCTCGCCGATGATGGAAGTGGACTCGTGCGCCGAGGAGAGCAGGCGGTTGGTGATCTGGCGAATCTCCGCCTCCCGTCCGTAAAAACGGGACGGGTCTTTGATGGGGTTGCCGAAGGTGAAGGGGTTCATACCTGCTCCGTGTTTCGTGTTGCGTGTTTCGTGTTGCGTGTCAGCGGCTTTCGAGTTTGAAGATGCCGTAGGGCGTGGCGGCGTAGACGTTGCTATCCTTGTCCACCACAATCGAGTAGACCACCGTCGCGCCGAGCAGGCCGTCGTTGATCTGGTGCCAGGTTTGGCCGAAGTCGAAGGAGACGTACGCGCCGCCGTCGGTCCCGGCATAAACTGTGTCTGGGTTGTTGGGGTCGAGGGCAAGCGAATTAACGAAGAGACTGCCCAGGCCGGTGTTGATGGTTTGCCAGGATTGACAATCGTCACCGCTGGTCATCAAGCCGTTTCCCAGGGAGGAAACGATGGTCCGCTTGCTGTCGCGCGGGTCAATGACCAGCAGGTTGACCGTGGTCAGATTCCCAGACAGCCAACATATATCCCAGGCGCCGCTGCTTCCATCCAGTCGAAAGAGGTTGCTGGTTGTTTCGCTATTGATCAGAACGTAGAATTGCCCGCCCGTCTGGTCGGGAAAGAGCGATGTGTAAATGGAGCCGACGATTCTTTGGGTAATGGGAGTCCAGGCAACATTGTTTCTTTCGTCCCATGTCATCCCCCCGTCGTCGGACATGGAAAAACCAGAGGGGTGGACGGCGATGAGATAGCCCGATAGTCGCGGGTCGGCGACGAAACCGGAGATGCTTTGGTTGGTTTTTGCCAGCGGCTGCCAGGTTTTGCCGTCGTCTTCGGATTTAAGAATTCTATCTGACAGCACGTACATTGTTTTTCTGTTGGCGTCAAAGGCCAGACTGTCGCCCCGGTCCGTCAGAAAATTCCAGGTTTGCCCCCTGTCTGTCGAGCGAAAGATGCGACGGCCTCCTTCCGCAAACAGGATTTCATTGTCGAGCGGATGAATGGTCAGCGTTGTAAATGTCCCTCCCATGCCGTTTTCAAGCGTGGTCCACGTGAGACCGCCATCGGTTGACCTGAACAGGCCGCTCCTGCGCCCGCCCGCGTATAAAATCCCCGCGGTGTGAGGCGATACCGTCATTTTCCCAATCGGTTGATCCTCCATTAAAGTCGCCCAAACTTCTCCCCAGTCCTGGCTGACGAGGAGTTGATCCGCCCCTCCGCAATATATCCTTCCGTCGTGATGTGGGTCAATGAAAATGGCGAGACATCCAGAATTAAGAATCAGGTCCCATGATTTTCCATCATCCATGCTGCGGTATAGGTTTTCTGTCCCTGAAATGTCCCCAGACAGGAAAATCATCTCCTGCGATTGGGGCGCAATTGCCATGGATCCGTAGCGCAATTGGAAGGGACCATGGACCCCCACAGGAATCGTATCCCAATTCCTGCCTCCATCCTGTGAGCGATGGATGCCCAGGTTGCAGTCCTCGCTTTTCTCGCGGTCGGCAAGGTAGATGGTATCGAGGGCATCGGGCGGGATGACCAGGCTGGTGACGATTTTGGGACAGGCTGGCATTTGAAGAGCCGTCCAACTTTCGCCGCTGTTGACGGATTCGTACAGCCTGAGGGAATCGGTAAAATACAAGCGCGTGCGGTCTGTGGGTTTCATTGCCACAGTCGCTAGAAAAGGGCCGCCGGGAATCTCAATGTTCTTGTTGGCGGGGCGCCATGTTTGCCCGCTGTCCGTTGTTTTGTATATCCCTCCTAAGATCATTCCTGCGTAGAGTATTTTCGGATCAACCGGGTCAATAACGAGCGAATTGATATTCGAGCGTTCCAGCCCGTTGTGGCTCGGCTGCCAGGATCCTCCGCCGTCAATGGACTTATAAATACCGGCATGTTCCGTGCCGATATAGATGACATCGGGGTCCTTCGGGTCAATCACGATGGCCGTAATCGTATCCCGCGGAAATTCCTGCCCGATGGAAATCCGCTTCCACGCCAGCGGGAGGGAGGTCGGAGTGGGGGAGGGAGGAAGGGTCGGCATGAGGGTCGGAGTGGATGTTGCGGTGGTCGTCGAAGTAACAGGAAAAACGAACAGGGCTTTCAGGGGAGTTTGGGTGGTCAGCCAGCCCAGTAAGCCAATGATGACAATGCCAATCAACGTCCCCCAGACGCGCATATCGTTATACCACCGACGCCGCTTGAGTCTCACCGCCTGCGCAAGCAGGCGCGAGGCGTCCCTGTAATTCTCGTCAATGACCAGAATCTGTTTCAGCAATCCACCTGCCCGGTCATATTCCCTTGCCTTTATCGCGGACTGCGCTTCGCGATACAGAGACTCCAGTTCAGGTTTATCAGCCACCGTATCCTCCTCACTACTCTCTGTTCTCTATTCTCTGCTCGTCTCCCCTCACTTGCCTTCCAACTTGAATATTCCATACGGCGTCGCGGCACAGACATTGCCATCCTTATCCACCACAATCGAATATACCACCGTCGCGCCGAGCAGGCCGTCGTTGATCTGGCTCCAGGTCTGGCCGAAGTCGAAGGAGACGTAGGCGCCGCCGTCCGTGCCGGCATAGATCATGTTCGAGTCGTTGGGGTCAATGGCGAGGGTGTTGACAAACAGATTGCCGAGGCCGGTGTTGGCGGTTTGCCAGGAGCCACAGCCATCAATGCTGGATAGAATTCCATCACCCCGCGTTGCCAAAAATATTCGGTCGGGATTTCCAGGCTGCACGATCATGCCACCCTTTCTACTGGCAGTGCCAAGCCAACTCCCGGTATTCCCTCTGTTTACACACTCCTGCCAGGTCTCTCCTGCATCGTCGGAGCGAAATACCTGTGTCATTGAAATCAGATATACCCTCTGCCCTGAGGTTGGATCAAAGGCTAGGCGTGGTCCCGGTCCTGGATTGCTGCAACATGGATCCCAACCGATCAAAGTGGCACCATGCCACGTTTCGCCGTGATCGTCTGAAACGAAAATATAGGGCGTTTCAAAACTGTATATCACTAGCAGCCGATCCCCGTTCCCGGGTAAGGAGGCAATGATTCGATCAGTATCGGCTTCAATTGGCCAGTTCAGCCTCTTGGAAGTTGCACCACGATCCTGCGATCTTCTAAGGCTGCCGTCATCCTGGTCAATCCAGTAGAGCCATTCACCAGAGGCGCCGAGAGCCATTTTGCTTTGGCAGGTTCGTTCAGGCGCAGGATCCCACTTGCGTCCGCCATCGGTGGACCGATAGACGGTGCATGTTTCATCTTCAAGGAGCAATGCTGATGGTTCCAGCGGATCGAAACTGAGACCAATGTGGATCGCGCCCAATCCGTTGTTGGCGGCAAACCACGATTTGCCGTTGTCCATCGTTGCCCATAATCCATTCCAACCCACAAACACTGTCTGGTTGGAATGGGGGGAGACGGCGATAGATTGGGTATGATCCTTGTTTAGCAAGTCTTGCCAACTTGCTCCTCCATTTCTTGTCATGGTAATTTTAATGAATGAAGCGCAGTATGCCGTAGAACCATCTTGAGGATCTATAGCGAGCACAATACATTCGCCAACGCCAAAATCACTAGGATCTAATCGTTGCCAGGTTTCCCCATGATCTGTTGAGCGATACACCGAGTTCTTTTCGACAGCATACAGGTTTTTTCCCGCATGATCGAAAACGAGGGTTGAACGTTGTAGCCCAAAGACAGGTTCTACTTGTAAGGAGAGTGTCCACGAATTGCCGCCATCGGATGATTTATAAACACCATTTTGGCAAACGATATCTTCTCCTGGATTCTCAAGGTTAAAAGCGAGTAAAGTAGCAGGATTTGTGGGGTCAACGACCAGACTACCAATTAACCTTGGACAGCCTGTGTTTTCAGATCCTCCCGATAAGATCTCAGTCCAGGTCTCCCCTCCATTTGTGGACGTGTAAAGATTGTAAGATTGCGAGTAATAGATTTTCTGGCTGTCTTCAGGTGAGACCACTACGATGCTTACCCACTCCCAGCCGTCCGTATTTATTCCATCGTTTTTGGAGTACCAGTTGCTCCCGCCATCGGTGGTTTTGTAAACACCGCCCAGCGCGATCCCGGCATAGAGCGTTTGGGGATTTTGCGGGTCAATGACCAGACTGCTAACCCATGCGCCCCCCAACCCTTGATGCGCAGGCTGCCAGGATGAGCCGCCATCAATGGATTTGTATACTCCTGCATTCTGTGTTCCAACGTAGATCACATCCGGATCTTTGGGATCAAAGACTATAACGTTGATATTATCGCGTGGAAATTCCTGTCCGATGTATAGCCGTTTCCATGCCAGCGGGATCGACGTGGGCGTAGGCGTCGGCGTTTTGCTTGGAGTTTGCGAAATTGCTGGAATGGGCGAAAAAGTTGTGGTCGGTACAATCGCCTTTGGGAATGAAATACGTGTCGCAATCCAAATTCCCAGCCCGACGATAACCACCATTCCCAGCGCGCTCCACAGCATGGGATGGCTGTACCACCTCCGCCGTTTTAGTTTTATCGCCTGGGCCAGTAGGCGTGACGCGTCCTTGTAATCGTCGTCAACCATCAAAACCTGTTTGAGTAACCCACCCGCGCGGTCATACTCGCGCGCCTTCAACGCAGACTGCGCCTCTCGATAAAGAGACTCAAGTTCAGGTTTATCAGCCATTTTCTCCTCCTCACCACTCTCTGTTCTCTACTCTCTCTTCACTTGCTCTCCAACTTGAAAATTCCATACGGCGTGGCGGCGTAGACGTTGCTGTCCTTGTCCACCACAATCGAATATACCACCGTCGCGCCGAGGAGGCCGTCGTTGATCTGGTTCCAGGTCTGGCCGAAGTCGAAGGAGACGTACGCGCCGCCGTCGGTGGCGGCATAAACAGTATCAGGATTGTTGGGGTCAATGGCGATGGTGTTAACGAACAGGCTGCCGAGGCCGTTATTCTTGAGTGTCCAGGATCGACAAGCATCGTCACTGACGACAATTCCATAGCCGCGGGTTGCAATTAATAAACGGTTTGGATCGCGCGGATCCACAGCAGCGCGTTCATCGAAGTTGGAGATCCACCATTCGTGCGGAAACTCGCCGCAATCTTCCCACGCGATCCCTCCATCATCTGATAATGACGCCGCTCCGCTTCCGATTGCGTAAACTTTTCGCCCAAGGTCTTGGTCGAAGAACAAAATTGGATTTCCTACATCCTGCATGCCCGTCGAGTTTAGCCACGTTTTTCCAAGGTCATCGGAATAATAGACATAGGGCGACGCATCTTGTCCTCCAGACTGTCCTCCATACATGGCATAAACTCTGTTTGTATTTTGGGGATGGGCTGCGATGGAAATAGGCCACAAGTCGGGGCGCGGGAGGGCAGTTTGTACCCAGGATGCGCCGTTATCTCTCGAAATGGCTAAGTTGTCAGTTCCATTTATACTGTAGAGAGTTTCCGCGTCGGTTCCAAAGAAGAGGCTTCTGCCGCTTCCGAGATCCGCCCAATTCCTCCCGCCATCTTGTGACAGATACAGTTGAGTATTTCTTAATCCTTGAGCATATAAAAACGAAGAGTTGGTCGGTGACACCTTAAATTCAAATGCGCTGCCGCCTAGTCCACTGCTTTGCTCTTCCCACCTTTTTCCGCCATCGGTGGAGACATACAAGCCGGAGGAGCCCAAAAACAGGGAGTTATTATCCTGCGGCGAAACCGCCAGGGCGCTTATGCCGCCAAGATTGGGGTCGGCTACGAGGCTCCATCGCGTTCCGCCGTCTGTGGATTTCATCACCTGATATTCAGAAGCACAAAAAACTGTTAGCGGGTCCATTCTATCGAAGGCCAAATTACACCTTGTTGACCTGGATTCCGTCCAAGTTTCGCCTTTATCATGGGAGACCCAGAGTGTACCTCCCGATGAAACGTATAAGGTCTGTCCTTCATTGGGTTCAATCCATAGACCGTGGAAATCCAATGGCTGAGTCTCGAAACCTATAATTGCCCACGTTCTTCCACCATCGGTGGATTTGTAAACTCCCCCCTGATTTTTATTGGGACAACCACTGGCTAAAAATAAAACATTCCCATCCGATGGTTCTGTGACCAACCCAACTTTGCAAGGGGGACGACCTTGTTCGGAACCCTCGCGCCACAACTGGCCACCGTTGGTTGTCTCGTAAAGCATCTTTGAATCGGTAAAGTAGAGATGCTGGCTGTCTTGACGATCCATTGCAACGATTGCCAGCCATTCGCCATCTCCAATGTTAATACCCGCATTCACGGCCTGCCACGTCAGCCCGCCATTGGTTGTCTTGTACACTCCGCCAAGAATGGCGCCTGCATAGAGTATCTTTGAATCGTTTGGATCCATGATCAAAGTGGAAATCTCTGCCCTCCCAAGTCCATTGTGGATGGGTTGCCAGGATACCCCGCCGTCAATGGATTTATAGATGCCTGCATTTTTCGTGCCAACATACATCACACCCGCATCGGTCGGGTCAATCAAGATGGCGTTGATGATATCGCGCGACAGGAACTGTCCCGAATTCAGCCGCGTCCATTTCAACGGCAGGGGAGTGGAGGTGAGGGTTGGTGTGAAGATTGCGGTGGAAGGAGGGGGTGTGGTTGCGCTTGCCGCGGCGCGCGTCTCGGCGGGAGTCGCTGTCGGCAACGCGGCCAGCAACGGCAACCCATAACGGAACACGCTCCACGCAACAATCACCAAAGCTACGAGACCAATCCCTCCCCACACCCATCGGCTCTGCCACCACTTGCGCGCCGTGCGGCGATATTCAACGGACTCGGCCAACAGCCGCGTCGCGTCCTTGTAATCGGCATCCTCCATCACGATGGACTTGAACAGCCCGATGGCCTTGTCGTAATTTTTCTTCGAGTAGGCCTTGTACGCCTCGGCGTAATTCTGCGCGAGACCCTGCGCCCTCTTGACCGACTCGATCTCTGCTTGCGCGGCCTGGCGGTCATCGGGATCGAGTTTCAGATATTCGTCCCACGCCTTGAGCGACTCCTCGAACCGTTCGGCGCGCGCCAGACTCCGCGCCTGCGTCCGCGCCGCGTTCAATTTGCTCAATCGTTCCTGCGCGCGTATTTCCGAAAGTTTCTTCTGGAACTCGGCGTTCTCTGGTTCGACGGCCAGCACTTCGTTCAACGCCGCGGCCGCCGAATCCCACTTGCCTGCCTGCGCGGCGGTATCCGCCAAACGCAACGCGGCTTTCAAACGCGCCTCGCGCTTCGCCTTGCGGACTTCGATCAATTTGGCTTGCAGGGTTTCGTTTTCAGGCTCGCTTGCCAATCCCGCATTCAACGCTTCGATGGTTTCATCCCAGCGGCCAGCCAGCGCGGCCGCCTCGGCGCGGCGCAGTATGTCCCGCAGCGCGGCGGCCTTTTGCGCGGCGCGCACCTTCGCCGCGCGCGCAGCAAAGTCGGCGTTCCCTGGCTCCAACGACAGGACCTCGTTCAGGGCGGCGATGGCTTCATCCCAGCGTTCGGAGGCGAGCGCCGCGTCGGCACGCGCGCCGACCGCGCCCAGCCAGGCCGAACGTTTCGCGGCTCTCAAATTGTCGAGTCGTTTTTGGATCGCGGCATCGTCGGGTTGCAGGGCAAGGTATTCGCCCAGCGCGCCGATGGCCGCGTCCCAACGGTTGGACTTTTCGGCCTGGTCGGCTTTCGCCAGGATCGCGTCCAGCCGCTCTTTCAACTGTCGCGCCTTGACCGAATCGATTCGCGCGAGAATGGACTCGTCCAGTGGCGCAAGTTCGAGGGCTTCGTTCAACGCCGCGAGCGACTTCTCCCAACTCTTCGCGCTCGCTTCTTTCTCTGACCTCGCGAGGAGCGCGGCCAATACTTTCGCTTTTTTCTCCGCCCGAACTTTTTCAACGCGTTCGATCAGCGACTGGTCTTCGGGCGTGAACCGCAGCGCCTCCGCGAACGCGGACAGGGACTCCTCGTCCTTGCCGTCTGTTAATGCCTTCTCCGCGCGCTGACGCGCGATTTCCGCCATTCGTCCTCGCGCTTCGAGGTGCTCGGCATTGATCGCCAGCACGCGCTGATAGGACAGAACCGCTTCTTTCGCGCGTCCCCTCGTCATGGCTGAGTCGCCCAGGGCGAGGTGCGCCTCGCAAAGTCCCGCGCGAGCCGAAACGTCTTCATCGTCCATCGCCAGCGCTTTTTCGAATTCCACCACGGCCTTGTCGAAGGCTTTCTGATCCACGTAGACCAGCGCGATGTTGACCTGCGCCTGGAGGTTGTCTTTGGAAATCGCCAGCGCTTCCTGAAAACTCTCGATGGCTTTGGCAAACTGACGCGTGTCTTTGAATTCGAGTCCGATCTCGATGTAGCGATTGGCGATGGGGTTGACTTCGGTGAGCTCCTCGCGCGCCTGCTCGATGGGACGGTTCTTCTGCAACCAGAGGCGCAAGAGGTGGATGACGAAGCGATTGTCGGGGGTGAGGACGTCCTTCTCTCGGAGGCGGAGCAGGCCCGAGGTCAGGTCGGTTTCGCTGAAACGGACGCGCTGTTTTTTCAGGTAGTCGGCCACGGCGCGGTGATCGGCTTTGTCCAGTTGGGCGAGCGCGGCCAGTCCCCACTTTTCGATGTCCGCCGCCTCGTCCCAGACGAATTTCAAGTTGACGGTTCCGCGCTCCACCACGTCATCGAGAATCTCTTCCACGTCCAATTTGGCGATCTTGCGTTGCTCGGTGCGCTGGCAACGCGCGAAAAGTTCGTGACAGGTGAGTTGCGTGAAATACGGATGCCCCGACGTGATCTGGTAAATGCGATCCACCGCGCCGCGCTCGTATTCGATGACGTCCTGCACGGGACGTGTGACCAGGTGGCGCGTCTGTTCCTCGTTGAGGAAACTGATCTTTTTGTAGAGGGCGGTCTTGAAAAATTCGGTGTACTCGGCCTGCATGTTTTCGAGTTTGCGTCCCGAAGAGCCGATGGAAAAAATAAAGTTGAGGCCGCGTTGACCCATCAGGCGGCGGAGATAATCCACCAGCGGGCGCGCCAACTCTTCCTTGACTTCGCTTTCTTCGAGGTTGTCGAATTCGTCGAAGGTGAGGAGAAGCGTCGAGTTGCCGAGGAGCGGCTCGAGGTCAGGAAGGAAGCGATTTTCGAAATGGTCGGGGTCTTTGGCGAAGTCGTCCTTTTCAGGCAGGGGGGTCTCGATGCCGCGTTCCTGTTTGAGGACGCGCACGATCTCGCGCGCCAGCCACCATAGGAAGCGGTCGAGGCTGGTGTGGGTGCGTCCCTGCAAATCGAAGAAGACGGGGACGAAGCGCTTCGGCAGTCGGTTGCCCAATTGTTTCAGCACCGACGTTTTTCCCACCCGCCGCTGTCCGTGGATGACGAGGATGTGGTCGGCGAACTGGCCCGCGATGCTGTTCTCGATCCACTGGAAGATGTCCTCGCGGCCGAAGAACATGCGCTGTTCGGTGACGGGCGCGCCGGCGATGTAGGGGTTGATGATTTCGTCCATGGTTTCTCCCGTGTCCGAGAGCACGCCGCGCTTGATCGTTGATAGCCTCGTCATTGCGAGGGTGTCCTTCCCGAAGCAATCCCTCCTCTGAAGTGCGAGATTGCTTCGTCGGGTCGGGGTCTCGGTACGCAACGAACGCTACTCGACCACCGACCCTCCTCACAATGACGGAATTGCGAGAAGTTCTTTATGCAACCTCATTGCGCGAAATACGACCCGGACAATCCCCTTGATTCTCGCATATTTACTTTTTTATGGCAAGTGAACTTTGACCTGTTTTAAGGATGGCCTGTCTGGTCATCCTTTTTTGTCGGGTTTGCGGCTGTGGGCAGGAAGCCCTATCCGCTATTTATCGCTGACCACCTTGCCTCTTTAACAGCAGCGGCCCAATCCGATCAATGATCCAACCGAAACTCAACTCCGCCCAGGGGACGATTCCCAGCCAGCGCGGCACGTAGATCACGCGGCGCGGGCGCAGCAGCAACTTCCAAATTTCACATGCCACCAGATCCGAAGTCACGCCGATTTTTTCGGTTGGCACATGCCCGCCGTGTTCCTTGCTCAACGCGGCCTCGCCGAACTCGGTCTTCACAGGTCCCGCCCGAACGACGCTTGCAAACACGCGCGTCCCGCGCAGTTCGCGCGCCAGCGCGGTGGTGAAATTGTCGAGGAACGATTTGGTCGCGCCGTAGATCGCGACGCCCTGGCTGGGGAGGCTTCCCGAAATCGAACCCACGTTGATGATATGCCCTCGGTTTCGTTCCTTCATCCCAGGCAAAAATAAAGACGTGAGATGCGCGATCGCCGCGACGTTTGTCTCCAGCATCTCGCGGACGGTCTGCCAGGGCATGTCGCTGTAATAGCCGTACCAGCCGAAGCCCGCGTTGTTGACCAGGACATCCGCCGCGCCGACCTGCTCGAAGACGCGCTCTCGTTCTTTCTCGGACCTCAGGTCGGCCGCCGCCACCTCGGCCTTTCCCCCCGCCGACTCGATCTCCGCCTGCACCCCGAGCAACCTCTCCGCCCGCCGCGCCACGAGAATCACCTTCATCCCCGCCCCCGCGAGTCGACGCGCCGTCGCCGCCCCAATCCCCGACGACGCGCCAGTGACGATAGCGATCTTGTCTTTCCAGTCTTTCATTGGGATTTTTGTACACGGATTTCACGGATTGAACGGAGTTTGACGGAATCTATTCTTTTTCTCAGATTGCAAAAACCTGCCCGGGGCCTGCCGAAGAGTTTCCTGACTTTGAACGAAAGTCTGGAGACTTCCGACTCCGCAAAAAGTTCCAAAGAAAATCCGTGTTCATCCGTCAAATCCGCGTAATCCGTGTACGAGAATTAGCTCGCCAAGCCTTCCATCAACTCCATCGGCACCACCGCCGCGCCGACGATGCCCGGCCCCGTATGCACTCCCAGCACAGGCGAGATTCGCATCACTTCGAGTTTGGCGATGTTGAGTTTTTGCTTGAGTTCACCCGTGAGCGCGTCCGCTTTTTCCGCGAAGCGCCCGTGCAGCACAGTGACCCACACGGGCGTATGCGCATACTTTTCGTAAAGATGTTCCGCGATGGCAGATATGGACCTGCCGATCGTCCGCTCGGTTTTCACGGTGCTGTACTTGCCGTCCGTATCCACGCGGATGACGGGCTTGAGATTCAGCAACGCGCCCGCGATGGCCTTCACGCGGCCAATCCGTCCGCCGCGCGCCAGATATTCCAGCGTATCGAGCGTGTAGATCACCTCGGTCTTTTCGCGAATCTTCTCCAGCCGTTCCTGGATGGCGTGCCATCCCCAGCCGGCCTTGTCTGCCAGCGCCGCGGCCAGCACCTGGAAACGTTCCCCGCCGGAGAGGGTGAGCGTGTCCCAGAACGAAACGTCCGCTTCGGGTTTGGCCTGTTCGCCTCCTTCACGCGCGGCGTTGATCGTTCCGCTCAATCCCGACGAGATATGAATGGACAGGATCTTTTCTCCCGCCTTTGAAACCTTGCGATACAACTCCGCGAACAACCCCGTGGACGGCATGGCCGTCGTCGGGATTTGCGGGCGCATGGCTTCGAGCCGATCGTAGAACGCGTCGGCGCTGATGTCGGCGGAGTTCACTTCGCCTTCGGGGAATTGGATGAACAGCGGCGCCTGGACGATTCCGAGTTTTTCCAATTCTTCGGCGGGCATGTCCGCCGCGCAATCGGTGACGATTTTCATTTTGAGTCTCCTTTTTTTTCTAAACACAAAGGACACGAAGTACACAAAGGTTTATTGAGTGGCGCAACGAGTTGATTTCTCGATCATCTTTCGTGATGATGGAAACAAAAAGCCATCATCATCATTCAACCAAACTTCGTGTCCTTTGTGTCCTGATATGAAAATAGAAGTACCGCAACATTCATGTTGCCTTTGGGGAGCAAGATAAATCTTGCGGTACTGGTTTTCATCTTTCGGGGTGAAACCCTTTCATGGATACTTCGTGTTTAAGAAGTTTTCTTCTCCAAAAACCACTTCACCGTATCCGAAATGGTTTCGTAGATCGAACGCGGCTTGTAGCCCAGTTCGCGCGTCGCTTTGGCGTGGCTGATATTGGAATTGCTTTTCAACACCTCCAGCGAATACGGCGTGAAGCGCGGCGTGGCGTGCGCCAGTCGGTAATACATCGGCGTAAACATCGCGAAGAACTTCGCCAGATCGAAGGGAATCTTCAACTGGAAGAAGCCGCGTCCCGTGATCTCGCGAATCGTTTCGAGCAAATATCGAACGGAGATTTTGTTTCCAGAGAAAATGTAACTTTCGCCGCGCTTGCCCTTCTCGGCCGCGGTGATGAGTCCCTCGGCCACGTCGCGCACGTCCACGAAATCGTACGCGCCGTCCACGTAAAGGGAGGGCTTCGCGACCGCCGCGTCGTGGATCACCGCGCCCATCATCGAGCCGCGGTAGTCGTACGGGCCGATCACGCCCGTCGGGCAGGCGACGACCGCCTCCAGTCCCGCGCGAGCCGCCTCCAGCACTTCGAGCGTGGCCTCGGCCTTCGAGCGGTCGTACGCGCCGTACGGGTTGTCCGCGTCGAAGGGCAGGGATTCGTCGATCGTCCCGGCCTCGATCCGTTTGATGGCGTGGATCGAACTGGTATACACGACTTTCTCGACGCCCGAATCTTTCGCCGCCTTCAAAACATTTTTCGTCCCCTCCACGTTGACCTTGCGGACGAACGGATTCGGCCCCGGCAGGATCGAGATGACGCCCGCCAGGTGGAAGACGCCGCGCGCGCCGCGCATGGACGCGCACAGCGAATCCAAATCGAGAACGTCGCCCTCCACCGCCTCCGCATCCAGACCTTCGAGCGGGTCGCGGCTTTCTCCTGCTGGAATCAACGCCCGAACTTTTTCCCCGCGCCCCAAAAGTTTGCGAATGAGGACATTGCCAATGTGTCCCGTCGCGCCTGTGACCAACCACATACAAACCTCGCTTTGCCAAAACTCGCGTATTAGGCGTTCTCTAACGCCGCCCTCTGCAACGTTAGAGAACGTTGCCTACGCGTTCTCTTTCACCAAACTCGTCATCATCAACTGCACCGTCTCGCGCGCCACCTTCTCCCATTTCGCGCCCTGCGGATCGAGCAGGCTTTGCAGCAGCAATCCCATCGCCGCCGAGACGATCAGCCTGGCCGCCAGGTCGGGATTCACGTCCACGAACGAGCCTTCCGCAATTCCCTTTTTGATCAGCGACGCAAAATGTTTATGATAACGGCGATAGGGAGCGATGCTTGCCTGCCAGATTTTTTCATCGCGGCTGGCCTGCAACATGAACTCGAGGAACATCGGCAGGTTGTCGCTGGCGGATTGGAAGATGTATGGGAAATATTCCGTCATCATCTGGAAGGTTTCGGGGACGGGACGATCCTTCGAGGCTTCGATGGCCTGGTCGAACGTTTGCAGCCAGCCATCGAGCAACGCCAGAAAGACATCCTGCTTGGTTTGGAAATGATGATAGAACGCGCCCTTGCTGACCCCCGCCTGTTCGCAAATACTGTCCACGCTGGCTTTGTTGTAGCCGTGGATCGAAAATTGTTTTACAGCGGCTTCGAGGATGCGCGCCCGTGTTTCTTCGCTGCGTTGTTGCATGATTCCACTTTTCTCCCTCTCCCGTAATAGGGAGAGGGCAGGGGTGAGGGTGAAATAAAAAACCGACCAGTCGGTATGTTTTTACCCGCGAACGATTGCACTGTCAAGATGGATAAGATTACAGCAGGTTAAGAAAAACCTCCCCTCTCCCCGAACTTGCCCTGAGCGCAGTCGAAGGGTGGGGAGAGGGGTTGGGGGTGAAGGCCAGGTGGAATATAATCGGCGGCATGGACGAGCCAATTTACCCTCCCTATATCCAACAAATGTTGATCCAGGCGGAAGAGTTGCTCACGGACGAAGATGACCCAGGCCCGTGCGAGGCCGCGGCGTTGTGCTTCGATATTTTCGCGCTCTATCCCGAGCATGCTGGCGCGCACAAGTTGATCATGCGCGCCTTTCGTTACCCCCGTCTTATCCAGGACAATCGTCGCGCCCTGAGCCGTACCATTGACGAATGGGACGACCGTCCCTGGCAGCAACGCCGAAGGTTGGCTCTATCCTTCCGTTTCATGTCTCGCTGGGAAGGCTGGCATCGCGAGTACGAGGAAGGATTCGAAGAAGAGCGCGATGGCCCGCCGGATGTGCGGCAGTATTTGATGGAGGGTCATTTGCAATTGTTGGAGGATTATCTTGGCGGGCAGGTGAAAGGCGCGGAGGGCGCCTGGCAAATTTTTCAGGAGGCCATCCGCCTGACGAACAATCCGCGCCTGGCGATGTTGTGGGTCGGGAAGGAATATGCCAACCAGGGCTATTTCGCGGAGTCGGCGGATGTCCTTTCGGAGTTGTTGCGTCTCTTTCCCAACGACCAGGACGCGCGCCGCCTGCTGGCGGAAGTGATTTGGTGGCGCGACAACCAGGACCGCATTCCCTGGATCCCGCCCGCAGGAGACGGCAGTCGTTTTCGCCGTACCTTGCAGGTGCAGAATCCCGAAGAACTCGAGGCCTGGGAATCGCCTGAAAGTATTCTCAACCAATACCGCCCGCCCGATCCCGCCAAATTGCCGCCGACGATGGACTCGGTGGCGCACGTGCCGTTCGATTTGGAGGGGAAACTGCGCGCCTCGTTGGGCGAGGCGAACGAAGCCGCAGAATCCGATAGTCCGGTGGACTGGGGCTATCTCGACCGCATGGAACGGCGCGAGATTGACGAGAGCAAGTTTCCCCGCTGGGTGCGCGACCTGCTCGAAGATCTCAGCGACGAACCCGAGATGCGCGAGGAAATGAAAATGATGCTCGCAGAGCGATTCGCCAACAGATCGTTGTATCCCGATGAATATTTTGAAGAAGACGAAGATGACGACGAAGAGAGAGGCTGGGATTTTGACGATCTGCCAAATGATGACGAAGATTTGCCGTTTTGAATCGAGAGACCGCTGATGAAACAGCGGTCTCTTTGTACGATTGAAATCGTCACTACATGGGTTGTTACGCTTTATATGCCGTGATCTTGGCGCTATACACCGCTTTGTAAACCGCCTCGCGCGGGTATTCGTTCACGTCCAGTTTCATTTCATCCAACGCGCTGTCCACGGTCTCCTTGTCGAAGAACACGGGGTTGACAGACACATCGGTGAATCCGACCGCCTCCATCATACTGACGTATTCCCTCGCTTCGACCGCGCCCGCCACGCATCCCGCCCAGGCGCTCAGGCTTTGCTTCACCGCCTCGGGCAGCGGCCCATCGGTGACGATATCCGAGACCGCCAGTTTGCCGCCAGGCTTCAACACGCGGAACGCTTCGCTAAACACTTTGGCTTTGTCGGGCGAAAGGTTGATGACGCAGTTCGAGATGATGACATCCACGCTGTCTGACTCGACTGGCAAATCTTCGAGGTAGCCCTGACGAAATTCCACGTTGCGGATCCCCATCCGCTCCGCGCTGGACCTGGCGCGGGCTACCATTTCGGGAGTCATGTCCACGCCGATCACGCGTCCCGTTTCGCCGACCTTTTTCGCGGCGAAGAAGCAGTCGAGTCCCGCGCCCGAACCGAGGTCGAGGACGACCTGCCCGGGCTGGAGCGAGGCGAGCGTGATCGGGTCGCCGCATCCGTAACTGACGGCGGATTCGCCTTCGGGCAGGGTGGCGAGCAACTCCGCAGGGTAGAGGTCGCTTTCGGACGAGGAGCAACAATCAATGGAGCCGCTGCAACAGGAAGCGTTGTTTTTGATCCGCTCAGCGTAATGTTCGCGCACCGCCTCATGGATGGGGGTGGGGGATTGGGTCATTTTGTCTCCTTTGTGTGTTCGTCATTGCGAGCGTTCGTCGCGGAGCAATCTCCGCGACGGTGGAGGGGATTGCTTCGCTTCGCTCGCAATGACGGATCTAAACTTTGATTTGAATTAACCGCAACTGCATGAAACTTCTTTTTGTCCGCGCAGCGCGGCGTGGATCATCGCCGCGGCGCAGCCGACTCCGCTCTCGACGCGGATCGCGTTGATGGGACAGTTCAATTGACAGGCGCCGTTACGCAGTTTTCTCGTACCGCAACATTCATGTTGCCTGTCCGGGCGAGATAAATCTCGCGGTACTGCGTAAGGTGAGTTTAGGGCTGTGCCTATGAAGTCCTGTTTTCGGTTTGGCTTGATGTGATCGGCTTTGTGCCAATAACAATATCTCCTGGCAGCCCCAATAAACTGACGCGCTCTTTGTGCTGTATTTCAAACCCAGCATCCTTGATTGACTGTTCTACATAAATCGGTCTACAGTCAACGTATTGGGGAAGTTTCTCGTGCATCCACTCGTATGATCTCAGCAATAGCGATGTGTTGTCTTCTTTCGCCATGCTGATAATTCCGACTCTCCCATTGGGTCTCAAGACGCGCCTAATCTCGGCCAGCACTTGTGGGATTTCGGGCACATCAAAAAGCTCGAGCGCAAAACTCGTGAAAACGGCATCGAATTGGTTGTCTGTGTAAGGCATTTTCATTGCGTCATCACAGGTCAATTCGACCCTGTTCCAAAGCCCTGCCCGTTCCAGCCGCCGCTTGCTGATGGCAAGCATCCCCGAGGAAATGTCAATGCCATAAACCCTGCCTTCCTCCCCGACAGCCTCGGCCATCTGTTTCAAACAATGACCCGTGCCAAAACCAACTTCGAGAACGATCTCGCCTCTTGCGATATTCAACCGCTTCAAGGCCATGTTTCGATAATTCCGCTCGAAGACACCTGCGAAATAATCGTAGAACGGACTCATCCTGTCGTAACTCGCTTTTGCCTGAACCTTGGTTCTGGTTACGCGTGATACGGTCTGAATAGCTGAACTCATTTCGTTTCTCCTGAAGTACGCAGATTATTACTTCGCTCACTCACCTGTACTTCGTCATTGCGAGGGTGTTCTTCCCGAAGCAATCTCCTCCACAGCGCGGGGATTGCTTCGTCGGGAAGTGCGCCCTCCTCGCAATGACGAAATTGTGAAACCAATTTTGGCAAGTCTCGAAGGCTCATCAAATAGACAATTGTCTATATATTCGGACAAAAAAGGTGGGATACCAAAAGAATTGGCATCCCACAACTACGCTTCGGCGGTCGCTTTCTTGACGGCTTCGGTTGTCTCGATTTCGGGCGCGAATTTGATCATCAACTGTCCACAGCAGGAGGCCATCCGACTTTGGTTGAGCGAGTAAAACGTCTGTTTGCCCTCCTCACGGACCTTCACCAGATCGGCATCGCGCAGGATGGCGAGGTGATGCGAAACCGTCGGCTGGGAGACATCCAGTTTCTCGACGATCTGGTTGACCGACAGCCACTTGCAACAGACCAGATTCATGATCTTCTGGCGGGTCTCGTCGGCGATGGCTTTGGCGAAGAGGACAGGATCGAGTTTCATAGACGTTTATCTATGCGAGATTATATCGAAGTTTGTCTATTTGTCAAGTGGCAGGTCGGGTTGCCAATCCGACCTACTTTCCCGTCAGCGCTCCCAGCCGATCCACGTATTCCTCCAGCACGGTGAAGGCGGCTTCGATGGGAGCCGTCGTGGTCATATCCACGCCCGCGACTTTGTAGAGGTCGAGCGGCGATTTGGAGGAACCCGCCTTGAGGAAGTTGATGTGATCCTGCGCGGCGTTGGGGACGCCGTCCAGAATCCGCCTGGCGATGGCGTTTGCCGCGGAGATGCCGATGGCATATTGGAAGGTGTAGTAGTCAATGTAGAGATGTGTGGTGAACGTGCCCCACGTGATACCCACGCGCGGACGGTCCAGGTTCATCTCGCCGCCGTAGCCTTCGCTGAACAGGTCGGCCATCAGTTCGATCATCGCGTCGGCGGTGAGGGGTTGTCCCTTTTCCACGCGCTGATGCGTCTCCAGTTCGAAGCGGGCGAGGGTGGGCATGATGAAGAAGTAGCGGTGGAAGTTGTCCATCGCCTCTTCGAGCAGGGCGATCTGGAAAGTCTTGTCGGGGTTCGTCTTGAGTAGGTGACCGCGCACCATCGCCTGGTGGAAGTTCGAGGCGGTCTCAGCGATGATGGACGGGTACTGGTAATAGATCATCGGCTGGGCGCGGCTGCCGTAATACGCGTGGATCGAGTGGCCGAGTTCGTGCGCCAGCGTGGACATGCTGCCGATGTCGTCGGTGTAACTCATCAGGATGAAAGGATACGTGTCCTTCGGGACGCGCGTGGAGAACGCGCCCTGGCGTTTGCCCGCGTTCGGCGACCAGTCCACCCAGCGCTCTTCGAGACATCCCTTGCGGATGGCGCCGACGTATTCCTCATCCATCGGCGCGAGACCTTCGCTGATCCAGTCCACGGCTTTGGCGAAGGGGACTTTGTGCTTGCGCGTCGTGAGCGGCGCCCACACGTCGTAGGGATGAAGCGTCTTCACGCCCAGCGCCTTGCGTCGGATGCGCCAGTACTTGTGCCAGAGCGGAAGTTTTTTCTTGAAGATGTCCAGCAGGTTGTGGAACATCTCCACGGGGACGTTCCCATTGAAGAGCGTGGACTCGAGCGACGAATCGAACCCGCGCACCTTCATGTTGAAGACGTTCTGCTTGATCGAAGCGGCCAGGTTGCTCGCCAGCGTGTTTTTGTATTCGAGATACTTGTCGTTGTAATTTTCCCAGGCGGTCTGGCGCGCCTTGCGGTCGGACGCGTTCAGGATGGCGTCGAACGTGCTTTGGGTCAACTCCACCTTTTTGCCGTCGCTGCTTTTGGCGGGCTTGAACTGGAAATCGGCATTCGCCAGGCTATGCGCCGTGGTGCGGACCGTCATGAACGAGTCGCGCGCCAGGCCGAGGATTTCCTCCACCTCCGCGCTGCGGACGTGCGCCTGTTTGCGGAACAAGTCATTGACGTAATGCTCGTACAACTTCATGCGCGGATCGTCGGCCAACCAGCCGCGCAGTTTCGCTTC
This sequence comes from Anaerolineales bacterium, assembly GCA_034411715.1. GTDB lineage: Bacteria > Chloroflexota > Anaerolineae > Anaerolineales > Villigracilaceae > Denitrolinea. The sequence goes on along the minus strand of DAOUMJ010000170.1, from coordinate 576 downwards.
GCCCATGGACAACAGTTCGGGATCCACGAACGCTGTCGTCGCGCCGGCCTGCGCCAGCGCGGACATCGCCCGTCCGTTCATCGCCGCGCCGCGCTGATCGGCCGTATCCACCGCGCTGGACATCGTGGCGTAGACCTGTACCCTGGCGGCGCGCTGCGCGAGGATTTCCAGCGCGTCCATCGCGCGCAGGAATGTGTCGGGGTTATCGCCGAGATGTCCTTGAAATTCCTTAATGGCGGGCAGGCTCTCGAGGAGACTGTTGACTTCGGCATCGAAGGCTTCGGGAGAGGGGAAAACGCTTTCAGCGTTCCAGGTGTGGTCTTTCCTGACTTTCGAGCGGGGGAGGGGGGTGGGCATGGGGGGATTCCTTTCGGTTGATCTCTATTTTACCAATCACATACCAAACTTCCCCTCCCCATTTGGGATGGGGTCGGGGGAGTAGGTTGCGTTCCCCCTCCGCTCTTTCCCTTCCTCGCCTTGCTATACTCCAAACGGGTAGGTTTTTAACTTTTTGAAATGTTGAAACCGCCAGAAAATACTCGCAAATAGTGCAGTTTTTGGCTTTTTCAAAAGTAA
>DAOUMJ010000169.1:0-14962 GCA_034411715.1 Anaerolineales bacterium | reverse complement strand
GCGGCGTCATCGGGCTGGAGCGCGAAGTGCAATACAAGGCCGCGGGCTTTCGCACCATCATCCTCATCACGCTCGGCTCCACCCTCTTCACCCTGTTTTCGCTCGCAATCGGACCGGATATCAGTCCCTCGCGCATCGCCGCCAATATCGTGACCGGCATCGGCTTCCTCGGCGCGGGGACGATCCTGCGCGAGGGCGGGCGCATCGGCGGGCTGACGACCGCCGCCACCATCTGGCTGGCCGCCGCGCTCGGCATGGGGATCGGCGCCGGGCAGATCGAATTCGTCCTGGCCGCGACGGGCGTCACGCTCGTCGTCCTGGTCTTCTTCCCCACCGTGGGCGGATGGATTGACCGAATGCGCGAAGCGCGCACGTACAGGATCGTGATCTGCGACGGCAACCTGGAAACCATCGAAACGCTGCGCAGGGCCTTCAAGGAATGCCGCCTGCGCGTGACCGAGGATCATTTCGAAATCACCGAGGATACCGTCGCCAGCACCTGGCGCACTGTCGGCCACCCGCGCAACCAGCAAAAGTTGCTGCGCCTGCTCGCGCAGGATGAAAAAATTTGCAGGCTGGAGTACTAATACGCTTCGGGGTTCACGCAATTCGGCAGTCTCTCCCCGTTCAATCCCGCCAGCAAATTTTCGCAGGCCATCTCCGCCATGCGCCTGCGCGTCCCGCGCGTGGCCGAGCCGATGTGCGGCGCGATGAAACAATTGGGCAGCGCGTACAGCGGATGCTCCGGCGGCAGCGGCTCGGGGTCGGTCACGTCCAGCGCGGCGGAGGCGATCCAATTCTCCTGCAACGCCCGCGCCAGCGCGTCCGTATCCACCACCGCGCCGCGCGAGGCGTTGACCAGAATGGCGTTTGGTTTCATCTTTCGCAATTCAGATTCGCCGATCATCCCTCGCGTCGATTCGTCGAGGGGACAATGCAGCGTGACAAAATCGCTGGCGGACAACAACTCATCCAACGAGACGTACTCCGCCCCGACTCTCGCTTCCCTCTCTGGACTTCGGGCGGGCTGCCAGTAACGGACGCGGAGTCCAAACCCGCGCGCCCGTTCAGCCACGGCCGCGCCGATCTTCCCCAGCCCGACGATGCCGAGCGCCGCGCCGCGCAGGTCCGCGCCCAGCCAGCCGCTCGGCGACCAGGTGCGCCAGCGGCCTTCCCGCGCGTCCCGCGCCGCTTCGGGCAGGCGGCGCGCCGCGGCCAGCAGCAGGCCCATCGTCAGGTCGGCGGTGGCGTCGGTCATCGCCCCGGGCGTGTTGCCGACCGGGACGCCGCGCCGCGTGCAGGCCGCCACGTCAACATTGTCCACGCCCACGGCCATGTTGCTGACCACGCGCAAGTTCGGCGCGCGGGCGAGAACGGACTCGTCCACGCGGGCGGTGAGCATGGAAAGGATGCCCGCGGCGCGCGGCAGAGCCTCCAGCAGGTTCGCCGCCCAGCCCGGCGTCTCGTCCGGGCCGGTTACGAGCTCCACCCGCCCAATTAGCGAGGCGATCCATTCGGGCGGGAGCGGATGGGTAAGAAGCGCGATGGGTTTCATGCCGCAGAGTATATCAAACAGGCAAAATAATATTTATGATATTTATCTATAATATTGACAAGCGCGGGAGGGACTGATATACTGCCGTTTGTGAAAAGCACCCGCGACCGCATCTTGCAAACGCTCCTGCGACAGCCGCGCTCGACCATCAACGAACTGGCCAAAGCGGTGGGCATCAACCCCATCTCCGTCCGCCATCACCTGACCAACCTGCAAATGGAAGGGCTGGTGGAAGCGCACGAAGAACGCCACGGGGTGGGACGCCCGCGCCTGGCCTACGTGCTGACCGAGGAGGGCATGGAGCGCTTCCCCACCCGCTACCTGCGCCTGACCACGCGCCTGCTCGCCCAAATGAAAGAGTCCATGCCCGAGCCGATGGTCAGCAAACTGTTCTCGCAGGTGGCCGAAGGGCTGGCGGCGGATTACTCCGAGCAATTGAAGGGCATGAGCATGGAGGAGCGGCTGGACACGGTGAAGGAACTGCTGGCCGAGGAGGGCTTCACCGTCGAATGGGAAAAGACCGAAGACGGCTACCGCATCCACGAGATCACCTGTCCCTACTACCAGATCGGGCAAAGCCATCCCGAGGTCTGCACCGTGGACCAGACGCTGATCTCGAAAATGCTGGCCGTTCCGGCCAACAAGGTACAGTGCATTCTCGAAGGCGGGGCGCATTGCACGTATGTGGTGCGGCCGAAGTGAAGAGCAACGAGAAGAAACAATGAGCGAAAATCCAGAAAACAAACAAATCCAATGGATGATCCACACCACGCATCCCGATAAAGTGGATGCGGTGCGCGCCGCGCTCTCGGAAGTGGTGGACCCCGAGATCGGGATGAACATCATCCAGTTGGGCCTGGTGCGCGATATCGAGATCGAAAATGAGATCGCGCGCCTCAAGATGATCCTGACCACGCCGTTTTGCCCCTACGGCCCGGCGATGATCGAAATGACCAAAGCCAAAGCCATCGAGGGGCTGGGCATGCCCGTCACAGTGGAGATGGGCATGGAGATGTGGGATTTCTCGGTGATGGAGGACCCGTCCGCGCTGGACTGGGGAATGTACGCATAGATTTTGAAACCAGCAAACGCACGGCCTATTGGAATGACCCAATAGGCCGTTTTGCTTCATTGGGGTGATTTCCATAATGTGATAACCCGCATTGTGAATAATGACACATGTCACGCCCCTGTTTTTGGGGTTTGTTGTATATTATATGAGTAAACAATTAATAATTCGACTATAATGGTCGAAATTACAGAAATGGAGGTGCTTATCTCGAACTAATACGCAAACAGATCGCCTCTAACCCAAAATTTGGAGAATGTGCACATGACTACCAAAAAACTATTGATCGTTCTCGGAACTTTACTCTTGGCCGCTGCCGTGCTGGCGGCTTGCGGCGCAAAGCCAACCGAGCCGCCCATCCCCACTGCGGAACCGCTTCCTGTGGTGGAGCAGAGCCTCGTGCCGTACTACGCGGCGTGGGCCGGCTCCGGCCACAACGATGTGACTGGCGAGCCTTTCCGCCACTGGGACGAGGAAGATCCCGCCGAAGTCCCCACTGCCTGCGCGCGCTGCCACAGCGCCGCGGGCTACCAGGACTTCCTGGGCGCGGACGGCTCGGAAGCCAATAAAGTGGATGCCGCCGTCCCCGCCGCGCAGGCGCAGGGCATCCAATGTATCGCCTGCCACAACCCCGTGGCCTCCAGCCTGAACAGCGTGGCCTTCCCCGGCTTCACAACCAATGAGGCGGGCGAAAATGTTCCGTTCGTGGTCGAAGGCTTTGGCGACGCGTCGCGCTGCCTGGTCTGCCACCAGGGACGCGAATCCAAAGCCTCGGTGGACGCGCAAATCGCCCGCTTCAAGATCGAAGACGTGGACGCGGTGGTCGCGCCGATCAAGGACGACCAGGGCAACGATGTCCGCTTCGGCTTCCGCAACATCCACTACTTCGCCGCGGCCGCCACGTTGTACGGCACCGAGGTCAAGGGCGGATATGAATACGACGGCAAGATGTACGACGCCAAGCACATGCACGTGGACGGCTACGACACCTGCATCGGCTGCCACGACCCGCACACGCTGGAAGTGAAAGTCGAACAGTGCGCCTTGTGCCACGGCGACGGCGTCACCGCCGAGGGCGGCCTGAAAGACATCCGTGAACCCGAGGCCTCGGCCCGGGACTACGACGGCGATGGGAACGTGGAAGAAGGCATGTACTACGAGATCGAGGGCCTGCAAGCCGCGCTCCTGGCCGAGATCAAGACCTATGCCAAGGATAAAGCCGGAACAGGCATCACCTACGACGTTGCAGCCTATCCGTACTGGTTCGCGGACGCCGATGGCGATGGCGCGCCCGACAAAAATGCCGAGGGCAACAACGTCAGCTACAGCACGTGGACAGCCCGCCTGCTGAAGGCCGCCTACAACTACCAGGTCTCGCTCAAGGATCCGGGCGCGTTCGCGCACGGCAACAAGTACATCGTCCAACTGGTCTACGACTCGATCGAAGACCTGGGCGGCGACGTGAGCAAATTCACCCGCGACGATGCCGGTCACTTCGCGGGCAACACCGAAGCCTTCCGCCACTGGGACGAAGAAGGCATGGTCCCCTACGGTTGCGCCAAATGCCACAGCGCCAACGGTCTCCCCGAATTCCTCAAGAACGGCGGCTCCGTTGCCGTAACAGGCAATGGCACAGTTGTGACGGCCGGCGTGGGAGCGGCGGAGCCAAGCAACGGCTTCAAATGCTCCACCTGCCACAACGAAGCCGACTGGCCGAACCGCTACGCCGTGACCGCCGTCCCCTTCCCCTCCGGCAAGAGCATCACTTTCTCGAAGCCGGATGCGGAAGGCAAGCTGGCCCCCAATGACGCCAACCTGTGTCTCGAGTGCCACCAGGGCCGCGAATCCACCGCCAGCGTAAACAACGCCCTGCGCGGCAGGGAACTCGACACCGTGGATGCCGGCGTCCGCTTCAAGAACATCCACTACTTCGCGGCCGGCGCCACCCTCTTCGGCAACGACGCCCAGGGCGCCTACCAGTACGAAGGCATGACGTACGCCGGAAAACACGGACACGTGGAAAACGGCTTCACCTGTAAGTCCTGCCACGACGTGCATGAACTGGAAGTGAAACTCGAAGCCTGCGCGCAGTGCCACGGTACCGAGGACGCGAAAGCCATCCGCTACGGCGATCCCGTTGACTACGACGGCGACGGCGACACCGCCGAAGGCGTCGCCGGCGAGATCGCCACGCTGACCGACGCCCTCTACGCCGAGCTTCAGAAGTATGCCGAAGCCCATGGCGGAGCGATCACCTACAACCCCGCCGCCTACCCGTACTTCTTCGGCGCCGACGGCAAGGGCTACGCGGCGTGGACGCCCCGCCTGCTGAAGGCCGCCTTCAACTACCAGTACATCCAGAAGGACCCGGGCGCGTTCGCCCACAACGCCAAATACATCATCCAGATCCTGATCGACTCGATCGCGGACCTGGGCGGCGATGTCTCGGCCTACACGCGGCCGGAGTAAGCGCACTTAGAAACCGGGCTTCGCCAATAAACCCGGTTTCTCCAGTCGCATGGAGAGGTAGCGGGCGCAAAACGCCCGCTACCTTTTCAATGTATAATGACGCCTCATCCTCAATGGAACAGGAGAATTGCCATGTCTTTTAAAGAGAGGTTGCGCCATTTTTTCTTTCCGCCACCCGGCTCGCCGCGCTGGAAAGTTATTCTTCCGATCATTGTTTTGGGAATCGTGATTCTACTTGCGCTTGTCGGGGGAACCTACGGCTGGGAATATTCAAACTCCCCTCAATTCTGCGGCGCCACCTGCCACACCATGCCGCCGCAGAACGCGGTTTACATTGAATCCCCACACGCAAATGTCACCTGCGAAGAATGTCACATTGGGCGCGCCTCTTTTGTTAATCAGTTATCGCGTAAATCGCAGGGATTAAAAGAATTGTATTACCAGACCTTCAACCTTTACGAACTGCCCATCCGCGCCAAGGCCCTGCGCCCCGCGGTGGACACCTGCGAGAAATGCCATCGCCCCGAAACCTTCTCCGACGACAGCCTGCGCCTGATCCATCACTTCGGCGATGGGATCAGCAATCCCGCCACCGTCACCTACCTCATCATGAAAACCGGCGGCGGGACGAAGCGCGAAGGCCTCGGATTCGGCATCCACTGGCACATCGAAAACCCCGTCTATTTTTACGCGGCCGATGAACTCAGCCAGGAAATCCCCTACGTGCGCGTGATGAACGAGGATGGCACATACACCGAATATGTGGACGTGGAATCCGACTTCGACATCTCGGCCCTGGACGAAAGCCGCCTCAAGCAGATGGACTGTATCACCTGCCACAACCGCGTCACCCACGACTTTCAGCCGCCCTCCGTTTCGATAGACGAATCCCTCGCCCGCGGCCGCATCAGCGCCTCCATCCCCGGCATCCGCGTCCGCGCGGTGGACATGTTGACCGCCCCCTACGCCACCCGCGCCGAGGCCATGAAAGCCATCGAAGGCATCGAGGAATATTACAAAAACACCGATTATTACCCCGGCCATGGCGACGAGATCAAAGCCGCCGTCGCGGAACTGAAAGCCCTCTACGACCGCACCGTCTTCCACGACCAAAAAGTGGATTGGAACACCCACCCCAACAACCTCGGCCACGTCACCGCGCCGGGTTGTTTCCGCTGCCACGACGGCAAACACCTCGACGAACAGGACCAGGCCGTGCGCCTGGAATGTAACCTGTGCCACTCCATCCCGGTTGTGGCGGGCAAACAGGACTTCACCGTCAACATCGAGATCAGCCGCGGCCCCGAACCCGAAACGCATCTGAACGCCAACTGGATCAGCCTCCATCACCTGGCCTTCGACTTCACCTGCGCCAACTGCCATAGCGTGGAGGACGCCGGCGGCACCAGCAACACCTCCTTCTGCTCGAACAGCGCCTGCCACGGCAGCGTTTATACCTACGCGGGGTTCGACGCGCCCAAACTGCGGGAGATCCTCAAACCGCAGATCCCCACCCCCGCCCCCGCGCCCGAACTGCCCGCCCCGCCCGACAACCCGACCTATGATAATTACATCGGCGCGCTGTTCAACCTTCGCTGCGTTTCATGCCACGGCGCGACGCCCTCCGCGGGATTGGCCCTCTCCACCTACGCGGCCGCGATGCGCGGGGGCGAGAACGGCCCCGTCATCCTTCCCGGCGACGGCGCCAACAGCCGCCTTATCCTTGTTCAAAGCGGGCAGCATTTTGCCCTCTTCACCCCCGAGGAACTGGCGATCGTCATTCAATGGATTGACGCCGGCGCGCCAGAGAAGTAATGGGATAAGCGGGATACCATCCCGCTCCACGGCGCCACATTGCAAAAACGGCGGACGATTTTCGTCCGCCGTTTTTTTTTATTCGCCGCTGTCCGCCGTGTGCATCTCCAGGCCGCGCTCGGTCTCGGAAAAATCGGCCAGGAGGATGAGAGCGTTGACCACCGTGTTGCCGGGATTGCGCCAGCGATGGCGGAACCGCGCCGCAAAGAGCAGGCTGTCGCCCGGCTCCAACAGGAACGCCTGATCCTCCACCTGGTATTCCAGCGTCCCGCGCAGGCAGAAGACGAACTCGTGGCCGCTGTGGATCATCGTGTTCGGCCCGCTTCCGCCGCCGCTTTCCAGGGTCAACACGAACGGCCTGACGCGCCCCACAAAATTCGCGCCGCCCAGGTCCTCCCACAGCCCGCGCTGAAAGGAAACGCGCGGCCGCTCGGCGGCCTTCATGAACACCACGGCCTGGCGTTCCAGCGGCTCGCCAAAAAAGGCCGTAATTTCCACCCCCATGGCATCCGCCAGTTTATACAGCGTGCTGACCGAGGGACTGGTCTTGCCGCGCTCGATCATGCTCAGGGCGTTGGCCGAAAGGCCGCTTTTTGCCGCCAGGCCGCGCATCGAAATGTTTCGTTCCTCGCGGAGTTCGCGCAAACGCTTTCCAACATTCACAGACGGGGCTTCTTTGGCTGCCATCACCATATCGGCGTTCTCCTTAATAAAATGACATCCTGCACAACTATTTGTGACAGTCTGCACTATAACGCTGTCCAAGCAAATGTTACGATATGCTCGAATTTGTATATATTCAATTATACATATAAAGACATCGAATGATAACCCCCTCCCTCGCCCAGGAAGTCTCCCAACTCGAAGCCGAATTGTGCTTTGCGCTGGCCGACCCCACCCGAATCCTCATGCTCTACGCGCTCGAAGACGGGCCGCGCAGCGTAACCGAACTGGGCAACGCGTTGGGAATCACCCAGCCCACAGCGTCGCGCCACCTCAAAATCCTGCGCGAGCGCGGCCTGGTCCAGCCCGAGCGAAGCGGCGTCGTCATCCATTACCACCTGCGCGACCGCCGCATCCTCGAGGCGCTCGACCTGCTCCGCTCCGTCCTGCGCGACCGGCTGCTGGAACGCGCCAACCTGATGGAAGAAATCCCATCCTGAACAGGAGACCGCAATGACGAAACCCCGCTCTTTCTGGACCTTGGGCCTGGCCGCCATTTTATTGATCGTGATCCTGCCCCTGGCGATCTTCTGGCCGAGATCCGCCGAAGCCAAAGACAATCCCTCCGCCAACCTGCCGCGCCGCCTCGTCTACACCGAACACAAGGACATCGTGCGGGGCGAATTCGCCACCGGCCAGGAAGTGACGCGCGCCTGCCTCACGTGCCATCCCGAGGCGGGGAACGAAGTGATGGTCACCACTCATTTCACCTGGCAGGGCGCGCCCGTCGAAGTTCCCTGGCGCGACGAACCCGTGAACATCGGCAAGGCCAACCAGATCAACAACTTCTGCATCGGCACACAGGGCAACGAACGAACCTGCATGACCTGTCACGTTGGCTACGGCTTCGACGACAAGGATACCTACGATTTCGACGATCCCGAAAACGTGGACTGCCTGGCCTGCCACGCCGATACGTCCGCGTACGCCAAAGGCGAATACGGCAACCCGGCCGAGGGGGTGGATCTGCTGGAAGCGGCGCGTTCCGTCCGCGCCCCGACGCGCGATAACTGCGGCAAGTGCCACTTCGACGGCGGCGGCGGCAACGGCGTGAAGCACGGCGACCTCGACGAGAGCCTGTACTTCCCCGCCGAGAATCTCGACGTTCACATGGGAAAATTCGATTTCGTCTGCACCGATTGTCACCGCGCCGAAGAGCATGTCGTCAAGGGACGCATGGTGGCGGACAATTACACGATTGACCCCGCCGAGCAGGCGGCCTGCACCGATTGTCACGCGGCGAAACCGCACGAAGATCAACGCGTCAACCTGCACACCGACGCGGTGGCCTGCCAGACCTGTCACATCCCTGCCATCGCGCTGAAAGACCCGACCAAAGTTTCGTGGGACTGGTCAACCGCAGGCGAGGATCGCGGCGACGATCACTACACCTATCTCAAGATCAAGGGCTCGTTCACGTACGAGCGAAATTACCAGCCGGAATATCTCTGGTTCAACGGCAACCTGTCCTACCGTTACCTGCTCGGCGACAAAATTGACCCCCTGAAACCGACCTACATCAACCTGCCCGCGGGCAGCATCAACGATCCGCAAGCGAAGATCTTCCCCTTCAAACTGCATGTCGCGAAGCAACCTTATGACACGGTTTACAACTACCTGCTCCAGCCGCGCACCAGCGGAAACGGCGGGTTCTGGGATACCTTCGACTGGCTCTCCGCCCTCCAACTTGGCGCGCAGGATACCGGCCTGGAATTTTCCGGGCAGTACGGCTTTGCCGAGACATGGATGTACTGGCCTTCCACGCACATGGTCCAACCCGCGGAGAACGCCCTGCAATGCGACGCCTGCCACAGCGACAACGGCCGCCTCGATTGGGAAGCGCTCGGCTACCCCGGCGACCCGATGGAGTGGGGAGGGCGGTAATACTGCGCAGCGCGTACCTTTAGTACCGCAAAATTTATTTTGCGAGGGGTGGCAACATGAATGTTGCGGTACTGAAAAAGGAAAAACTATGAAGACTTCCTTGAAACTTTTTCTAATCGGCCTGACTATCGCTGCGCTTGCATTTGGAATCAACGCCGCGCTTGCGAAAAACGGGAGCGCGCCCGCCGCGACCGCTTCGCCAATTCATCCGACTTTTGCGCTCCTCGACGAAGATGGAAAAAGCGTGCTGGAAAGCGACAAGCCGGTTTCCACCATGCAAACCTGCGGACAGTGCCACGACACCGGGTTCATCGTTTCACATTCGTATCACGCCGACCTCGGCCTGCGCGATTACAAAGCCAGCGCAAAAATCTGGGACGCATCCGAAGGGCTGTTCGGCGAGTTCGACCCGATCGGCTATCGCTACCTTTCGGCGCAGGACGACGAACGCATGGACCTGACCACGCCCGATTGGTTGAAAACCTACGGCTGGCGCGTCCCCGGGGGCGGGCCGGCGGTCTATAGCCGCCGCGGCCAGCCCCTCGTGAGTCTGGAGCCGGACGCGGAAAATCCCGAAGCGAGCGCGTACGATCCCCGGTCGGGCGAATATAAAGCGTGGGACTGGAAAGAGTCGGGCGTCATCGAAATGAACTGCTTTCTCTGTCACACGTCCGCGCCAAATAACCAATTGCGCGTGCAGACTATCGAACACGGACAGTTTGGCTGGGCCAACACCGCCACGCTGGTCGGCACGGGAATTGTGGAGCGCTCGAGTCTGGGCGCGAACGGTTTCGCCTGGAATCCGGCCGCGTTCGGTGAAAATGGAGAGTTGAAAGAGGAGTACGTCCAACTGCGCGACCCGACCAACGAAAATTGCGCGGCCTGCCATGGCGAAATCCATGAAGACGCCATTGCCCCGCTCGTTCTGGACGCCTGCGACCCATTGCAAACCCAAACCGCCACAACCGGGCAGGTGATCTCTTCGCAGAAAATTTCTTCGTCGGGACTGAACTTGAGCAACAAGGCCAGCCTGAACCGCGCCTGGGACATCCACACCGAGCGCGCCTTGAAATGTACCGATTGCCATTTTTCGTTGAACAACCCCGCGCACGCCATGGATGAGAAAGCCGCCAATCCGAGTCATCTCATCTACGATCCGCGCAAACTGGAAATCGGCGAATACCTGCAAAAGCCCGACCATAACTTTGCGCGCGGCGTGAGCGCCCAGTTCCGCATCGCGCCCGAACTGAAAAGCACCATGCGCCGCTGCGACTCGTGCCACGACACGAACAAATCACACGCGGGCTGGCTGCCGTATAACGATCGTCATATACAGGTGGTGGCGTGCGAGACCTGCCACATTCCCCAGATGTACGCGCCCGCCATCTCCAGCGTGGACTGGACCGTGCTGCGCGCCGACGGCTCGGCCCGCGTCGAGTGCCGCGGCATCGAAGGGGAAAATACGACCACAGATCTCGTCACCGGCTATCGCCCCGTATTGATGCAGCGCACCGACATCGAAGACGGCCGTACGCTCCTCGCGCCGTACAATTTGATCACCGCTTATTTCTGGGTGTACGAGGACGCGAACGGCAACGCGCGCCCCGTCCGCAAAGCAGACCTGGAGGCCGTATATCTTGCCGAGGGCGGCTATGCTCCCGACGTGCTGGCGGCCTTTGATTCCGACGGCGACGGAAACCTCTCCGACTCCGAACTCGTCCTCGATGACGAAACAAAGCAAGACCTGATCGCGGGGAAACTTGCCAATCTCGGTTTGAAGAACGTCCGCATACACGGACAGGTACAGCCCTACTCCATCAACCACAATGTCGTGGACAGCAAATCCGCCACGCGCGACTGCACCGCCTGTCACCACACCGACTCGCGCATGACCGCGCCCATCCTGCTGGCGGAATCGGCGCCGCTTGGGGTTTCGCTCGAATTCCTGCCGGGCGTCAACGTGTCCGCTTCGGGAAGCGTGGTCCAGGATGGCAGTTCGCTGTACTACAGCCCGGTCAACGAAAACGATCAGACCTACGTCTTCGGCCATAATCGCGTCGGGTGGATTGACTGGTTCGGCGCGCTGGCCTTCGCCGGCACGCTGGTGGGCGTGGCCGGGCACGGCACGCTGCGCTATGTTTCCGCGCGCAAACGCGGAAAACGCCAGGCGCAAACGAAGCCCGTCTACATGTACGAAGTCTACGAACGCTTCTGGCACTGGCTCCAGACCGTCGCCATCGTCATCCTTTTGCTGACGGGACTGATCATCCACCGTCCCGACCTGTTCGGCGCGTTCTCCTTCCGCCACGTGGTGACCATCCACAACGTGCTGGCGGCCCTGCTGGCGATCAACGCGCTGGTCTCGATCCTGTGGCACGTGTTGAGCGGCGAGATCCAGCAATACATTCCGCACCCCTACGGTTTCATAGACCAGATGATCGCGCAGGCGAAATACTACATTCAGGGCATCTTCCGGCACGAGCCGCATCCCTTCCACAAGAGCAAACAGCGGAAATTCAACCCCCTGCAAATGATCACCTACATCGGCCTGCTGGGGGTCCTGCTCCCGCTGCAGGGAATCACCGGCATAATGATGTGGATGGTGCAGAAGATCCCCGAAATCCAAAACTGGTTTGGCGGCCTGACCTTCCTCGCCCCGCTTCACACCCTGAACGCCTGGCTGTTCGCGGCCTTCATCGTCGCCCACGTCTACCTGACGACGACCGCGGGCCCGCGCCCGCTCGACGCCATTCAGGGCATGGTGACGGGGTGGGAGGAGATGGAGGTTGTCAGTGAGCAGTGAGCAGTAATTGGTAAATGGTAATTAGTAATTGCCCTCACCCCCTGCCCCTCTCCCTATTCAGGGAAAGGGGGGAAAGACCCTCACCCCCGGCTCCTCTCCATATTTGGGGAGAGGGGGAAAGGCCCTCACCCGAGAACGATAGGCGAAAGAATTGCCAATTACCAATTACGAAATATGCAAGGAGTACCCATGGCAACAAAATCCCTCTTCAATCGAACGCCCAAACCCTGCGTTCATCCCTACTTCGGCGGAATGGTTCTGGGAATCATCCTCTTCCTCGCCCTGTTTTTGACGGGCAACGGACTCGGCTCCTCGGGCGCCACCAGCCGCATCGTGACCGCGGCCACCGACCTGGTCGCGCCCGAACACGTGGACACGACTCCCTACCTGTTGAAACTGGCGGGCGGGGACAAGAATCCCTTCGATGACTGGATCGTCCCGGTCTTCTTCGGCGCGCTGCTCGGCGGATTCGCCTCGGGCATGATCTTCGGCCGCGTCAAACTCGAGACGACCAAAGGCCCGCGCGTCTCCGACAAAACGCGCTGGACGATGGCCTTCCTCGGCGGGGTTCTCTTCCTCTACGGGGCGCGCATGGCGCGCGGCTGCACGTCGGGACAGGCGCTCACTGGAGGCGCAACCCTTTCGGCGGGATCCTGGGTCATCATGTTCGCCATCTTCGGCGGCGCGTACGCGCTGGCCTATTTTGTGAGGAAGTTGTGGCTATAAGCAGGTACACAGGTAGACACGTACACAGGTAAACAGGTACGGAGTACGCAACTCGTCTATTCACAGTACCGCAAGATTTATCTTGCCATTGCAGGGCAACATGAATCCCCATTCGGGGACGATGTGTTGCGGTACTACCAAACTACGTAACTATGTAACCACGTAACTTCCTCAAGGAGTTCCCCATGCAATTCCCACTACAAGAATTTATGGCCGTCAGTTCCGCCAACCCGTGGACATACGTCGTCTTTGGATTGATCGGCTTCGGCTTCGGCTTCACGCTCGAAATGTCGGGCTTCGGCGATTCGCGCAAACTGGCGGCGCAGTTCTATTTCACCGAGTTGACGGTTCTCAAGGTCATGTTCACGGCCATCGTGACCGCCATGGTGCTGCTCTTCGGCGCGGTGAGCCTCGGGATCTTGAATTTCAATCTCGTCTGGGTCAACGAGACCTACCTGGCCTCCGGGATTCTCGGCGGGCTGATCATGGGCGTGGGGTTCATCGTCGGCGGGTTCTGCCCCACCACCTCGCTGGCCTCGGCCTCCACCGGCAAAATTGACGGGATGCTCTTCATGCTCGGCGGGTTCGTCGGCGCGTTCCTCTTCGGCGAGACCGAAAAATACTTCGACTACTGGTACACCCACGCGGGTTATTTCGGACGCCTGACCCTCGACCAGGTCTTCGGGATTCCCGTCGGCGCGGTCGTCCTGCTGATCGTCTTCATGGCGCTGTTCATGTTCTGGGGCGCGGAACAATTGGAGCGGATCGTCGGCAAAAAAGACATGTCGAAGGAGCCCAAACTCCGGCTCGCGGGCGCGGGACTTCTGGCGGCCGCGGCCATCGTCATCGTTTTCATCGGGACGCCTTCCACCGAGGCAAAATACAGCCGCCTCGCCTTCAACCGCACCGTGGACGGGGAACAGGTCGTTTACACCGCCGACGAAATGCTCGCCACCCGGCAGGCCTACGTTCATCCCGGCGAATTGCTCGCCACGCTGGCCGACGACCGCCTCATCACCTCGGTGATTGACGTGCGCCCCGAAGCGGATTACAACCTGTTCCACATCGTCAACTCGGTCAACATCCCCCTGGCGGAGATCGAGAGCCTCATCCCCTCCCTGCTGGCGGACCAGACGCCGAACAAGGTCTACGTGGTGGTCAGCAACGACGAGGCCACGTCAACCGAGGCATGGAAGATGCTCGCCGCCGAGGCCGTGCCAAACGTGTACATCCTCGAAGGCGGAATCAACAACTGGATCGCGGTGTTCGGCCAGGACGAGGACGGCATCCGCCCCCGCGCCGGCGCCGTGGAAGAAATGCTGCGCTACCTCTTCCCTGCCGCGCTGGGAGACCGTTACGAGTGCGCCAATCCCAGCCCCCTGGTGGAATGGGAGATCGAGTTCGAGCCGAAGATCCAGTTGCAGTTGAAACGCGATAAATCCGGCGGAGGGTGTGGGTAGCCAGTGATCAGTTTTTAGTAATCGGTTTTCAGTGATCAGTGACCAGTCATCAGTGACTGGAGAAGCCCGTTTTCGAGAGAGAATGGGCTTTATGGTCTTCTCAAAGTCGCTTGACAGATTGGCCGTTTTGGAACGCGAATAACGCGAATGGGCGAATTTCACAAATTTTCCTGGGTTTATTCGCGTCACACTTGCACCTGGCGCAAGTGCAGGTGTTCGCAAATTCGCGACATTCGCGTTGAGGAACGCCCGACTTTGAGAAAGCCATAGAATGGGCTTTTTTTCGTTGTCATTCCACCATATTCGTCGTAAGATTCGACTATCCGTACTTCACGAAAATGCGTATTGGGCGTTCTCTAAGAGACTGTTTCTTAAATCCTTTTCTGGACACGGAAGCCACGGATTTCACGGATTCGCAGAGAAAAAGCCTTTAAAAAATCCGTGTTGTCCGTGAAATC
>DAOUMJ010000168.1:0-13809 GCA_034411715.1 Anaerolineales bacterium | reverse complement strand
GGCTGTTGGGCAGATTGTTGAACGGGTGCGGCGCGATGGCGATTCCGCCGTGATGCCCGATCCAGAGGAGTGTATCATCGAGCGACATGCCGGCAGGCGGAAGTTTCTCCACGAAAAGCGCCACAAGATGGCCGTCGCGGGTGGTCACCTCCGCGCCCGTCACCACCTCCACGTTGAATTGCGAGGCCAGTTGGCGCGCCTCGAGCGCGCCGGTGATGGCGTCGTGGTCGGTGATGGCGATCACGTCCAGCCCCACATCGGCGGCCTGTTTCAAAACGGCGCGCACGGTGGTGGTGGCATCGGGACTGTACATGCTGTGAATATGCAGGTCTGCAAAACCCATGAACCCAACCCAATTCCAAAATGATGCGTGAGTATATCGAACTATTTCCGTTCAGGCAACCTTCGTCCCCAATTTAATACGAAAAGCCCGGCGAGGATCACCACGACCGGTTTCAAGATTCTCCAGAGCAGGAACTGGAACCAGCGCCATTTGAACTTGTAGATGACGCGCGCGATCGCCCAACGGACGATCAGCGTTTGACCCAGCCCGCTTTGCATCACCCGACGCCTGTATCCGCCAAACGAAAACTCTCCCTGCTCGAACGCCTCGCCAATCTCACGCGCCGCCAGCGCGCCGTATCCCAGCGCCATGCTGATACCCTCCCCAAGCAGCGGATCTGCCCCCGCCGCGTCGCCCGCGAGCAATACGCGCGGCACAGAAAGGATCGCGCGCGGGTCGAACCAGCGGATGGGATGTCCCATCAAGTCAAACTCGCCCAGGTCGAATCCATGGCGCGACATTTCCCCGGCCAGGGTTTCTTTCAGCGGCGGCCTGGCCCGATTGGGATGAATGTTCGCGTCGTAGATTCCCCAGCAGCGCATGGGCTGTCCCTGAATCTGGGTGGGGAAGTCCCAAGTGTAGCCTTCGATGCCGGAGGGGACGGGGAAGAAATCGAAGAAGGCATGATCGCTTTCATGTCCGTCATTGCGAGGGGTGTTCTTTCCCGAAGCAATCTCCTCGCTGGTGTGGGGATTGCTTCGATCGCTTCGCTCTCTCGCAATGACGGTGGATACCGGCGTGATCACCTCCAGCACGCGCGCGAGGCGGGCAGGCTCGCGCGGCAGGATGCCGCGCCGCGTCACGCCGTTCGACCCGTCCGCGCCGACGACGACCTGGGCGCGAAATTCGCCCTGGTCGGTAATCACGGTCACACCTTCAGAATCGGGAATAACGTCTTTGGCCGCAACCTGCTCTCTAATCTCTATTCCCTGTTCTCTAACTTTTCCCGCCAGCCACGCGTCGAATTCGTCGCGGCGGACGACGCGCAGGGCGTGACCTTTGCGATTTTGGATGGAAAACCCCCTGCCCGCGAAATCGAAATGGACGGCGGACGCGTCCGCGTGGGGGACTTCGCCCGCGTCGAGGCCGAGGCGCTGGAGGATGATCTCCGCGTCCACGACGAGGCCGCCCGCGCAAAGTTTGGGGCGGGGGTGACGCGCCTTGTCCAGGATCAGGACGCGGGCCGCGAGATGCGGAAAGTCCCGCGCGAGGTGGAGGGCGGTGGAAAGTCCCGCGGGTCCCGCGCCGAGGATGAGGATGTCGAAATTCTTCTGTTCCATGCGGACGACCTGTGAGGAAGGGATGGGGGTCAGTCTGCCGAAACAGGGACGACCGATGCCTCTGGATTGCTCCGCCAGAAGAAAGCCCAGTACATGAGAACGGAGACCGAGTACAACACGATGGTGCCGATGAACGATGGGCCGAAGCCGTAACGGACTTGCAGCCAGCCGCTGATGAAGGGGCTGAACGCCCAGCCGAAATTCCACGACATGCTGACGAGGCTCGCCACGGTGGCGCGGGCGGAAGGTTCGACGTGCTCCATCACGAAGGTCTGGTAGACGGGCGTGCTCATGTTCATCAACGCCAGGCGGATGTAGTATGTGGCCGCGCCGATCCAGAAGATGGGCGAAAAGCCGAGCAGGATGAGGAAGGGAATCGAAAGTCCCTGCGTGATGACGACGAGTTGGATCTTGCCGGTGCGCTCGGCCAGCGGCGGCGCGATGAGCAGGCCGATGCCCATGGCCAGCGATCCCCAGGCGAACAGCGTGCCGATAACAGGGTCCGATTGGTTGTGAACGTTGCGGAAGAAGACGTTCATAAAGGGCATGATCAAGCCTGCGCCGAGCGAGGTGAGCAGCATCGGCAGGATCAATTTGGTGAGCAGGAGCGGGTGTTTGGCCGCATACTGGAACGGAGCGAAGATGGCGCGCTGGCCGCGTTCGATGCGCGGGGATTTTATGAAGAGCAGGGGAAACAGGCCCAGCGCCGCGCCCAGGCCGACGACGAAGATGGAACCGCCGTAGGCAACGCTGCTGGTGGTGGATGCGTCACGCGCCGCGCCGATCCAACCGGGCAGGTAGCCGCCGAGCCACGCCCCGACGGAGGCCAGCGCCATTTGCAGTCCCTGCCCGAAACTGAACAGGTAGGTGCGTTCTCTTTCGCGGCTGTTTTCCATCAGAAAAGGCGACATGACCACTCCCGCCAGGCTCTGCGCGATGCCCGAAACGATGTTCATGGAGTAGAACGCGGTTTCGGTTTGCCAGACGGCCATAACGAGAATGGATGCGCTCAACAGCGCGCCGGAGAGTATCAGCGAGGTCTTGCGTCCGATGATATCCGAGAGGTAGCCCATGGGCAGGGCCGCCACCAGCGCCACGAAACTGCCAGTGGTGATGAGGTTGCCGAGCAGGGCCTCGTCGAACCCGAGGCTGAGAACGTAGAAGTTGAATAGCAGGCGGAAGACGCCCATCACCGCGCCGAGGATGACCACGTTCACGAGGTATAGGCGGGCGTTGGGGGTGAAGGCGTGCAGGCGCGCGCCGTACTCTCCGAGGGCGCGGAGGGGCTGGAAGGCTTTCTTGTTCTGGTTGTCCATTCGCTCTTTTTATGTTTCCTGATTCCCTTTCAGAAAGGATGACAGGCTGTTGAAGGTGGAATCGAGCGCCTGCCTGCGGATGGCGTAACGCCGATCCTCATGTTCGATGGAAAGTTCCACCAGTCTGGCGAGGCGCAATTCGTTGAGGTGATGCGTGACGGTGGGGGCGCGCAAATGCAGTCGGCGCGCCAGTTCCGAGGGCGTCAGGCTTTCGCGCGAAAGGTAGAAGAGGATCTTCAGGCGCGTAGGGTCGGCCAGCGCTTTCAGCGAACGCACCAGGCCGTCGGGCAGGGTCTCGCCGGGGACGACGGACATGTCGGCGGGACGCGCGCCGAACACCACCAGTTGCGTGTCGGCGTCCAGTTTCTCGAAGAAGATCAGCGGGGTGGTCCAGAAGGCGGGCGCGAAGACGAATTTGGAGGCGCGGAATTCATCGCCCATCTGGACGCCCTGCGAGAGTTCTACGAATAATTCTTCCAGCGTCAGCGTGGCGGAGATTTCCCGGGCGTGCGCCAGCGCCTCGGTCAGGATGGGGGCGACGCGTTTTTCCTCCTCCTCGAAAAACGACTGATAATAGGATTGCAGGGCGGAAAGGAATCCCTCACCGAATTCCTCGGGGCGGCTCCACCAGTCGAGGGCGCGTTCGATGGACTCTTTCTTTATCGAGCCGTGCTTTTTCTTGTAAATCTTCAGGAAGAACTCGGCGTCTTCCGGCTTCCAGGCGCGTTCTGTGACGACCCTCAACATGGCCTCGTTGAAGAGTTTGCGTTTCTCGTTTTCCTCGGGGGTCCCGCCTTCGCAGCAGGGCTCCTCGAGCCGGTGCAGTTCGATCACGCGCCGCGCCGGGGGAATCTGCTTCAACGCCCAGAGCGCGCTGATGGCGTCCTTGGGCGCGGGCAGGCTGTGGATCCATTGGAGCGGCACGCCGGTGATGGCGTACACATCCTCCAGCAGTTTCCGTTCCGTTGCCGGAATCCGCGAGCGCACACCGGCGGCCCAGGAAGCGCGAATGCCGAAATATTCGGGTTCGAGCAGGACGTGCAGGCTAATGAACAGCTCGTAGGCCGTTCCGTAATCCCATTCGATGGAGGGGGAGGCGCTGTTCATGCGCGGTTGTTGGTGGGTTGCGAGAAGACGCTATGGGATTTCAGCCTGCCGCCCAGTTCGATCAGCCAGTTTCCGAGGCGCAAATTGATGTAATCCCAAATTCGGGGCATCTGCGATTTGGCGTTGAGGATCATCCGGGCGTATTGGCTCTTGTTCAAATGGTCGCGGCGGTTCTCGCGCGCCATTCGATAGGGCGTTTCGCTGTAGATTTCGAACATGGCTTTCTCCTTTGTGTCCGGGGAGGGGCGATCACTTGTGTGCGGTCAGTTTCCTGCCGAGCGAGATGAGCAGTTCTCCCGTGCCAGGGTCAATGTGACCATTGAAGGCTGGCAGGTTGACGAACATGAGGCCGAGCGTCACGAGCAGTTGGCCGGTCTGGCGGGCAAGGAGGTCGCGCTCCGAAGAGAACGTGGGTTCGCCAATGCTCCCGCAGTCTGCGTCTGCGCAGGCGTGAACCTTTCGGCCGCGAACCAGGCTCGTGGATAAATTGCTGGACATGGCGGCCTCCTTTCTCGAAAAGACAGGCAGCGAAATTAGATGCGCGACTGTGTTAGGCGTTTGTCTAATTAGATAATAGTCTAATACGACTGTTTTGTCAAGGGATTCTCTCGCCTCGTTTCGAAAAACGCAAGCGCTGATTACGCGGGCCGTGATGGAATCCCGCCAAACAAAGACCTTAATCGAGTTGCCTTTTTCCTGCAAAGAATATACAATCAAGCCAGAACCAGTCCAATTCACGAAAGGCGGCTCTCATGAAACAAGATCGCTTCCTTCTGGGGATCTTGATCGGTATCGGTGTGCTGGTGATTCTGGCGCTGGCGCTCTTCTTCACCCGCAAGGAAAGCGCGCTGACCTACGGCCCCGAAGACACGCCCGAAGGCGTCATCCACAATTACGTGGTGGCCGTCTTCCTGCGGGACTACGACAGGGCCTACGGCTACCTGGCCGACAAGAAAGACAAACCCACTCTCGAACAATTCCGCCAGCCTTTCCTGCAAAATTTCATCAACCCCAGGAACACCGGCGTGGATATCGGCGGCGTGGAGATCAGCGGCGACCAGGCTTACGTCACCGTCTACATCCAATATGGCTCCAGCGATCCCTTCTCCTCGGGCTACCGTAACGAGGAACGCGCCGTGCTGATAAAACAGGGCGGGCAGTGGAAACTCGAACAGATGCCGGGCAATTTCTGGTACTGGGATTGGTACCAACCGACCCCGAAACCCGTACCCTGAGCGCGGAGGCTCCCATGCGCACCATTCGCCGCCTCTACTTTTACGCCGTCGCCTTCATCACCCTCGAAGTCGTCCTGTGGGGATTGATCGGCCTCCTGCGGAGCATCTTCTCCGCCTCGCAGATCGGCGCGGGCGGGGACGCTCTGGCGCGCGCCCTCTCGCTCATCCTCGTGGGCGTGCCGATCTTTGTTCTGCACTGGCTCCTGGCCCAGCGCGCCTCCGCCGCGGACGAGGAGGACCACGCCTCCACAATTCGCGCCATCTACCTTTACGGCGCCCTGCTCGCCACCCTCCTCCCCGTGGCGCAGAACGCCCTGGCGCTCATTGACCGCACCCTCATCTCGCTGGCGGGAATGGATTCCTTCCGCGCCATCCTCGGCGGAAACCAGACCTGGGTGGACAACCTCATCGCCATCCTCCTGAACCTGCTGGCGGTCGCCTATTTCCGCCACGTCCTCCGCCAGGACTGGGCATCCCTTTCCGACCCTGAAAACTTCGCCGACATCCGACGGATCTACCGTTACATCTGGTTGCTCTACAGCCTGCTGATGGTCATCTTCGGCGTTCAGCAGATCATCCGTTTTCTGCTCTACATCCCCGCCGCCACCCTCGGGACGATCAGCCGTGACCTGTACCTTAATGGCCTGTCCCTGCTCCTCGTGGGTCTGCCTGTCTGGTATTTCACTTGGAAAACCTGCCAGGAGGCTCTCCTGCAAAAGGGCGAACACGACTCGCTCCTGCGCCTCGGCGCGCTCTTCCTGCTCACGCTCGGAGGCATGACGGTCGTCCTCTCCACCGGCGGCAATCTCCTGAACCTTTTCCTGCGTTGGACCCTCAACGAACCGTTCACCACCCCCGAATTCATCGGGCGTCTCAGCGGGCCGGTCTCTATTGCCCTCCCGCTGGGCGCCGTATGGGCCTACTTTGGCCGCTGGCTTCAGCACGACATCGCTACCTTCAGCGACGAACCCCGCCGTTATGGATTTAGACGCCTGTACTACTACATCCACGCCCTCGCTGGACTCGTCACCGCCTTCATTGGGGCCGCGCTGCTCGTATCGTTCCTCATTGACGTTGTAGTGGATCGCCAGATCTGGGGCGTGGACCTGCGCGAACGCGTCTCCGCGGCGATTGCCACGCTGGCCGTCGGCCTGCCGCTCTGGCTGGCTACCTGGCCGCGTATGCAGGAATTGGCGCTCTCGCCAGGCACCAGCGGAGGCTTCGCCCGCCGTTCTCTGGTGCGAAAGACCTATCTCTACCTCGTTCTGTTCGCATCCGTCATCGGCGGGATGGTCTCCGCAGTGACGGTCGTCTTCCGCCTCCTGCAGGCCGCGCTGGGCAGCCAGCCGCTCGACGTGACCGCCCTGCTCGATTCACTGCAACTGCTCACTCTGTTCACCATCGTCCTGGTCTATCACCTGCGGTGCCTGCGCGCCGACGGCGGCGAGGCGGCGCGCGCCCTGGTGGAACGCCACGAAAAATTCCAGGCGCTGGCCTTCGAACGCGCCGGGAGCGGATTCGGGGAGTCGATCCGCCTCGCGGCGCAGAAACAGGTTCCGGGTCTGAACCTGACCGTACTTGCCTCGGACGCGGACATCCCCGCCGAGGCCGCGTCCGCCCGGGCGGTGGTCCTGCCCTCGGATGTGTCCATAAATCCGCCAGATGCCCTGCGAAAATTTCTCGATGCCTTCGAGGGACATGTCATCATCTCCCCGGTCGAGCATCCGCGCATTCTCTGGAGCGCGGGGCCCAAGCCCGTCGAATCCGCCGCGCTCACCCTGCGCCAGTTGAGCGAGGGCCTGGAAGTGCGGCAGTCTGCGGGCGGTACCTCTGCCTGGATGGTGCTGGTCTACATCTTCGCCGCGCTGTTCGGGCTGGAGGTGCTGTTGATGCTTCTTTCGCTCGGTATTTCGCTGATCGTGGATTAACACGGACTCCAAAATCCGTGTACCAGAGAACCTCATCACGGCGATTCCCAATGAGCCGAGATTTCGCAGTCCGAAAACGCGTTTGCAGTGATATACTTTTGGAAATTTTCCCGATGAAGAGGGCCCGCCCATGAAAGTCACCGTCCTGCAAGAAAACCTCGCCCGCGGACTGAGCATCGTCGCCCGCGCGGTTTCGCCGCGCTCCACCCTGCCCGTGCTGGCCAACGTGCTGATCGCCACAGACGAGGGCCGTCTGCGCCTCTCCGCCACCAACCTGGAAATGGGCATCACCTGCTGGGTCCCGGCGCGCATCGAAACGGACGGCTCCACCACCGTTCCCTCGCGCACCTTCTCGGACCTGGTCAATACCCTGCCCAGCGACCAGGTGCAACTCGCCCTGAACGCGCAGACCCAGAGCCTGCACGTGCAATCAGGCGCTTCCAACAACGACATCAAGTGCATAGACGCCCAGGAATTCCCGCCCCTGCCCGTGCCGGAAATGGAAGGCGCCATCCAGTTGAACGTGGCGGACTTCAAAGAGATGATCCATCAGGTGGCCTTCGCGGCCTCCACCGACGAAGCCCGCCCGGTGCTGATGGGCGTGCTGATGTCCATCGAGAAGGACAAGGTCACGCTGGCCGCGGCGGATGGTTTCCGCCTGTCAGTGAGGAAGGCGGTGCTGTCCTCGCCCGCGCCGCATCCGCTCAACGCCATCATCCCCGCCCGCGCCTTAAGCGAACTGGCGCGAGTCGCAAGCGACGGCGAGGAGATGATCCAAATGATCGCGCCCAAAGGCCGCGGCCAGGTGGTCTTCCGCGTGAAGGACGTGGAACTCGTCACGCAACTGATTGACGGCGCGTTCCCCGATTACCAGCAGATCATCCCGCGCAGTTACAAATCGCGCACGCTCGTCTCCACTGCATCCCTCCTCAAAGCCTGCAAACAGGCCGAAATCTTCGCCCGCGAAGGCTCCAACGTGGCACGGCTCGACATCAAATCGGCGGACGGCGGCAGCGGCGAAGTGGAGATCTCCGCCGTCTCCGAGGAAACCGGCAAGAACGAAACCATCGTTGAGGCCACCGTGGATGGAAGCGGCGTGCTGATCGCGTTCAACGTCAAATTCCTGCGCGAGGTTCTCGAGGTCATCAAAAGTCCCAACGTCGCGCTCGAAACCTCCGCGGCCAACGCACCCGGCGTCGTCCGCCCGGTGGGTGACGACGACTTCCTCCACGTCATCATGCCGATGCATTTGGGATGAAAAGAGAGTAGTGAGCAGTGAGCAATGCGAAAAGATAAAGTCCTCGCCTTTCCAGCGAGGACTTTTTGATTGATAATGCTCGGACAATTTGTATAGACAAATTATCATACGAGAGGCGATGACGGTTCCCCATTCTGCACCGCCTTCTGAACATCGGACGTATCCCGTTTCTCAAACACTTTCCTCAGCCTGAACAGAATCACCAGGCTTACGAGCGCCAGCGCCCCGACGACGATCTCCACGCCCGTCACCCCCACCAGCGGAAGCAGATAGACCGCGGCCGCGTCCACCAACGCGTGCCACAACACCGCCAGCCAGAACCACAGCGGCTTGCGATACGTCACGCTGTACAGCACCATCACCGAAAGCGCGACGTGCAAACAAACGGCAAAGATGCGCTCGACAAATCCCATCAGGCCCATGTAGGCTGGCGAATTCCAAAACTCCGTCACTTGTTGCTTCGTCAGTTCCAACTGCTCGGCGGGGACGCCCATCGCGGCCAGGTCTGCGTTGCGCAGAACCACCATGTTAATGACCGTGAGTATTCCCAACACCCCAACCAGCAGGGCTTCCACGCCGCCATGCCCCGCGCCGACCAGCACGCCCTCATTCCACGCGCGGGCTTTCTTTAGAATGAACCTGAAGAGAATCCAGCGCGCGGTCTCCTCGAAGATGCCCGCCGCCAGTCCAAGAAAGATCGCATTAAAAATGGTTGCCCACGCTTCGGGCGGAGAGGGGAGAATCCCACTCGAAAACAAGGCGGTAAAACCGTAAAGGAACGGGAGATGCAACACCTGCGAGGCGATGAACGTGACCGCGCCCGCGAAGAACAATTTCCACGGCAGGCTGAATTTGCGCGTCAGCCAGAAGCCGAGCAGAATCGGCAAAACGATCATGCCGAGCACACCGATGGCAGAAGTAACGAGGATCATGGTATTCTCCTTTTCTGATTTTGTACCGCGAGATTCATCCCGCCTCTTTGCGAAATGAATTTCGCGCTACGATGGTTTTGTACCGCAAGATTTATCTTGCGCTATGACGGCTTGGTACCGCAAGATTTATCCTGCATCACGACGGCATGGAACGCATCCGCAGGGCGGCGCGCGTCAGCGGGCGTTTGGCGATCACGTTGATCTTGTTGGCGTTCTCGATGATGTGCGTGGAGACGACCTCCCAGCCCTCCTCTCCCCATTCGTTGAGCAGTTCCTCCAGTTCGTCCGCCTTGACACCCCTGAAGAACCCGCCCACGGTCTGCACGCGGTATTCCCATAGTTTGGTTTCATCAGCCATTTTTTCTCCTTACGTTTGTCGCGGAAATCTGCACGCTATTTTTAACAGCGAGCGTTACACAGCCATTTTTTCAGGCTGTTTCATGTAAAACGGCGGGTTAGATTTCTTCCCGCTCAAAGCGCAAGCATGAGATGACAAGCGCCAGCGCAATGATCCCGACAGAAACACCCAGCGCCGGCCAGGCAGTCACATCGCCTTTCAATACCAGCGAACTGCCCCAGGCTGCCAGTTGACCCGGCATGTAGTCGCTCACGCGTGGAATTGATCCTAAAATAAGTAGCATGATCAGTCCGCCGAAAGCACCAGCCGCGGCAATGGACTGGGAACGCGCCAGCGTACTCGCCATTAGTGCCACAGTCAGATACACGCCCAGGTAAACGAGCAGAAGCAGGTTCAGGGTCCAGAAAGCGCCGAATGGGATGGGTTCGAAAAGCACAACCGTATAAGCGAGACAGGCAAGTCCATCCACAATCAATCCGGCCAGGACGATGGTTATCCCTGTCAGCCATTTCGCCAGGATCACAGCGCTACGTCTGACGGGTTTGGTCAACAGCATGGCCGCTGTGCCGCGTTCCTTTTCCTGGGTCATAACCCCCATAGTCAACAGGATAACCAGCAGGATGCCAAACTGACCGGTATTCTTGATGTATTGCGCAATCGAATCAGCCACAGTTGGAGTAGGGATGATGTCCGCCAGACCGGCAGGCAGGTCAGGAATACTCTTCAGCAGTTCGGGGGTGTACTTCGCCAGCACCGGTGAAATGATGCCGGTAATGAGAAACACAGACAGGAAAACGATCAGTTTCCACGTGCGCCACTGCTCACGGAATTCCTTGGCTAATAATGTCCGAAACATGGCTAGGCCTCTTTCCCGGTCAATCTCAGGAAAACATCTTCCAGAGACGGCTGAACCATCTCAAACCGCCGCACTGAGAGAGAGTCTCTTGCCAGGGATTCCAGCAACACTTTCTGCGCCTCCCGGGCATCCCTGACCAGCACGCGTGCCGTGTGATTCGAAACAGTCACATTGGTCACAAAGGCCTGCTTCTGGACCCACTCCAGCCAATGCCCAAAACCATTGTCCGATTCGATCTCGAAAAGTGGAATAACATAGCGGGCGAGCAAATCGTCGCGGCGAGACTGGACGAGCAGGCGGCCATTGGCAATGATCCCAATCACATCGCAGACCCGTTCCACGTCGGCCAGGATGTGGGTGGAGAGCAGGATGGTGGTCTGGCCGCGCAGGGTCTCGATCAAGTCGAGCGTTTCCTTGCGACCGGCGGGGTCTAGGGCGCTGACAGGCTCATCAAGCAAAAGGACCGGTGGCCGATGGATCAAGGCCTGAGCCAGTCCCATCCGCTGGCGCATGCCGCGCGAGAACCCACCAATACGGCGGTTGGCGGCATCTTTCAGGCCAACGGTTTCCAGCAACTCGTCGGCGCGACGGGCGGCAACCTGGCCGCGAATGTTATACAGCGGGGCGACAAAGTCGCACAAATACTCTCGCGGCGTCATCCAACCATAGAAAGCCGGTTCTTCAGGCAGGACACCGATCAAGGAGCGGACATCCGACCCTGGCTGACCAATTTCCTTGTCCAGGATCCACGCTCGTCCGCTATCGGGACGCGCCAACCCGGAGAGGATACGCATACTGGTGGTCTTTCCGGCTCCGTTCGGACCGAGGAAGCCGTATACCGCGCCCGGTTCGACATCCAGACTGAGACCGTCGAGGGCGCGCACCGTCCCGTAGGTTTTGACCAAATTCTCAATGCGAATCATTTTACGCCTCGGCGTGACGTCCCCAGGCCAGATAGATCCCGGAGACAATAATGCCGCTCGGAACGGTAAAAGTAGACACGATCAACCCCAGCGCCCAAGCCCAACGCGGGCCGCGCGTCTGTGGGCGGCGCGACAGGTCAACCAGGGCGTAAACGGCCATCCCAACCTGGATAAGAAAAACAGGCGAGAGAAGCAGGGCAAGATTGATGATTTCCTGAGTAGTCATGGTTTCACTTCTCCTTCATGGCAAAGATTGCCAGTGATGACGGCGTTCACGGATTCTCCCGCCGCCACAGGATGTACGAATAGACGATGGGAATCAGCGCCGCGGCCAGCATGGCGATCATCATGAGCCAGATGCCGCTCTCGCCGAGGAAGGCGCTCAAAAAAGTCACAACGCCAGCAACCATGAACATTTTCGAACCAAGTTTATGAGTCTCGTCCCACACCGTTTCGCTGGAGAGCGTCCACGGCGTGCGGATGCCAATGAAGAAGTTACGTTTGGCCCTGCTTGTCATGTAGCCGACGCCGATGAACAACAGGCCAACCATGGGCAGAAGCATGTACGTCATGTTGAAGGGATAGCCGAGCGCAGCCG
Source organism: Anaerolineales bacterium (assembly GCA_034411715.1). GTDB lineage: Bacteria > Chloroflexota > Anaerolineae > Anaerolineales > Villigracilaceae > Denitrolinea. The sequence continues at coordinate 1,675 of DAOUMJ010000168.1, read as the reverse complement.
CCAGCGTGAGGGCGTAAATGTAAAGCATGTAGACCACGAAACCCACGATGAACCAGTTGAAGACGCCGCGGAATTTGGCGATGTTGGCCTTGAGCGGGTCAATGTGCGGGATGACGAGGAAGAGCAGAACCAGCACGACCGTCATGATCGGCACCAGGAAGATGCCCCAGAATTTGGACATGTAACCGTCAATCTCTCCCGCCGCGTTCCAGTGAGCGGGCATGGGATCGGGCAGGCGGTTGTAGAGGAAGACGCCGACGAGCAGGGCGATGGCGATCAGGCTGAGCGAGATGATGGCGGTAGTTTTGTTGGACATTTTTACTCCTTGAACGGTAGGTCGGAATGGCATTCCGACCTACGCGTTTCACGTGAAACGGCTACTTCTCTTTGGGCATGTTCTGCTGCGCCAGCGAAACCATGCCGCTGAGTCCGCCGAGGTTCATTGTGTCAATGGCCGAACTCGGCACGATGACCAGCGCGCCCTTTTCCTTGAGTCCCTCGAAGAGCATGTTCATGGCGCGCAGGTGCAACGCGGTCGGGTTGTTGATGTAAGCCTGCGAGGCGTCGGCGAAGGAGGCCGCGATCTGCTTCTCGGATTCGCCCAGGATGACGCGGGCCTGGCGCTCGCGCTCGGCCTGCGCCTGGCGGGACATGGCATCCTCCAGATCCTGCGGGATGACGATGTCGCGGATCTCCACCGATTGGACGGTCACGCCCCAGGGGGTGGTGCGCTCGTCAATAACCGCCTGCAACTCCTTGTCAATCGAACTGCGCCCCACCAGGATATCCGCCAGCATCTTCTTGCCGATGATGTCGCGTAATGCAGTCTGGGCGGCCCAGTCCACGGCGGCGCGGTAGTTTTCCACTTCCAACGCGGCCTTCTCGGCGTCCCAGACGACCCAGAACAAGACCGCGTCCACGTCCACAGGGACGGTATCCTTCGTCAGAGTTTTCTGTGCAGCAAAGGGCGTCACCATCACGCGGTGGTCAATCCACGAGGGGATGGTGTCCACAATGGGGACGATCCAAAACAGGCCGGGTCCCGCCAGTTTGCGGAACTTGCCCAGCCGCAGGACAACCGCCTTCTCCCACTGCGAGGCGACCTTCAGCGCGAACAGGATGTACGTCCCGATCAGGGTCAGGCCGAGAACGTACGTCCCGATCAGCCAGTCGGCAACCTTCCCATCCATCAGGATCGCGCCGAGGGTCGCGGCGATCAGCAGGACGGCGAAGATCGTCGCCGCGATGCCGGAGATGCGCGGGTCGCCCTTCAGGGTTTTCTGTGCTTCCTTTTTCATTTTGATATTCATGGCATTCTCCTTTATTCTCCGATTTCCTTCGTTTCTTTCCAGACTTTGAGTTGCTCGCTGACCATCTGGCGGACCTCCGTCTTCGAGAAGCCCAGCCGAAGCGCCTCGTCCACAAAGCGGCTCGTCAGCCCTTCGAGGGATTCGCGCCGCAGCCGTTCCGTGACCCTGGGCGGCGGGATCTCGGTGATGAACGTGCCGCGTCCCTGCTGCGTGGAGATGATGCGCGCCTCGTCCAGGATGCGATAGGCGCGCGCCACCGTGTTGAAGTTGACGCGCAAGTCCAGCGCCAGCGCGCGGACGGTGGGCAGTTGGTCTCCGGGTTTGAGAATCCCGTTCGCCACGCGTCCCGAAATCTGGTTGACGAT
>DAOUMJ010000167.1:0-4389 GCA_034411715.1 Anaerolineales bacterium | reverse complement strand
TGAATGTTGCAGTACTCAGTACCGCAAGATTTATCTTGCCGCGCGAGGCAACATGAATGTTGCGGTACGCACATCACTATGAACCCACGCACTGACCATTACCCCAACGGCGAATCCTTCCGCCACGCGCTCAATGCCCGCTATCGCAACGCGGCCATCTGGCAGGCCGCATTCCTGTCCGCGTTGCTGATCGCCATCCTCAGTCTGACCGCCCTCCTCTACAACGTAGTGGACGGCGCGTTCGGCTACGTAGCCTACACTTACAAAAAAGACCCCGCTACGTTCACGTCAAAGTCTTTGGACGAGTTGTCCAAAGAAGATTTGCTCGTCATCCTCAAGGACAATCTCTCTTCGGGCGCGTACAAAAAATTAGACGATGAAAAACCAATGGCCTCGCGCTCGCAGGCGGACTTGTACTCGCTCTTCCTCGAGCGCCTCGTCCAAATTGACACCAAACAAACGTGGACGATGACCGAGTCGCTTTTACACGCCGATGAGATCCGTGCCGAGGTCGCGCAGAAATATCCCGACGCGAAACTCGAATTCCGCTCGTGGCTGACGCCGCAGTTCCTCATCTCGCCGATGTCGTCCAAAGCCGAATTCGCGGGCGTGAGGACGGCGATCCTCGGCTCGCTCTGGCTGGTGGGAATCGCGCTCCTGTTCGCGTTGCCGATTGGCACGGGCGCGGCGATTTACCTTCATGAATACGCGCCTAAGAACTGGTTGACAAAAATCATCCAGGTCAACATAAACAACCTGGCAGGCGTGCCGAGCATCGTCTATGGGATGCTGGGACTGGCGATCTTCGTCCGCGTGATGGAGCCGTTCACCAGCGGGAGCATGTTCGGCATCACAGACACGAACGGGCGCACGATTTTTTCAGCGGGGCTGACGATGGGCGTGCTCGTCCTGCCGCTGATCATCATCAACGCGCAGGAGGCGATCAAGGCCGTGCCAGATTCGCTGCGCCAGGCTGCGTACGGCGTCGGCGCGACGCGCTGGCAGACGGTCTGGCACCACGTCCTGCCGAATGCCCTCCCTGGGATTCTGACGGGGAGTATCCTGGCCCTCTCGCGCGCCCTTGGCGAGACCGCGCCACTGATCGTGGTCGGCGCGTCCACGTTCATCAGCGTTGACCCGAGCAGTCCCTTCTCCAAATTCACCGCGTTGCCGATCCAAATCTACCAGTGGACGACGCGCGCCCAATCGGAATTTCACGCCATCGCTGCGGGTGCGATCATCGTCTTGCTGGCGTTGTTGCTCACGCTGAACGCCACAGCGATTCTGTTGCGGAATCGGTTTCAGAGGAAATATTGATAAGGTCTTCGTCATTGCGAGCCTTCGGGAAGCAGTCTCCTCCCTGGCGCGGGGATTGCTTCGCTCCGCTCGCAATGACGGTGAAACTGTTTGAAGGAAAGAAAATGCAAAATCAACCCGAATACGCCATCACCACCCAATCCCTCTCCATCTTCTACGGCGGGTTCGCCGCGGTGACGGACGTGAATCTCGCCATCGAAGCGAAAAGAATCACCGCCATCATCGGTCCCTCTGGATGCGGAAAGTCCACACTGCTGCGCGCCTTCAACCGCATGAACGACTTCGTGCCAAGCAGTTACGTGACGGGCGAAGTGTCCCTGCACGGACAAAATCTCTACGCCGCGAACGTTGACCCTGTGGAAGTGCGCCGCAAGATTGGCATGGTCTTCCAGAAGCCGAACCCGTTCCCGAAATCCATTTTCGAGAACATTGCCTGGGGCGCGCGCATCAACGGCTTCAAAGGAAACATGGACGAACTCGTGGAACAGTCCCTGCGCGGCGCGGCGCTTTGGGATGAAGTGAAGGACAAACTCAAGCACAGCGCCTACGAACTTTCGGGGGGACAGCAGCAACGTCTGTGCATCGCGCGCACCATTGCCATCCAACCCGACATCATCCTGATGGATGAACCCGCCTCCGCGCTCGACCCGATCTCGACCCTGCGCATTGAGGAGTTGATGCAGGAACTCAAGAAGAATTACACCATCATCATCGTCACCCACAACATGCAACAAGCCGCGCGCGTTTCGGACTATACTGCCATGATGATGATTGACAACTCGCGCTCTGGCACGGTCATCGAGTATGATGAGACGAAGGTGATCTTCACGCGACCGAAAGACAAGCGCACGGAGGATTATGTCACTGGGAGGTTTGGGTAGACAAGTACACACGTAGACAGGTACACAGGTAAACACGTGTGTACTTGTGTACGTGTCTACCTGTGTACCTCTCCCAGGAGAAGCCCATGAATAAACCAAATGTACTTTTCCTCTGCACCGGCAACTCGGCGCGCAGCCAGATGGCCGAGGGATTGCTCCGCGCGCTGGCGGGGGAGCAGTATGAAGCCTTCAGCGCAGGCACCGAGCCGAAGGGCAGGATCCTGCCCGAGGTCCAGGAAGCGATGCGAGAGATCGGCGTGGACATCTCGTCGCAGTATTCCAAATCCGTCAGCGAATATCTCGGCCAAAAAATCTTCGCGCACGTCATCACCGTCTGCGCGGACGCGGAGGAGAATTGTCCCGCCGTTTTCCTCGGCATGGGGACGCATGAACACTGGCCGCTCGACGACCCCGCCAAAGCGGACGACGACACCAACCGCCTCGCGCTGACCCGCCGCGTGCGCGACCAAATCGAGCAGCGACTCCGCTCGTGGCTTTCCGAACAGGGCGTGACGCCGCGCGAGTTTCGGGTGTAAAATTAACCGCTGTTCAGTATCGCAACATTCATGTTGCCTCCTGTGGCAAGATAAATCTTGCAGTACTGCGCGAGGCGAAACGGACAAATTTGAGGTGCCTATGATTCGCAAAACCTTCGAACACGAATTGCAGGAAGTGAAAGACGAAATCCTCGTGCTTGGCAGCATGGTCGAGCAGGCCGTGGCCGATTCGATGGAGGCGCTCAAGAAGCGCGACATGAAGGCTTCGCAAAAGATCTTCGAGCAGGATCGCAAGATCAACGAGAAGCGCTTCGCCATCGAAAACCAGTGCATGATCTTAATCGCAACCCAACAGCCGATGGCGCGCGACCTGCGCCTGCTGGCGTCCATGCTCGACGTGGCCTCCGAACTGGAGCGCATGGGCGATTACGCCAAGGGCATCGCCACCATCAACATCCGCATGGGCGACCAGCCGCTGCTCAAACCGCTCATTGACCTGCCGCGCATGGCCGCGAAGGCCTCGGACATGCTCCACCGCGCGCTGACCGCCTTCGTCAATGAAGATGCAGAGGCGGCGCTCGCCATTCCCCTCGAAGACGACGAAGTGGACGCGCTCTACGACCAGATCTATCGCGAATTGATGACCTTTATTCTTCAAGACCCCAAAACCATCGAGCGCGCCAACATGCTCCTGTGGGCCGCGCACAACATGGAGCGCATGGCCGACCGCGTCACCAACATCTGCGAGCGGACGGTGTTCGTGGCGACGGGCGAGATCAAAGAATTGCAGACCACGTCCAGTCCACTGGAGATGAAGTAGGCGGCGATCTTTACGCCGCGATCAATCCCGTCCGAATTGCGAACTTCACCAACTCCGTGCGCGAGTGCATGTTCAGTTTGCGCATGATGCGCTCACGATGGCGGGCAATCGTCTTCGGGCTGAGGCCGAGTTGTTTGCCGATCTGCTGGTTGTTCCAGCCCTGTCCCACCAGTTCCAACACTTCGCGTTCGCGCTGGCTTAGGATGTCCAGCCCCACGGCGGGCTCGCCGCTCTCCGCGGGCCGCGTTTGCGCCTGGGCCTGCTCCTGCTGTGCCAGCCGCTGGTAATCCTCCAGCAGCCAGCGCGCCAGCGCGGGCTGCAGGTACACCTGCCCCGCGGCCACGGCGCGGATGGCCGCCATCAGGTCGTCGGCCGCGGCCTGCTTGGTGATGTAACCCGAGGCGCCCGCCGCCAGCATTTCCATGAAATATTGTTTGTCTTCATGCACGGTGAGCGCCAGCACCAGGCATTCGGGCTGGCGCGCCTTGAGTTGACGCGTGGCCTCCAGGCCGTCCATGCCAGGCATGGTGATATCCATGATGACGAGATCGGGATGGAACTCCTCCGCGCGCAGGATCGCCTCCTCGCCGTTGCGCGCCTCGGCCGCCACCCGCACGTCCTCTTGCGTTTCGATGAACGCGCGCAGCCCCGTCCGCACCACATCGTGATCGTCCGCCAGGATGACGGTAATGGGATTCATGTCAGCTCCTTTGCGCGCGCCGGCACGCGCGCTTCGATCGTCGTCCCCGCGCTTGGCGCGCTGAGTATGTGAAGTTCGCCGCCCACCGATTCGACGCGCTCCTTCATCCCCGCCAGACCCCAGCCGTGCGGCGGATGGAAGGTCTGCGCGGGATCGAATCCGCGCCCATGATCG
>DAOUMJ010000166.1:0-6390 GCA_034411715.1 Anaerolineales bacterium | reverse complement strand
CAACTGGCGCAGGCCGCCTCGGGTGAACTTCTGCTCTTCACCGACGCCGACACCCGCCACGCTCCCAACACGCTCCGCGACAGCGTCTCGGCCCTGCTCGCCGAGCGCGCCGACCTGGTCACCGCCTTCCCGCGCGAAGAAGCGGTCACGTGGGGAGAAAAACTGGTCGTCCCCGTCATCGGCTTCGGCATTTTCTCGTTCCTTCCCGTCGCCCTGGCGCAACGGATGAGGTGGGCCAGCCTCTCGGTCACCATCGGCCAGTTCATGCTCTTCCGCCGCTCCGCGTTCGAGACTGTGGGCGGTTACGCTTCCGTCCGCGATCATATCGTGGACGACGTGATGCTCGGGCGCCGCATCATCCAGCACGGATTCGCCTGGCGGCTGATGGACGGCACGCGGCATGTCTCCTGCCGCATGTATCGCGGCTTCTGGCAGGCAGTGGATGGGTTCACCAAGAACGTGTTCGCCTTTTTCGATTATCGTCTGTCTCTGTTTGTGGTGGCGTGGCTGTGGATGTCGGTTACGTTCCTCCTGCCTCCGCTGGCTGTGCTTTCCTATCGCTTCAATGTGCCCCTGGATTATCCCTACTCGCTGGCCGCGCTGGCAACTCTCGAATCTCTTTTGCTTTGGGGAATGGCCTACCATCGTTTTCGGTTTCCGCTTCACCTGGTCTTTTTCTACCCCGTGAGTTTCCTTCTCTTCGTGTTGATTGCGGCCCGCTCGCTGTTTTACACCATGCTGGGACAATCCTCCTGGAAGGGGCGCGACCTCGCCCGCCCCGCGTGGAGGTGGTAAGTCGGATTGCCAATCCGACCTACGCCCCGCGTGGAAGGGGTAAGTCGGATTGCCAATCCGACCTGCGCCCCGCGTGGAAGGGGCAAACAACCAGGTTTCTGTGAGAAACCTGGTTCTTGTTTATAATGCCCCTGTGAAGACTCACCTCCTCGCGCTCGAAGCGCACGATGACCTGGTCTCCGTCAGGGACAGGATGTCCTGGGCCAAGACGCCGCGCATTCTGTTGATATGGCCGAAGGGGGAACGCGTCGCGCTCCGCCCGCTGGACTTGAAGATGCTCCAGCGGCACGCGCGTGCGCTCGGCGCGAACCTCGGCCTGGTGACGCGCGACCCGCGCATCCGACGCGAAGCCGCGGCCCTCGGCCTGCCCGTCTTCACCTCCCCCCGCTCGGCTCAATCCGACCTTTGGCCTGAGTCCAGACTTCCGAAGTTTCAGAAACTTCGGAAGTCTCCCCCCGAATTGCGCGACATGCGCGACCGTTCGCGTCCTCCGCGCGAGACCTGGCAGGCGCATCCCCTGGCCCGCGTTGGATTTTTCGCATTGGGTGTTTTCGCTGTCCTCGCGCTGGCGCTTCTCTTCCTGCCGCGCGCCGAGATCACGCTCGCGCCCGAATCCAAAACCCAGCAGTTGACCATCCCTGTCACGGCCGATCCTGCGTTGAAATCCGTCTTCATCACGGGGAGCGTTCCCGCGCGCGAGGCCACGCGCGAAGCGGCCGGGGAGCGGCAGATCGCCTCCACCGGCGAGGCCGCCATCCCTGAGTCCGAAGCGAAGGGCGTCGCCCGCTTCCGCAACCTCACTGCCTCCAAAATCCACATCCCCCAGGGGACGGTCGTCCAAACGCTCGGCGCGTCGCCCATCCGCTTTAAGACCACGCAGGAGGCCGGCGTGGCGGCGGGCATCGGCAAAACAGTGGACGTGCCGGTGGAGGGGATTGGGGCGGGGGCGGCGGGCAACCTGGATACAGGCCTGATCCAGGCCATCGAGGGCCCGCTGGGGCTTTCGCTTGCGGTGACCAATCCCGCGCCCACCTCCGGCGGGACGGAGCGCCGCGTCCCCGCGCCCAGCGCCGCCGACCGTGAGATCGCGCGCAGCCTGCTGCTCGAAGATTTGCGCGCCCAGGCCGCGCTGGAGATGCTGGCCGACCTGCCGGCCGGCAGCGCGATCTTCCCCGATACGATGGTGGAAGTGATCGTCTCGAACGAAACATACGATCCGCCCGCAGGCGAGGCGGGCGAGACGCTTTCGCTGGCAATGCGCGTCAAGTTCAAGGGGCGATATGCCTCGGGCGAAGACCTCTCGGCGCTGGCGGAATTGGTGTTGAACGCCGCGCTCGATCAGGGTTTTTCTGCTGCGCCCACCGCGCCGGAGATTCGCCTCGTCGGAAAACCCGTCACCGACGCGGACGGCAAAACGAACTTTCAATTGCAAATGGAGCGACAGATCTTCCGTTTCGTTGACACGCGCCGCGTTCCCTTTCTGGTGCAGGGCCGGCGCGTGGATTCCGCCCTGGCGCGCCTGAACGAATCCTTTGCGCTTTCTTCACCGCCCATGATTGCCATCGCCCCTCGCTGGTGGCCGCGGCTTCCTCTCATCCCCTCCCGAATTGACGTGGTGATTCGATGACTGGCCAATCAATTCTTAAACACAAAGTACACAAAGGCCGCAAAGGAGAAAATGGTTCCTTTTTGGGTGGGCTTCCTTCCTGGTTAACCTTTTTCTGGGGGAGCGCCTATGAGAATCCTCGCGGTTGACCACGGCGAAAAGCGCATCGGACTCGCCCTCAGCGACCCGACCGCTGCCATCGCCTCCCCGCTGAAAGTCCTGGCGCACGTCTCGCGCGCCGTGGACGCCGCGCAGGTGGCCGCGCTGGCTGCCGAACACGAAGCGGGTCTCATCATCGTCGGCCAGTCCTTCGATGAAGACGGCCATCCCAACGCGGCGGGGAGGCGCGCGGCGCGTTTCGCCGAAGCCCTGCGCGCCCAAACCGACATCCCCGTCCATACGTGGGACGAATCCCTCAGCACGCACGATGCCCGCGCCAGCCGCATCGCCCTCGGCCTCTCGCGCAAACGGCGCGCCGGTCACCACGACGCGCTCGCGGCGGCGGTGATTTTGCAGTCGTATCTGGAAGCCAATCGAAAATCGTAAATCGAAATGCGCCGCTTCTCCCTCATCCTCCTCGCCCTTACCTTTCTCTGCCTCCTCGCTTTCATCTTCCTCTTCATCCCCCTCCAAATCGAGCGCAATTACGGCCCTGCCTCCCCGCGCCTCTCCCTCGGCCAGCGTTACCAATACGCCCTGCGCCTCTTCTGGCACGACGGCCTGCTCACCGCGCCCTCCGCTGCTTCGGGTCAACCCTTCACCGTCCACGAAGGCGAGCCAGTTGCCCAGATCGCCGGGCGGCTCGAGGCCAGCGGCGTCATCCTCGACGCGCGCGCCTTCCTCGACTACCTCATCTACACGGGCCTCGACACCTCGCTGCAGGCGGGCGAGCATCGCTTCGACCCGAACCTCTCCCTTATTGACGTGGCGCGCGCCATGCAGGACGCGACCCCGCTCGACGTGATCTTCGTCGTCCTGCCCGGCTGGCGGATGGAGGAGATCGCCGCTTCGCTCCCAACCTCGGGGCTGGCCGCGGCTCCCGAGGCGTTTCTCTCCGCCGCGCGCACCCCTCTCGGCTTTCCCTTCCTCGAAGCCGCCCCCACCAACGAGGGTTTCTTCCTCCCCGATTCCTACATCCTGCCCCGCGTCACCGAAGCCGACGCGCTGGTCGAGGCCCTCGTCCGCAACTTCGCCAACCACCTGACCCCTGATCTCGAATCGGACTTTGCCAACCAGGGGTTGACCGTTTACCAGGCTGTGATCCTCGCCTCCATCGTCGAACGCGAATCCATCGTCGCGGACGAAATGCCGCTTATCGCTTCCGTCTTTCTCAACCGCCTGGCCGCGGGCTGGAAACTGGAAAGCGACCCCACCGTCCAATATGCCCTCGGCGCGGACGGGAACTGGTGGCCGAATCCTCTCTCCTCCTTCGACCTCGATTTCGACTCGCCTTACAATACTTATCTCTATGGGGGTCTGCCTCCCGCGCCCATCGGCAATCCCAGCCTCGAGGCGCTGCGCGCCGTTGCGAATCCCGCCGTCACACCCTACTACTTCTTCCGCGCGAAGTGCGACGGTTCCGGCTTGCATAATTTCGCGGTGACGCTGGAGGAACATATCCAAAACGCGTGCCAGTGAGGGTGAAAATAACCCAGGCCAACCCAACCGAAATAATCCATGAGTCTACTGCAAAAAGGTTAATTTACCGCCGAGATCGCAGAGTACGCAGAGACTTGATAATGAAGAACTCTGCGCTCTCGGCGCACTCTGCGGTTAGTTTTTTCAGTGGACTCATCCATGCGCCGCTGCAAGATGCAAGATAAATCTCCCTGGCACCGCCCGCCAGGGCAGGTGTGCGGTACTGGTCTTTCCAGGAGACTCACTGACACTGAAGGGCTTTTATCCCCCCTTTTTCTTCGCCGGGGAATGAAGCGTGAAATACAAAATGCGCCGCGAGGTTTTTGTCAACCGAAAAGGATGGGCGGGCTGGTAGCCGGGGATCCAGGCGATCCTCTCGCCCGCGCACAGGAGCGGCCAACGCTCGCGGGCGCGCCGGGGAAGTTTGACGTTGGTGAAAAAGTCCGACAATTTCTGCGAATGACCGTCCAGGCCGAGCGGCTCGAACCGGTCTCCCTCGCGGCGGGCGCGCAGAGACAGGTCCCCCTGCAACGCGTCCGCGTTCAGCCAGACCTGGAAGGGATCCTCGTTTTCCTCCATCTGCTCGCGCGCCAGGGCGGGGATGTTCCACGCCTCGACGGACAGCCGCCAGCCGCCGGGCAGGTCCACCTGGCAGGGGGGCGCAAGCGGAATGGAATCGGCGTCGGTTGGAAGTTGGGGCCAGCGCTCGAAGGGCAGGAAAGCCGATTCGCCCGCTACGAAGAACTGCCCCGCCTCTTTCAACAGACGAATGCCGCCGCCCAGAGAATACGCGCCATTTCTTTTCCCCTCACGGAGGAAAGCGACCGCCCGTTCGAGCGCGGCGTAAGTGACTTCACCTGCGGGGCGGATGCGCTCGATGGCGCGGCGGAACAGGCGCCGTTGGAGCCCCGGCACAGAGTTCGCCAGCGCGGCCGCGTCGAAGACGACAAGGCCGTCCGTTTCGCTGACGACCGTCCGCGCCCAGGCCTCGTCTACGGTCTGGGTCAGGATCTCGTGGTCGGCGCCGATGGATTGGGCCGTGCGCCAGACAGCCGCGCGGAATTTCGGGTTGTAGGTTTCGAGGGTGGGAATGAGCAGGTGGCGAATGCGGTTCCGCAGAAAGTTGAGCGAATCATTGCTGGGATCGTAATGCGGGCGCAGTCCCTGCCCCGCGCAATAGACGACGGTCTCTTCGCGCCAGACATCCAGCAGGGGGCGCACCAGCGGAATCTCCACATCGAACACCGAGAGGACGGTGCGATAAGACATGCCCTTGAGTCCGTTCAGGCCCGCGCCGCGCAGGAAGTGCATCAGCACGGTCTCCACCTGGTCGTCCGCGGTGTGACCAACCGCCACAGCCTGGGCGCCGCGCTGGCGCGCAAGCGTGAACAGGAAACGATAGCGCAGGGTGCGCGCCGCCTCTTCGATGGAAAGTTTGTTTTCCTCGGAGAAGGCGCGCACATTCGCGCTCTCGACGACCGAGGGCAGGCCAAGCCGCGCCGCCATCTGTTCCACCGTGTTGGCCTCCAGGTCCGAGTTCTCGCGTAACTTGTGATTGAAATGGGCGACGATGATGGGATAACCGGCCTGCCGAAGCAGGCCCATCAGGCACAGGCTGTCCGGCCCGCCGGAAACCGCCACCACAACAGGCCGTTTCGGGTCGAGGCGGCATTGTTCGCGAAAGATGGAATCCATGCTGGGAAGCATGGAATGTATTAAACCACAAGATTGACGGGAAAACAGAAATCCGTTTTCTCGAGGAAAACGGGTTTCCGAGCGAATTACAATTGATACAACTCCACCAAAACCCCTCCCGTGGATTCGGGATGGATGAAGGCATATTTCTTTCCATCCGCGCCCGTGCGCGGCTCTTCGTTGATCAGGCGGACGTTCTTCGCCTTCAGTTGCGCCAACATGCCCTCGATATCGTCCACTTCGAGGCAGAGATGGTGCATGCCCGGGCCGCGTTTGGCGAGATATTTGGCAATGCCCGAATCGTCCGTGGTCGGCGTCACCAGTTCCACTTCCGCGCCCGCCAGCGGCAGGAACGCCACCTGAGATCGTTCAGCGGGAACCTCGCGCAGTTCGTGGAGTTCGATGCCCAGGGCGTCGCGCCAGAACGAAAGCGATTTTTCCATGTCGTCCACGACGACGGCCACGTGATGGACGGATTTGATCGCGGGCATGGATCAGTTGACTCCCATGAAGCCGAGCAGGCGCCACAGTCCCCGCATCATCGCGTGACCGAAATCGGGCTTCAGGAACTGATTCGGGCACGACCCCGGGATGACCGCGATGCCGTTCTGGCGCGCCTTGTCCACCGCGGGCTGAGAAACGCTGGTCATGCCCGC
>DAOUMJ010000165.1:0-4758 GCA_034411715.1 Anaerolineales bacterium | reverse complement strand
GGGTCAATCGCCCGCGTCACGCCGTCGGCGCCGGTCTCGAACTTCAGGCCCTCTGTGGAAAAGTTGTACCTGGCAAAGTCCGCCGCGGCGATTTCGGGAGGGGAGGGGGTGGGAGTGGCCGTCGGTGTGAAGGTGACGGTTGGGCTGGGCGTGATCGTGGCGGTAGGGGGGAACTCCCCTCTCCCTGTGGGAGAGGGGTCGGGGGTGAGGGTTGGCGCGGGCGGGAGGGGGCCGCAGGCGGAGAGGGCCAGCAGAACGAACAGGATAAGGGGAAGATTTTTCACGGCAAATTACACTCCCGGCGTATATTTTCTCTCCCACTCGGCGATGGCGTCGCGGATGGCGGACTGCACTTCGGGGTCGGTCACCTCGTCCACGCCGGCGAATTTTTGCAATCCCACCCAGACGATCACGCCGCCCTCCGGCGATTCTTGCAGGCGGATGGCGCGATTGGCAAGCGGGGATGCCGCCAGCCGCGCTTGCAGGATCTCGTCAATCTGGCCGACGATGCTGACCGGCGCGGCGGGTTTCTCCTCCTTTGCCGCGGCGGGGACTGGGCCGGCGGCCGGCGCGGGAGCAGGGGCAGGTTTCGGCGTGGGCGGCGTCAACGGGCGCGGCGCGGCGGGCGCGGACGACGAGGCTGGAGGGGCGGCCGGCGCAGGCGCGGGGGATGGCGCGGCGGGCCTGCCTTCGATCCACGGGCGCATCACGGTGAGCAGCGCCAGCAATCGTTTGCGATTTGACTCGGAGATCGGCGCGGTGTCCACGCGTCGACCGTCGAGGTCCAGCGCGGGACGTTCGGCCGCGTCCAGCCACAGGCGCAGCAGGGTCGCGCCGGTCGGCTGCGCGGACGCGGCTTCGAGCGCGGCCTGCGCGGCCATCACAGCGCGTTCGGCCTCGCCCTTTGCCTGCTGGATGTCTGTCTGCGCCTTTTCCTCGGCCTGTTGGATTTTCTTGTCGGCGCGCATCTTCGAATCGAAAAATCCGATGGCCCAGCCTGCCAGCACGCCGCCAAATGCAAAGAGAAACCGAATGAATCCTTCAGAAAGTTCCAATTGCATGAGCAACCTCCGCTCACTGTCGTGCGACTGTCACACGACCGTGAGCCGCTACTTCTTTCTCTGGCACTTTGGGCAGATGTGTGTGCCGCGCTGCCCGACTACCAGCCTCACAATCTTCGTCCCGCACACAGGACAAGGCTTTCCCTCGCGATCATACACCCGAAAATAATTCTGGAACTCGCCGCCGCGATAGACCCAGTCTATGGACGCGCCGTTTCTGCGGATTCCCTCCTCCAACACCGCGCGGATCGCTCCCCACAGACGGGCGGCCTGCTCCCTGTTTACTGAATCCGACGCGGCCAGCGGATGGAGACGCGCCCAGTGCAGGGCCTCGTCCGTATAGATGTTGCCGAGTCCCGCCAGGAATTTTTGGTCGAGCAACAAAGGTTTCAACCGCCGGTGGCGCCTTCGCAGGTTTTCGTACAACCACCCCGGCGTGAACTCGTCCGAAAGCGGCTCCGGCCCGAGATCCCCAACGACCGAATCGGGATCGTCCGTCAGCCACACGCGCCCAAACTTGCGCGTATCGTTAAAGACAAGACGCTTCTCCCCTCTCCCAACGGGAGAGGGGCCGGGGGTGAGGGCCAACCCCCCTCTCCTGCCATCGGGAGAGGGGCCGGGGGTGAGGGCCAGAATCAACCTATCATGCTTTTCGGGCTTGTATTCGCCCTCTTTTATAAACAAATCCCCGCTCATCCGCAAGTGGACAAAAAGGTTAAAGGCTTGCCCTGCGAAGTCCCAGTGTTCTTCTGGGGAGCCGGGTCGAAGGGTCGAAAGTTGAATATCGAGAAACTTGCCGCGCCGCCCAACGCCGAGGATCTTTTGCCCGCGGATCTGTTCGCGAAATTTCCGCGCCGATGGATGCGCGACCGTCCGCGCCCAGCGGACATCCGCCTCGATGATCTCCGCCCCCACCAGCGCAGGCCGCAGGCTTCGGGCAATCGTCTCCACTTCGGGTAGTTCGGGCATTTTAGGTGTCAGGTGCGAGGTGTCAAGTGTCAGGTGTCTGGCGATGGGTAGACCTGACACCTGAAACTGGAACACTACTCGTTAAACATCTCGCCCACCGACCGTCCCTCGTGCGCGCGGCGGATCACTTCGCCGAGCAGCGCGGCCACGCTCAGGATGGTGATCTTCCCTTCGAGGTGTTTCATCTTCTCTGGGGGAATCGAAATCGTATCGGTGGTGATGATGTGTTTGACAGGCAGGGAGGCCAGTCGTTTCGCCCCGTCCATGGACAGGAGGGGGTGGATGAAGGACAGATACACATCCCGCGCGCCGTTTTCCTTGACGAGATGCACTGCTTGCGCGATGGAACCGCCCGTATCCACTTCATCGTCCACGATGATCACGTCGCGATTCTTCACGTCGCCGATCAGGGTCAGCGCCTCGGCTTTGGCGTCGTTGCCGATGCGGCGTTTTTCGATGAAGGCGATGGGAGTATCGAGGTCGGCCGCGTAATTGCGTCCCTTTTTGGCAAAGCCGAGGTCCACCGCCACCACCACCGGGTCCTGGAGATGCGGGCGGATGACGGTGTTGATGTGGTCGGTCAGCAGCGAAGACGCGGTCAGCACGTCGCCGGGGATGGAGAAAAATCCCTGCACCTGTCCCGCGTGCGGGTCGAGCGTCATGTAGCGGTCCGCGCC
The DNA here is from genome assembly GCA_034411715.1 of Anaerolineales bacterium. Lineage (GTDB taxonomy): Bacteria > Chloroflexota > Anaerolineae > Anaerolineales > Villigracilaceae > Denitrolinea. The sequence goes on along the minus strand of DAOUMJ010000165.1, from coordinate 2,051 downwards.
CGCCACCTCGATCATGTCGGCCACCAGGCGCGCGGTGATGGGAACGCGCGGCTGGTCCTTTTTGTCCGAGCGGCCGTAACACAAATACGGGACGACCGCCGTAATGCGCGCCGCCGAATCCAGCCGCAGGGTCTGGATCATGATGAGCAGTTCCATCAGGTTGCGATGGACGGGCGAGGAAGTGCTTTGGATGACGTACACGTCCTGGCCGCGCACGCTGCCGTGCAGTCTGACGAACAGGTTTTCGTTCGGAAACTCGATCACGTCGCGCCCGCGCAGGGGGCTGTTGAGGTATTCGGAAATTTTTTGCGCCAGTTCGGGCGAACCCGTCCCCGCGTACAACTTGATATCCCCATACACTTTCATTTCGTGGTGACCATGATGACTCATGAATTCTCCTTTTTGCGTCCTTCCCATTCCCGCCGCAGGACGCTCATAAAATGCACATCCTCGTATTTTCCATGCTTGAATACCGCCTCGCGCAGCGCGCCTTCGTGGATGAAACCCGCCTTCTCGTAGGATCGGATGGCGCGCGGGTTGTCGGCGTACACGCGCAGGAAAATGCGGTTCAAGTTCAGGGTCTCGAAGCCGTGACGCAGGAGTAGCCCCATCGCTTCGGCGCCGAGTCCCTGATTCCAGGCCGACTTGTCGCCGATCATGATGCCGATCTCTCCCGAATGCGCCACGTGGTCGATGCCGAAGATCCCGCTGTTGCCGATCAGCCGCCAGCCCTCCCCGTCGCGCAGTTCGATGGCCAGCGGCCTCTCTTCCTGTGGGCGGTTGGCGAGGTTGTCGAACCAGGTCTCCTCGTCGCGCAGGGACATCGGCAGGATGAGCGCCAGGCCGAACGTCACATCGGGATCGTTGATCCATTCGTGGAACTTTTTCACATCATCGCGCTCCACCGCCCGCAGGCGGATGCGCTCGCCGTAGATGACGCTCACTTGCGCCTCCCGTTTACCAGCATTTGCACAGCCTCCCAGGGCGAGAGACTGCGCTCGTAGACCTTCTTCAGCGCGGACTCGAACTTCCCATCCGGGACTTCCGCGCGGAAACGCGTCATCAATGCTTCGTGCAGCAGCGCCTCCATCTCGGACCCGAGGCGGGCGCGCTCCCGAGCGGCCCACTCCCCGCTGACGCGTAAATGCTCCACGTGCGCCGCGATGTGCGCGGCCAGTTCGACGATGCCCCTGCCCTCCGTCGCCACCGTCCGCTGGATGGGCGGGATCCAGATCTTCGTTTCCGCCTGGACGGGCGCCTCCACAACCATCTCGCGTCCATGATGGAGAAAAACGTGCCGCGTCGGATGCGCCAGTTCGAGCATGGATTTCAGCGCCTTCTCGGTATTTTCCACGCCGGGGCGGTCGGCCTTGTTGACCGCCAGCACGTCCGCGATCTCGAGGATGCCCGCCTTGATAGCCTGGATGTCGTCGCCGAGGCCGGGCGCTTCCACCACGATGGTCGTGTGCGCGAGACGGGCGATGTCCACCTCGCTCTGCCCCGCGCCGACGGTTTCGATCATCACCGCGTCGTATCCCGCCGCGTCGAACACCTGCGACATGGCCGCCGTGGACTGCGCCAATCCGCCCAGCGAGCCGCGTGTGGCCATCGAGCGGATGAACACGTCCGCGTCGCCCGCCAGGTCGCGCATACGGACGCGGTCTCCCAGCACCGCGCCCCCCGTGAACGGGCTGGACGGGTCCACAGCCAGGATGGCCACGCGCTTCCCTTCGCCGCGATAATGAAGAGCGAGTTGATTCACCAGCGAAGACTTCCCCGTGCCCGGCGCGCCTGTCACGCCAATGAGATGCGCCCGCCCGGTGTGCGGAAACAATTCCGTCAGCGCGGCGCGCCCCTCGGCGGTATCGTTCTCCACCTGCGTCAACAACCGCGCCAGCGCGAGACGGTCTCCTTTTAGAACGGATTCAGCGAGATTCATGGATTATCATACGTGAGTCTACTGCAAAAAGGTTATTTTACCGCCGAGACCGCAGAGTACGCAGAGACTTGATAATGAAGAACTCTGCGCTCTCGGCGCACTCTGCGGTTAG
>DAOUMJ010000164.1:0-5400 GCA_034411715.1 Anaerolineales bacterium | reverse complement strand
GGCGCTTTTTGCCACGGTTTGACGAAATCAGCGGCAAAAATGGCTTTTTGGGCAGAAATTCGCGAAAGTCGCTTTAATTTAAGCGAAAGGTCTGTTTTCTATTTGCCCTTTGGAGAATAGCCCAGCGCGGACATCGTTTCCAAAAACGCGGGTTTAACGCAGGATGGTAAGATGTTCTCCGCATTGTGGGTCCGCCCCGCGACCAGTGTCTTTTGCGCGTAATCCAGGAATACCCGATCCTGGGACAACTTGCAGAAATCCAGAAGCGCTGGAAGGCTGTTGGCCGGGTCGCCGGTGAGATCTTCGTATCGGATCAGGTAAACCGATTCGGGCAGGGAGTTCAACCAGCGCAACCCCTCCCTCATGCTGACGATCCACTCCACGGCCGCCAGGTCCTCGTGGCGCGTGAATGCCGCGATCTCGGCTTTGTGCTTCGACAGGTCAGGGTCGCTGGCGACCAGTTCCTCCACCATGATCTTCCACTTGCGGCGATCCAAGCCCCACCAGTCCTCCATCACGCCATCCACCTGCCGGCCTGCGCGCCGCGACCAGGCAGCGGTGGAATATATGGAATCCCAGCCATTGCGGGTAAGAAAAATAAAATGCGCATTCGGGAAGAATTCGCGAACGTATGGGACACGAAAAACGAGTTCCGGGTTTTTGTCAACGATCCTGGCCGATCCGGTGACGGCCAGATAGAAGGCATAAATTCGCTCCAGCCTTTTTCTCATATCGGGTGTGGCATCATGGGCAGAGAACCGATATTGGGCCGGGGCGGAGGAAAAATGACCGTTCACATCCTCCCTGTGATCCACTGCATACCAGATCACTTTCGGTTCGTTCAAAAAACCGACCTCGCGGTGCATGGAAAGAACTTTTCCCAGGATGGTGGAACCACTGCGTCCCATTCCAATGATGTAAATCGGTTTGACCACCGCTTTCAATTGCGGCAAAGACGCGATCAATTTCATCTCCGCATGCAGGAACGGGTTCAACCAGCGATGCCCGGTGGTCAAAAATCGTCCCTGAAAAAAAAGATGGCTGACCATGCGGACAATGGCTTTGCCCGGGCGAGTCTTGATATACAGCGGATTTAATTCGGCAATCAACTTGGCTCCTATGAAGGGAATCATCGTGGGATGTCAACCCGCCAAAAATCCATTTCTTCGCAACGCGACTACTCGACAGATTTCATCCACTCCCAGGTCTTGGCAATTCCATCTTCCAGGGTGATCTGGGGCTTCCACTTCAATTCCGATTGGGCGCGGGAATTATCTAGGATGATGGCGGGAACGTCGAACGGCCTGGCGGGCATGTGCATTGCTATAACCGGCTTATCAACGACAGAGCGAATTATATCAATCAGGTTATTGAGGGAAGTGCCCTGTCCGCGGCCGATATTGAATATCTGACTCTTCGTACTTGTCTCGGCCGCCAGGATCGCGGCGCGGACGAGATCGCGGATGTCAATGTAATCGCGGACGACCTCACCGTTGCCCCAGACAACGATTGGCTGGTCCTGGGCGACACGCCCCAGGAATACCGCCACGGCTCCCTGCTGACCCGAGGGATTCTGCCGCGCCCCGAACGGATTCGAAGGCCGCAGGATGGTGTAGGGCAGGTTATGAAGCTGGTAATACAGATGAAGGTATTTTTCAATCGCAAGTTTGACGATCCCATAAGAAGAGATGGGATCGGTGGGATGATCTTCGCCGACCGGCATGGAGCGGGGGACCCCGTACACGGTGCCTCCCGAGGAGAAGAAGATCACTTTTCTGACCCCGCATGTGACGCAGGCATCCAGCAGGCCGATCGTCTCAACCAGGTTGCTTTGAATGTCGAAAGCAGGCGACTCGTTGGAAGATTGGGGGACGGTCGTGCTGACCAGGTGAAAGACCACGTCCACGCCGCGCAGTACCGTTCCGAGCAATCCCTTGTTGCCGAGTTCGCCGAGGGTATATTCCACACCCGGCAACGGCGCGCGGTAACGTTCCATGACCCGGTCGAAGACCGTCACCTGCCAACCCTCCTCGAGCAGGCTGTCAACCAGGTGACTGCCGATGAATCCGTTGCCGCCGAACACAACCGCTTTCATATCCGTTTTTCCTCGAGGGCCTGCGAATAGACATCCATGATCGAGTCGTAGTAGGCTTGCGGGTCGAGATTCCGCTCGGCCCACGCGCGAGCCGCCTGTCCCATGGCGCGCAGGCGGTCATCATCGAAGGCGACGCTGCCTATCTTGGCCGCAAGATCGTCAACGTCTCCGGCCGAGAACAACAAACCGGTTTCGGGTGTGATCAAATCTGGAATGCCGCCAATGCGAGCGCCGATGACAGGCTTGCCGGTTGCCAGCGATTGATAAATCACCATGGGTGAAGGTTCGTACCATGTTGAAGGGACCACCACCAGACGCGCCCGCTTCAGGTACGGAATCAGATCCGCTCCCCATTTCGGGCCTGCAAATTCCACGTTGCCCATTCGGTGCGAGCGCGTAAATTCTACCACCTCCTCCAGGGCGGCTCCATCTCCAACCACCACCAATTTCAGTTTGGGGAGTCGCCGCATGGCGTCTGCCAGATGCAGGACGCCTTTTTCTGGATCCACGCGGCCGAAATACAAAATGTAATCGTCGAATTCGTAGTTGGGCTCGTAAGCATCCAGCGTAAGTGGATTCAACAGGCGGACGACCTTGTCCGGGTCGAAGCCCGCGCCGATCAGTTTTTCGCGCATGAAATGGCTTGAAACGATGAAGCGATCCACGAGATGATAAATCTTCATTGCCTGGTGGAGGTACATTTCAACCGAAGCCAGTAGGCTGGCCGGGAGGGAGCCCTTGATACAGCGCACCAGCGCCGCGTGATAATGCTTACCGTACAGACAACGTTCACATAGTTCTCCCTGCTTCAGAAGATAGAGACGATAGGAGGCGCAAATCAACTTGTACGTATTGACGCTTTGAACAATGGGTATGTTGTGCGCCTTGAAAGAATGAAGTATGGATGGGGAAATGTGATGTTCTATGGATTGGATGTGCGCCAGATCCGGCTGTATGTCCCGGATCAGCGCATCCATTTTGCACCGGGCTTCCATCGAGTAAAGCGTCCGGGACAAGGTGCGGCCGAGATTCTTGATGCGGTAAAGCGCGGATGCGGAGCGGTAATCAATGTCCTCGAGGAAATATTTGGCATAAGGGGTGGGCGGATTGGCGGGATGGGACAGGGCAAATGGAATCGTCTGATGGCCGTGACCCTCGAGGATCGCGGCCAGGTCGCGAAAGTACTGTTCTGTCCCGCCGGTCAGCCGGTAGAATTTGTGCGCCAGGACGACCTTCATGGTTTTACCAATGCCTCATCTGGCATAGTGGTTTGCTTCGCATGTCGTCCCGATTGCCAATCGAGCGCGTCCACTGCGGCAAATGGAATGATTCAAGAGGGGATATCTGTTTCTTGCGTTTTTGTTTCATGTCGCGCTTCCCTGATCGGCAGGTATCGTTTTTCGTATGCGAGCAAACTCAACATTATGGCGGGCAAAAGCCATAGAAAAAAAGCGTAAACACGAAATTCCAAGGCGCGATAAAAAAACAATAAAAACAGCGTAAGTGTCCACGTTAAGGAAACAGCGACGGACACTTCTCGCGTTAATGCCAGTTTTGCGCGCAGGTAAATGTTCCAGGCTGAAACAATCCCCCCCAGGAAGATTACAAAGAACGCCAATAAGCCAATTACTCCATAGTATGCCAATATCGCCACCCAATATACATCCTCGAATCCACTTTCCTTGAGAATCTTATAATTGAGCGGCACGTCGGTCTGGTTTAACCGTTCAATGGTGGTCGCCTGGTCTGGTCCGTATCCAAACCAAAATGCATTCTGGAGCACCGCGGGCGGCACCCAACGCAACGCGCCAAGCCGATTGTTCTGGGCCACATCTATGTATTCTCTGGAAAAAGCCACTGCGACATTTTGTATAATATTTTGTTGTTTTAAGCGCGGATTGACAAATCTCTCGCCGGTATTGATCGTGCCAACGAGGACCATTGCCGCCGCAATGATCGAAAGCGCAATCCCGGCGGCGATTACCTGCGTGACCCTTGGTCTATGGAATCGAATATACCAGAGGAACAACATCAATACTGCCCCCAGAAATGAGGCGCGAGAATACGAAAACCCGATGGCAATAAATAAAATTGTGATCACAGCCAAATTGCGAAAAGTGATTCTTGTAATCCGGCCAAGATAGACAGCCAGGATAATCAACATGAACAACCCAAAAAAGAGGGTGTCACCCAATGTGCCAAAGATACTGCCAATCTCGCGCCCGCGCGATGCCAGGGTGAAATTTCTCGTCTCTCCTAGAAATTCAACATCGCTTTGCCTGGGCGCGAAGAATGAATAAACATTTGTCCCGCCCACAATTTGCGCAATGCCGACGACAATCTCCAAAAACCCCATGAATAGTAGCGCCCGCATTAATCGGGATGCCTGGAGAGGCGCCAATTCAAGGTTACTCACTGAGTAGAACAGAGCCAGATAGCGGATGGCGGAGCGGATGTTCATCAGGCTGGCGACAGGCGGCGCCCGATTAATGATGATTGAAATTGCGGCTCCCACAATGAAGATCGCAAAGGGAATGTCAACGAACGTCTTGCGAAGCGATCCGCTTCCCAGGATTTTTTTTGCCAGCGTAACAACAAACAACAAATAAACCAGAAATTCGCTGATGAATTGGGATGCCAGGTAAACCTGGCTGGGGCCCGGCATGAATTTGAGCGCAAAAGATTCCAAAGGGATAAAAATCACCAGAAACATTAATATCCAGTAAGGACTTCGCCAGGCGACCATTATTGCAATGGAAAGAAATCCCAAGCCAAGACTGATCCACCTTCCCAATGTTCCCGCAAATTCTTGCGTCAGCACAACAAAGAGGCCGATCAGACACCCGAAAACAAGGAAACCGGCTAATTTATTCTTTGTGATCATTTGCCAGCGTTCCAATGCGTTAAGTCTCTTCCCAGCAATGTGCCGAGTTCCTGATTATACGGCTGAAAATACCTTGTCAACCGATTGAACGTATCCAGCGAGAGTGGTGGATGTGTAAACTCTTCTTCGTTGAATCTTCTTATCTTTGATTTGACTTGATCCGTTACGGTATCCGGCAAAAGCCTTCTTGCCGCAGTTTTAAAAAAGGAACGTCGTGATAACAACTGCGCAAAGAAAGGCGAGCGCGCGTTGGCGACCGCGTTGTGCTTTCGCTCAACGTCCATCCGGTCAAGAGCGGGCAGACCGGCTTTTGCAAAAATCTGGTTGCAAACGCCATGAGCATCCGCCTTCATGTCTTCGGTCAGAAGAACCTGGACTTGTTCGCCGGGAAAGATCTGATAGATTTTTTTCAGGTGTTCCG
>DAOUMJ010000163.1:0-8281 GCA_034411715.1 Anaerolineales bacterium | reverse complement strand
CAACTCGTAACGCGTGATGCCTTTGGCCTCGTAAGTCTGTATCACAACCGCCTGCCCATCCCGCGCGCGCACCTGCGCGCCGGGGGACGGGACGCGGATTCGAACGCGCGGCACAGCGCCGCCTTGCGGGTCATACAGGTTGGGAAGGAACAGAAGCAGAACACAAGCCGCCATCCCGCAGATCGCCAGTGTGATGAACGCCGCGCCCAGCCCGATGCCCCGGCTGCACCCGCCGCGCGCGCGCGGCGCCGATCCTCGAAACACGCCGGGGTACATTTTGTTCGTCATACAGCGCCTCCTTTACTTTACGCGGCTGGCCTCCGAGAGCAAACGCGGGTCGCCGGATTGCTCACGCAGGAAGGCGACGAGCGCGGCCAGGTCGTCCAGGGCGCGGCTCGCGCCGCTTTGCAGATGGACAATTTCGCCGTGCCATAGGATGCTTTCTTCGCTATCCGCCGATGGCTCGCGCCACAGGCGGATGAGGAAGGAGGCATATTCAGCGGAAGGGTTCATTGGCGCCTCGAAAAAAAACTGCTGTCCGGTTCTCGACAGCAGTTTAGCGCAGAGGTGGCTACAAAATGACTACAAAGTCAGCCGCTCCAACAACGCTTGGGCGATTGCCTGGTCGCGTTTTTGCCCCAATTCCTCGGCGATGGCGAGCGCCCGCCGCGCAGCCTCACAAGCCTGCGCGAGATCGCCTTCCAGCGCGCAGGTCTCTGCCAGGCCCGCATGCAGCCAACTCTGTTCCGCGCACGAGTTGACCGATTGGGCGAGATGCAGCGCGGCGGTGAAATGCTCGCGCGCATCGGCGCTGCTTTTCAGCCGCAGGCACAGTTCTCCAAGTCGCCCCAGGCAAAAAATTTCCTGGGTGCGATCCGCGATCTGCCGCCCGATGACAAGGCTTTCCGTGAGATGCGCGCGCGCCTGCTCCACCTGACCTGTTTCCGCTTCCAGCGCGCCCAAATCCCCCAGGGGCAGGCGGCGATGATATGGCAGTTGTTCCCGCTCGCACAAGTCAAGGGCCTGCCGCGCGGCGCGCTCGGCCTGATCGTATCGCTTCTCATACAAGTGCAAGGTGGACAAATTGCTGAGCAGATGCACCTGCGCAATGGGCAGTTTATGTGTGGAAAAATACTTCCAGGCGCGTTCGAGTCCCCTGCGGGCGCGGAGGAGATCCCCAATTGCCCGCGCCGCCAAAGCCAGGGTCCAGACGCATTCCATTTCCGTCTCTAGATCGCCCAGCGCGCGGCTGAGCGCGATGCCTTCCTTCGCGGCGCGCGTCACCTGGTCGTAGCGGCAGAACCAAAGCGCGGCGTACGCCTGACGCCAGCACGCGCGGGCCTGCAGGCGGCGGTCGCCGAGTTGGAGCGCCAATTGGGCCGCCTCATCCAGGTCGCGCGCGTACGCGTCCATTTCTCCCAGCAGCCGCAGCGCCCAGCCGCGTCCCTCCAACGCCTCGATGCGCATGCGCCGGTTTGCGGCGATCTCTTTGGGTTCGCGCAGGGGCTGGTTGGCGGATTGCAGCAGGACGAGCGCGCGTTCGAATTGCGCGCGCGCCTCGCGGTGAGCAAAGACGCCGCGCGCCGCTTCGCCGGCCTGCAAGGCGCAGGTTGCCGCGCGCGTCCAATCTTCTGCCTGCTCGAAATGGCGCGCCAATGCGGTGACGGCGAGCGGATCCAAAACGGACAGCGCCTCTCCCACGCGGCGATGCAGCAATCGCCGCCGCGCCGAGGACAGTTCGCGGTACGCCTCTTCTTGCAGTTTGTCGTGCGTAAAGACATAGGCAGAGGAGTGGGTTTCGCAAACGATCTGGCGCGCCGCCAACTCGTCCAGCGCGTCGGCCAGATCCTGTTCCGAGCGTCCGCTGGCAGACTGCACGAGGGCGGGATCGAATTTCGGTCCAACGACCGCGGCGATATCCGCCACCCGGCGCGCGGCCGGCGTCAGGGCGCGCAAACGCGAGCGCAGCAAGGCGCGGACGCTTTCCGGCAGCGGCAGCTCGTGATAGTCGCGGGTCGCCTGGTCCCAGTCCGTTTCCCAACCATTGGATACCGGGCGCAGCACGGCCTGAGCGAACAAGGCGCGCAGCGTCTCCAGCAGGAAAAACGGGTTTCCGTCTGTCTCCCGATGCAGGCGTTGGCTGAATAGAACGGCGCCGTCGGTTTGCCCCGCCAATTGCCGGATCAGTTTCGTTACCTCCTGAACCGACAAGCGATCGAGCGTCACGCCGCTTGCCAGCCCCATTCGATCAACCGTTTCATGCAAGGCCGGCAAATCCCGAGTCGCCGTGTCGCTGCGATAGGCAAGGAGCGCCAGAACGCGTTCATTCGCGATGCGCTGCGCGAAAGTTCCAAGCCATGCCAGCGTAGAATGATCCGCCCAGTGCAAATCATCCAGAAACAAAAGGAGCGAGCCTTCCGGGTTGACCGCCAGAACCAGGCGCGTCAGCGCTTCGAACAACCGGGCGCGCGAATTGCGCGGGTCCTTGCTCGGCAGCGGGCGCAAATCACGCCGCCGGGCGCGAATTTCGGGAAACAGCCGCGCGCACTCCGCCAGCCACGCTGACTCGAGCCGCGCTGACAGGGCGTCCCAATCAACCATGCTAAGGAAAGAGCGCAGCGCGACGAGGAGCGGGTAGAAGGGGGTCTCGCTTTCGCTCGCCAACGCGCCCCCGGTGAGAATCTTCGCCCCGCTGAAGGACGCGGCGAACTCGCGCGCCAGGCGCGTCTTGCCGATGCCGGCTTCACCGGTCACGAATACGAAGCGTCCATGCCCGCGCTCCACGGCGCTGCGCGCCGCCTCCAAAAGCGCGAGGGCCTCCGCGCGCCCGAGCAGGGGCGCTTCCAACGATGGAATGGGCGGTGTGGTTGCGGAGGGGCGGATGGGGAGCAATACCGCGCCGCGCTGCGCGGCCTGGAAGGCGGCCTGTGTCTCGGGCAGGGGATCCGCGCCGAGTTCACGTTCAAGGATCGTTACGCACGTTTCGTATTGTCGCAGGGCGTCGGCGCGCTGGCCCACCGCCGTATACAATTCGATCAAGCGGCGGTGCATTTCTTCGGCCAGATCGTCCACTGCCAGGTAACGTTGGGCGGCATCAATTGCGCGCGTCAACTCGCCCGCGGCCGTATACCCTCGCGCAAGCCGCGCCAGCGCGCGCAGGTACTCGCGCCGCCACTTTTCACGCTGCGTGGTCGCCCACAGATCGAATTCGGCAGAATCCGGCTGCGAAAAGCCAGCCAGGAACTCGCCGCAGTAAAGCGCGATGGCGCTTTCCAGACGCGCTCGGGTTTTGGGGTTCAAGCAATCTGATTCTGCTGCGGCATGTAGCGGCGAGCGCGGCGGCAAACCTTGCTCGAAGGCGCGCACATCCACCCAGACCCGCGCGGAAAGGAGACCCACCTGATCGCCCTGCCGAGCAAGCCAATCGCCATCCGGGAGGGCGCGTTGCAGGTGAGTTAGCAGATGGGTGAGATTGCGCCTGGCATCGGTCTCGGCGTGATCGGTCCAGAAGAGGTCGCACAAGAGTTCGCGAGGAATTGGCCCGACAGAGGCCGCCAGGTAGCAGAGAAGCGCGCGCACCTTCTGCCGCGGCAGGGCGAGCGGCGCGTTTTCGATTTCGAACGCAGGAGGGCCGAAGAGCCGAATGCGCAATGGCCGCCTCTTCGGTTTCGTGATCATCGTTAGTCTTTCATGCTCGTTGTGACTGGCGCGGTCTGCCGAACCGTTCGTTCAATCCAGTTCAATGACCTTGTAGACGCTTTCAGCCATCTCAGCCTCCGGTTCTGTCAGTTGGACGGATACGATGGATTCAGTATATCGCAGGCTTCCGAAGTCTCCAAGACTTCGGAAGATTAGTCCTCCCTGATGAAAACTCCGCCGCCATGGATTGCCTGCTTTTTAGACGCATTTATCGCTCGATGTCCGCCATGTCCCGTTCGATCGTCCGCAAGCCCATGCCCAGGGCGTCGGCCAGGTGTTGGCGGGTCGGGTTGCCTCCCTGTTCCGCGGCTTCTTTCAATAATCGTTTCAAGCGGTGCCTGCGCTGTTCCACCTTCCCTGTGATCAGTTCGTCCCCCGGGGCGGAGATCGTCCACGCCACGCGGACGGTTTTCGCGGCGTCCCCGGCGCGCGGCAGCGATACGGTTTTCCGGCGGCTGTGCAGTTGTCGGTGGAGCGCGAGGACGCGTCCGTGTTGGGGAACGCCCTCGAAAAACCTGTTTCGGCTGGCCTCGTCGGGCAGGGTCTGGGCGCGGGACATCAAGTCTTCGTAGGCCGCCTGGATGACCCCCCGCGCCCGCCGCCGGTCTTTCGCCGCGCAGAAGACATCGTGGGCCGCCAGCCAGACCAGGCCGATATCGCCGACGGCGAAGGTGCCATGCTCCGCCACCCAATCCAGCGCCTCCGTGATGCGCGCTTTGGCCTGTTCCACCTGCCCAAGTTGCAGGCAGGCGCGCGCCAACCCGGCCAGCGTATCCACCGTCAGCGCGCCCTGGCCGATCTGGCGGCGGATGTCCAGCGAGCGTGTGTATTGCCGGAGCGATTCCTCGGGATCGCTTTCTTCCAGGAGCAGGCCGAGATAGGTGCGGTCGTAGCCTTCGAGGCGCTGGTCGTCAATGGCCTCGGCAATCGTCAGCGATTCGCGGACGTATTTCAGGGAGGTTTCGTCGTCGCCGCGGTCACGGTAATAAATGGCAAGGCTGTAAAGGATCATGGCTTCGCCGCGCCGGTCGCCGAGTTTGCGGCGCATCTCCAGCACCGCCAGTTTTTCCCGGCGCGCCTCGTCAAGGAATCCCAGGTCGCTGAGAATATTGCTCGACATGTGCCGTAAATTCGTTTCCAGTTCCCGGTCCCCCAATGCCGCGGCGATGCCCAGCGCTGCACGGCAGCACGAAAGGGCTTCCTCGTAGCGGTTCTGGTGATCGTAGTAGAGGCGGGCGAGCGCGTGCAGGCAGATGGCTTCCTGCGCGGCATTTCCGCTGGCGCGCGCGTTTTCGAGGGCGCGGGCCAGGGCTGCTTCGGTCCCCTCGGCGTCGGCCAGCATGTTCAAAATGCGCCCCAGGACGATCTGCCCGTCGGTCAGGGCCGGGAGATCGTTTTCCCGCGAGGCCAATTCGATAGCCGCCTGCGCCGCCAGTTTCGCGGCAGGGTAATCGCCGAGGACTTCATAATACTTCGTCCAACGCAGGGATTGGGCGACGCGCGCCGCGGGCGAATCGGCGAGCGCGTCCAGCGCCTCCAGGTCGGATCTCTGGGCGGCGCGGTCGCCCAGCCGCCCGTCCGCCGTCTCGCGGGCCTCGAGCAGGGCGGCGCGTTCCTCGTCGCGGCGCGGCCCCGGCAGCCGGTCGAGGGCTTCGAGGGCGCGGGAGAAGCAGGTCAGGGCTTCGCGGTTGGCGAAGACGCGCAGGGCGTTCTCCCCGGCCAGTCGGTTGTAGCGCGCGGCGTCCTTCCAATCCTGCGCCTGCCAGGAGTGGTGCGCCAGGGCATCCGAGTCGGCGGGACGCGCCTCCGCAAGGTGGGCCGCGATCCTGCGGTGGAGTTGGGCGCGCCTGCCGGCCTCGATCTCGGCGTAGACCACCTGGTGGATCTTGTCGTGCTCGAAGCGGTAGCCTTCCGCGGTCTCGCGCAGGAACGAGCCGCGGATCAGTTCCCGCGTCACGTCCAGCGCGGCCGGCGCGTCCGGCCCGAGGACGGCGGCGAGGGCGGTGAAATCGAAGCGGCTGCCGAGCGCGGCCATCCCGTCCAGCGCGCGCCGCAATCGTTCGGGCAGTCGTCCCAGGCGGCCGGTGATGACCTTTTCCACCAGCGGCGGCAGGGGCAGTTCGGCGTAATCGGCGGTGGTCTCGTCCCAGGGCGTGCTCCACCCGCCGCCCGGCTCGCGCTTCAGCAAACCTTCGTCTTGCAGGGCGCGCAGGGTCTCCAGCACGAAGAGCGGATTCCCGTCCGTCTCGCGGTGGATGCGGATTTCGAACAACGGGGCGGGACCCGCCAACCCGAGCGAGCGGCGGATCAACTCTCCCGTAGCGGGCTCGTCCAACCTGGAGAGGACGCGGCGCTCGAGCAGTTTCGCGCGGCCGACGGCCTGCAGCGCCTCCCAGACCTGCGGGCGGGCGCGCGCCTCCTCGCCGCGATAGGAGCAAATCATGAGGATGCCGCGCGTGGACAGCCGCCGCGCCAGGGTGGGGAGCAGGTCGAGCGTGTCCGCGTCGGCCCAGTGCAGGTCTTCGAGCAGGAGGACGAGGGGCGTGATGTTCGCCCAACTTTCGAGGAAGCGGATGAGGGCCTCGGTCAGGCGCGCCTGTTCCTGCTGGGGGGACATCGAGGGGGCGGGTTCGAGCGCGGGCAGGGCCGGGTGCGGGGCCAGCAGCGGGAGGATGGCCTGCAACCAGACGGGCTCCACGAATTGCCGGAGCTGGGTCACGCGCAGGGGCGAGAGTCCCATCTGCAAGGCTTCCGCCAGGGGGGCGTAGGGCTTGAGGCCGCGCGCCTCGCGGGCGTGTCCCCACAGCGCCTGCGCGCCGCGCCATTCGGCTTCACGCGCCACTTCCTGCAAGAGGCGGGTCTTGCCGACTCCCGCTTCGCCCTCCAGCAGGACGAGTCCGCCGAGTTTGTCGAAGACGCCCTCCACGGATCGGAGCAGGGCGGCGCGGTCGGCTTCGCGTCCCACCAGCGGCGCGGGGAGGAGGTTTCCGCTTCCCTTTGGCGCGGCTTCCGCGGCGGGGGGAACCTGGGCGCGGCGGCCGATCTCCTCGAACAGCGCCAGGGTTTCGGCTTCCGGCTCCGCCTTCAATTCCTGGCGGAGGGCCTGGCGGCATAATTCGAATTGCCGCAGGGCGGCTTCGGGCTGCCCGAGCAAGAGGTACAGGCGTATGATCTCGCGATGCGCGGGCTCGTTGAGCGGGTCGGCGCGCGCCAGGCGCAGGGCGAGTTCGAGGGCTTTGGCGTAATGTCCCGCCGCCTTTTCCAATTGTTCGAGTCGTTCCAGGGTTTGCAGGTACAGTTCGCGCAGGCGCTCGCGTTCGAGCAGGGCCCAATCGCGGTAATCGCCCTCCAGGAAATCGGCGCGATATAGTTCGAGCGCCTGCTCCAGGTTTCGACGCGCGGATTCGTCGCGGGGCGCGGCATCGAGGGCGGGGTTCGCCGTCCGCTCGAAGGCGCGCGCGTCCACCCAAACAGCCGTTTTTTCGGACAGGGAAACGGTTTCCGAATCGGCTTCCAGCAGGCGCGGGAAATTGCGGCGCACCTGCCACAGGGCCTGGCTGAGGGCGCGGCGGGCGCGCGTCTCGTCCAGTTCGGGCCAGAAGAGACCGGTCAGCGCGGCGCGGGTGTGGGGTTGTTGATGATAGAGGAGATAGGCAAGCAGGGAGCGGGCGGCGGCGGAGGCTGGAAGCGGGCAGGACTTCCCTTTCCGTTCCACTCTCATTCCCCCGAACAGAAAGGCCCGGATCGCGGTCGAAGCGGAGGGAGGGAGCGCGCTCATCGAACCTGTCTCATCGCCGTAATGCTCCAAGGGGATGATTTCCTGCCGATTTTCGTTTCTTGGGACGCTGTGTTGGGCGGCACTCGGCATAAAATGCCTATGTTGCCTACATTTTCGAGAGAATGTCCGCTTTTTTCGATTCGTAATCCTCCTGAGTGATGAGACCGGCGCTAAGCATCTCTTGGAGCTTCTTTAGTTTGGTTTCAGGGTGCTCTTGCTCTGTTGGTCTCCCGGGTTCAGGTACTGATGTTGCCAGCTTCTTATTGTACCGTTTTACAAAGAAGTAGCCGCTGGGGAACAATGCCAACCAGAAGAGCACAATTACAATCCCGGCGAGGCCTTGCAGCGTGCTCAATTGTGGAATATCACCCGGGTAATCGCTTACCCTGAGGAAATCCACGAGGAGCACAGGAAAGTACGCGCATACGGCTAGCACAAGCGGAAAGGTAAGGAGAGTAACAACACAGCCTGCCCTGTCGCCCGCGTAAAATCGACCTAGCCCCGGAATCAGTAGATTCAAGAGGCCGCCAATCCATGGATTCTTCTCTTTCATCGGAAACCTCCTTCGCAACTGAACGGCTCTGGTTTGATAGATTTGCCAAAAAAAGACTCTAAACTTCTAAAGCCGTGATTCAAAATTAATATTCCACCGCCTTTTATTATTATAGAAATTTGCCCCTCAAAATTCAATAGCCGCCCAACGGCTTGCGTTATTAGAATGTCCTTGCATGGGACGTAGTGTCAGCGTATCCTTGGGGTGATACCGCCGCGGGGACGCTGACAGGGACGAGAGCGTTAGGGTGA
>DAOUMJ010000162.1:0-5586 GCA_034411715.1 Anaerolineales bacterium | reverse complement strand
AATCTATCAATACTTATTTGGAAGACGCCGCTACTCCTCGTCGTTTTGTAATTGTGCTGATCAGCGACAAACGCGAAAACGTAACACCCTACCAGGATTCCACTGCTTGCCTCGTGACGAATACGGGCATGGTTTGAAAGGAATAGTTTTCAAATAGTAACGGGGTAATTCTGTTTACACTGTGCATACTACCTCATCCTTACATACGAAATCCTAGTTAGTTGCTTTTCGTGCTACAAAGGCAACCCAAGGACTCACATTAGGTAATCGATAAAGGCATAGATAATTCTCTAAGCGTATTGCTAAGGGAATTAGCGCAGAGTTACTGGAGCGAGAAAAGGGGAACCAGCAAAAACCTTCCTCGTAAACTATTTTAAATCCCTGTTTACAGAATTTGGTTTTCCAGCGAGGATAGACTGCCCGATAATAGTCATCACTATTTGTTATCGTGTCAACAAAATGACGATAAAAACCCCATAGTGACCATTTATTGGCGAAAATACCAACTATTACACCATTAGGACACAACACACGGGAGACTTCATGGATAAACCATTCACTTCGCACAACCGAGAACACCTCAATACAAAGGATCAAACTTATGGTCGAAGTTTCACAGGGGATACACTGAGCTCCTTTTTCAACGAGGATACAATCTGCCTCCGGGATTCTTTTTTGACAAATTTCTAATTCCCATGAACAGATATCGGTGCAAACGAGATTCCATCCGAAATCGGAGAGCAACTTAGACCATCGTCCTCCTCCACATCCAACATCGAGAGCAGTGTGAACAACCTCACTTTCAACCAAGTCCTTGGCTTTCAATATCGCACACCGTTCAATCCCTGTTATATAGCTACCCCATTTAGTTCTGGAAAGTTTATCCCAGAATGTTTCGAGGATTTGTTCTGAAGGTGTGGATAAATAATCTGCAGTCACGACTGTTATGCCTTGTACTTCAACCAATTTTTCAGTTTCCAGCTCAACGCGCCATGGTCTCTTTGAAAGCGCAAATAGACTTGGGCTGTTTCATTCCGTATGGGCCGTCTTTCCTTCCACAAGACAGGGAATTCCCTAGCCGTATCCGCCAACGCCTTGAATATCCATTGGGTGCTCCTCCACCTTAGTCCCTGAATCGAACATGCCAGTATTTTCAAGGGGACGAACCAGACCAGCATCCACCATGGATAATGCACGATGTAGATATAAAGCGAATTTCGGAGGTTGTAGTAGTGACGGGAGGGATTCGGCCTCATTTTCTCAGGCGGGGCGCGATGATAGATGAGCGAATGGGGCGAATAAAGGATTCTGAATCCCGCATCGAGGACGCGTATCCCAAGTTCCTCACCCTCCCCGCCGAAGAAAAGTTTTTCCCAAAATAATCCCGCCTTATCGAAAACTTCCCTTCGAATGGCGCACCCAGCTTCGGAAAAATTGTGGGTGTAGAACTCCTCATCGCTGTGAGCGCGCTGTTTTTCGCTATAAGCCCATCCAGCATTTTTGTCGAAGTCTCCTGTGTATGCGTTGATGATCTTTGAATTGATGATACCCAGCTGGGAGTCCTGCGCGAATTTCTGGATAACATAGCCAAGTGTATCGTGACCCAGGCTGGCGTCGCTATCCAGGCAAAAGACAACCTCCCCCCGCGCAACCCTGAAACCAGCATTCCGCCCCCCGGTAGGGCCCAGGTTGCGATCCAGTTCAACCAGCCTGACATTGGGATATGCCTGCCGAATCGCGGCGCAGGTACCATCCTGCGAGCCATTATCCACAACGATGATCTCGAAATCAGGATAGCCCTGATCGTAAATCGACTGGATGGTCTCGAGTACCTCCTTTTTTCGGTTCCATGTAACGATCACCACGCTGACTTTAGGATTGCCCATCGCATCAGTCCTTGGCAAACTCGCTTCTCTTTGTTCGCATCAATTCGGTCCATCCGACCTGATCGAGCCATTGGACGCACAGGCTTAAGCCCTCGTCCAGCGTCACCTTTGGTTGATAGCCCAGCAACTCTCTCGCCTTGTTGTGCGAATAAGAGACCTTTCTGCTGTAGAGGTGCAACTCGTGCGCCCGCAGAGTGGTCTTCATCCGATTCTCGACAAACTTCATCATTTGTTTCAACTGCCTCTGTTTCGACGCGATCGCCCTGATCGGCTTTTCGTAGTGGTACCGCGCGTATTTCAGGAGGGAACGGATCGGCTCTTTCAGCATGGTCGTCAACTTCACGGACTTCGATTCGCAAATATTCAAATCCGGCAATCCGAGCGCGGCATTGAATTCTTGAAAGAATTGATTCCAGGTGATTGTTTCAGGTCCGTTCAAAATGAACGTCTCTCCGATCGCCGCATTGCAGCGCGCCGCAAGCAGAATGCCATTGACCAGATCGGAAACATACACCAGGTTACAAGTCCCATCGGCGATTTCAGGATAGACACTCCAATTCCCGGATACCAATTTATTGGCGATGTCGGACGTGAAAACCTTCCCGTAAGGGCCATATACAATCGGAGGTCGGACAACTGTAACCAGCAGACCCTTCCGACAGTATTCCCAGCAAATTCCTTCGGATTCGATCTTTCCATCCGCATAGGGATCGTTCATGCTTTGCGGGGAGACAGTCTCGTCAATGTCCCCAACCTGGTTGCCGAACACCTCTGTGGTGCTGACGTAAACGAATCGTTCAACCCCGTGGCGGGCCGCCGCTTCGAGGAGGTTGCGCGCCCCCGGAGCGATCTCGTTATCCGCGCCCCGTGCGCAGTGGATCACACAGCGGATATCCTGCATCGCCGCTTCGATCTGTTCAGGATTCATCATGTCGCAAAGCACGATTTCCATTGGGAATCGAGCCGGACGTACCGCTCCGGTCCAGTGGTGCACGCCTACGCGGACCCGTTCTCCGTGCAGAAACAACGTCTCCGCCAGCCATCCGCCGATGAAACCGCCGCCGCCAGTAATCAACATGGTACCTTTAAGCGACATTCGGCACCTCTGCCAGGTCGTACCAAGGCATTCGGAAGCGGCTTGCTGCCCGGTAACACTCGTCTACAAATTCGAGCGAGTCCAGAACGTCCGCGCCCGAGATCAGCGGACGCGTACCATGCAGAATCACATTCACAAAATTCGCGATAATTCTGTCCGCAATATCTGTTTTGGTCTGGATGGATGTTTTCAATTGGATTTCGCTTGCCCGTCCATCCCTGACAATGACGAGGTGATGATAGTCATAAATGTCTCCCTCAATGGTGGCATGCTCGCATTCGAGAGTAAAGCGGGAGGGAATATCTACAAACCAATTGAGTCTCAATCGGCCGGTGCGCCCCTCGTATTCGAACTCCACATCGGCCACCGCCTCGCTACCCCCGAACGCGTCGTTCTTCGACGATATCAGGGTGGGCTTGCCCCCCAGCCACCAGCAAATGTGGTCAACGGCGTGCGCGCCGCGGTCACGCAATATGCCGCGCGATGATTTATCGGACAGGAAATAAAAACCGGAGACCGTCGGCCAGTTGAACGCCTCCCCCACCAAGTATTTCAATGACAGCAGCTTGCCGAAGGTCTTTTGCTCCAGATATTTCTTTGTTTGCGCAAAGTGCGGCGTGACTCGCCCTAGGTAATTCACGGCCAGCGGAACATTACGTTGTTTGGCGGTTTCGATCATCCGCTTCGCCTTGTCGGCGTTTTCCGCCAGCGGCTTTTCACACAATACCGGCACGCCCGCAGACAGGAAATCCAATCCGATGGGTTCATGCAATGCCGTCGGAAGCGCCAGGATGACGCCATCCACCTCATCCAGTATCTGATGGTAATCCGTGCAGCTCCTCTTGACCCTGTAGGACTGGGCCAATTTCTCGAGCTGGGATTTGTTGGAATCCACCAGGATGGTGTCAGCTAAAAGAGACGGGTATCGCTTCATCGCCGGGAGGTAATAGTCCTCTGCGATCGCACCGCAACCCACGATCGCGAGGTGGGGACCAATATTTCTTGAGAGGGAAGTTCGTTCGGCAATCTGATTCATCTGCTTTCCCTTTTAAGCGATTCCTTGACGCCGGTTCGAGCCGGGACAGATTCGGCTTTTTCTCCGTGTAATGCTCGCGCCCGCGCATAGACGTTTAATGTCCTTTGCACAACGGCGACTTGATGCTCATATACCCGGCGTTTCGCATTCTCGCCCATCTGACGACGCAGTTCATCGTCAGATAGCACGCGGACAATTGCATCCGCCAGCCTCCCAACATTCGCCGGAGGCACCAGGAAGCCGGTAGCGCCATCCTCCACATACTCCGCTAGAGAGCCGACTCGCGAGGCGACGACGGGCTTGCCGAACACGGAGGCGGTGTTCAACAATCCACTGGTCGAAGCCGTAAGATAAGGCAACGCCACCAGGCTGGCTCGCTGGAAGAAGCCCGCCAATTCCGCGCTGGTCAGGAAGCCTTCGTGGATTTCCACTTTGTCCTTATCCACGATCATTCTCCGACAGCGCTCGATCTCCTCGCCATGAGCAGCGATTATGATCCGGGCATGAGGAACTTGCCTCGTGATGAGCGGCTGCGCCTTGATGAGGTATTCAAGGCCTTTGCGCGGTTGCGCCTTGCCAGGGAAGAGAATGGCACCGGCTTCCTCTTTCCATTCACGGTCTGCCCATTTGAGGGCCGCGATCCGCGGCCCAAGTGGGATGTGGACTATCCTGTCGTACGGCACGTTGTACAACTTGTTTACAAGGTCAACTTGATTTTTGCCATTGACAATCACCATGTCCGAACCGGAAACGAGCAATTTTGCAACCAGCCAGGGAATTGGCTCGGGAAGGCTTTCGCCCAGGTTGGGCTGCGGAACGATCAGTGTGGAAACCAGCGGAAGGTCCCGAAGAAGATGCGTCAGCACAGCGATCCAAAGTTCGCCTGGTCCCATGAGGATGTGGACCACATCCAGGCCGTCAGAATGGATTGTCCGCGCCAGTTGGCGGGTCCCGACCATGGAGCGCGGGTCCCGGCTGCGCGGGAATCTGAACAAGCGTATTCGACAGTTTTGCGGGACTAGGTCGCGTCGATACAGCTCCTCGATCAAACGAGGCGTATCCGTGTCGCTAGTATTTTTGTGCTCGCCCCATAAATATAGAGGGACGATCTTTTGGGAGAGATACAGCGTGACAGACAACCCCGCCTCAGCATATGCGTTGGCAAGGTCCGGCCCATAATCCAGGTCATCTGAAACAACGATGCCAACACGCATTCCCTCGCGTATGTTCGGGAGATCTTCCGTTATTGGATTCATGTCAACTCGTCATAAATCTTCAACATCTGCGCGGCGATGATGTCCCAGTCGTATTGGGACTCGACCAGCGACCGGGCGCGCGTGACGATACGGTTGTACAGGGATGGATCGGTCAACAACCGCTCAATTTGGCTTGCAAATGATCCGGGATCGTCGGCGATCAGCAAGTGTTCGCCGTCTTCAACCTTGAGGCCTTCACAACCCAAACTCGTCGAAACGACCGGTCGCCCAAGCGCCATGGCTTCCAAGATCTTCAATCGTGTGCCGCCTCCTGCCCGCAGCGGCACAACGCTGACGGTGGATTGCTGGTAA
>DAOUMJ010000161.1:0-7627 GCA_034411715.1 Anaerolineales bacterium | reverse complement strand
AATTCAACGTCTCGGTCGCGGAGATGGACAGACAGGATCAATGGCAGGAGGCGGTCATCGCGTGCGCGCTGGTCAACTCGGATTCCGTGACGATTCAACAGTCCCTGCAACGCGCGGCGAAGTGGGTGAAGGCCAATTGGACGGATGGGGACGTGATGGATGAGAAAATTGAAATAATCTAACTGTCCATTCGCTGAAATGCATTAGACTTTCCTCAATTCTCGGCGAGCCGAGTGTATATGGAGGCCGATAGTCCAAGCAATTCCAGGATGCGTATCTGCAAGGAAGACAAGGGTGTGACGTGGCGAATGGTTTGGTCGGGCAGGTGCACGATGGTAAGCGTGACGTTGTCGAACAGTTTCAACAACCTTTCTGTGGTTGGGTTATCGATTCCTTTCCTGGGATTATTTTCGATTAGCCCGGTCAATTTCTCCTGGTTGTGCTTGAGTTCGCGGCGGACGATAAACTCGATCAGGGTCAGGAAGCGTACAGCCATACTCAACAAATGGATCAGTCCAACTACCTGATCGTCGCGTTTGACGAACAAAGGATTCAGCGACAAGGGCGCACCCTTCAACCGATGAAAACCATTGTACTTGCTTTGGCGTTTTTCCTGGCGTTCAAAGGTGTAGGTCAGCAATCCTTCGACTTCGTGCGCCTGCAAAATAGCCTTGGCCGCCTTTCTCAACTCCTCTTCTTCCTGAAATTGACGCCTGCCGCGCGCCGGGGGTGGGGTGAGCGCCAGCAACTTGTCTGTGGCGCGTTGCAGACGCCCATCCAACCCTTTTTGCATGACCTGTCGATAGCTTTCCGAGCATACCAGGAAGACCTGCTCCGTCCATTCTTGCACTTCCACCTGGTCGTCAGCCATGATTTCGGCGCTGACCAGGCGTTCAAACCCATATCCGACCGCCAATTGCTTGCGATTCCCCTGGTCATCCTCCACGTAGACGGGTTGCAGGGGGTAGTCGCCACGATGCGCCGCTTCAATCCATTGACTCATCTCATCCGCCGTCTTTCCCGTCAACGCCAGCGGACTTTTTCGCCGAGGAAAAAGGGACTTTTTAAGTCGCGTTTTTGCGGACATTTCACTCCGCGCTTGACAAGCCATCCCAGGCCGCCCGCCGATATTCGAAGTAGGAGGTGTCATAGCGCATGGATGGCAGGGGGTGGAGCAAGGGCGCTTCCCGTTCAAAGCGTTCCGCCACCACTTCCTTCACCGTGCCGTGCAAACGCCGATCGGCTTCTTCCCTCAACCAGGTTTCAGCCTGTTGGTTCAGGTGCGCCCAGCTCTCGAAGGCGCGGTAGCGGACAAAGAAGTGTTGCTTGATGTACCCGACCATGCGCTCATCCTTGCCCTTGGTACGCGCCCGATACGGCCTGCACGCCCGCGGCGTGAAACCATACTGCAGCGCCAGGTCCACAAAACGCTCATTGAACTTCGGCTGGCCGCTGTTCGAGGCTTGCAGCACTGCGCTCTTTTGGTTGTCTACCAACACTTCCCGCGTCACGCCGCCCAAGTACTCGAAACTGCGGATCAACCCTTCGTAGGTGTGTTCGGCATCTTCCCGTTCGGCGCACCAGAAGTGGAAGCGGCGCGAGTACCCCAGTTCGTTCACGATGAAGTGAACCTTGACCGGCTCTCCAGCCACCTCCACCTGGACTTCTCCCCAGTCGCTCTGCATCTGCTGGCCCGGCTCGGTCTCGAATCGCACCGTCGCACGCCCGGGCCGCAAGGTGCGCTTCGGCTGAATGTACGTCCGCAGAATGGTGTAGCCTCCGCAATATCCTTCCGCCTGGATCTCGCGCAGGATCACCTTCGCATTCCAAACATCTTCCGATAGCAACTGATCGATCTTGTCACGGTAGTCGTCCAACTGGCTGCCGCGCTTCTTCCGCTCGCGCTCCGGCGCTCCCTGACGTTTCAGCGCCCGACTCACGGTTTTTGGGTGCACTTGCAATTCCTCGGCGATGTCTTTCTGAAAGACGCCGCGCTTATGTAAGGTCTGAATCACGGCAAAATCCTCCTTGCGGATCATGGGCATACCTCCTTCGAGTGGCCAAAGAAGGTACATTTTAGACGCGTTTTAGGGGACTTTTTAAGTCGCGATTCTGGGTACTTTTACCGCCGTCACTGACAACACCTGCCTGACTCAAGACGGCGTGGACGCGTGGCTGGACAAAGAAAAACTCCTCCCAGGCCAGGATTGGGAAATGGAAATTCGCAAGGCGATGTGAAAGTGGTTGCGTTGGGCGGTATAATTGCTTTTGGAAATCAGAATGACCGCACTCTATCTCGATACATGCTGTCTCAATCGTCCATTTGACGACCAGACTCAAGAGAGAATTCGGCTTGAGTCCGAAGCAGTTTTGGCGATTCTGTCTCGAATCGAAAAAGGCGAATGGGATTGGGTTGGCAGTGAAGTCTTGGTGGATGAAATCGAGCAAACGCCCGACACACAGAAATTAAGCCGCGCAAGATTGCTGTCAGGCTTTATCAAGCAAATGGTTGAGGTTGGCGACGCCGAAGTTACGCGATCAAGAGAGTTGCAAAAGGAAGGCTTCAAGGAGTTTGACGCCTTGCATCTCGCCTGCGCCGAAACCGCGAAAGCAGATGTATTCTTATCAACCGATGATCACCTGCTGAAACTGGCAAAACGAGCCTCGAAACGATTAAAAGTACGAGTAACGAACCCTCTTGCCTGGGTAGAGGAGATGATCTAATGAATGCACAAACAATGTCTCTCGAACAAATCCGCATTGCTGGCATGGAAGCGCTGGCGCGCGAACTTGGGATTGTCGGTATGATTCGCTTCCTCCAGCAATTTGAAACGGGACATGGCGACTATTCCAAAGACCGCCACGAATGGCTGGACAATCAAGACTTGGATGCCATCGTCAAGCGGATTCGAGAGAGGCGCGAATCCAGCAAGAAAGCAAAATAGACCGAAGCGACGCGTTCCTTGTGGACGCGTCGTTTTTCATTCCACCACACCAAAACGGGACGGGTATGACCGAAGCAAAACGCCCCCTGAAAGTATTTTTATGCCACGCCCACGCGGACCGTGACCACGTCCACGCGCTCTATGAACGTCTTACCAAAGACGGCATGGCCGCGTGGCTGGACAAGGAGAAACCTTGTGGTGAGCTTGTCGAACCATCCTCCCAGGCCAGGATTGGGAATTGGAAATCTGCAAAGCCGTGCGCGAAGCGGATAGGGTTAAACGATAATCGGGCAGGAGAACATACCCTGCCCGATTATCATCAGGTGATTTTCATTTTACTGTTATCAGTAGAGGACCTTCTACCTCCTCTTTCAATGCTTCATGAATGTAATTATTGAGGTGTGCAATTGCGCCTGGGTCTGCAAGACTGGTTACTTGGTACGCAAAGCAGTAATTTCCCAGCGCATCGGGTTCGATGGGGGCAACTCCATAGGACTTTAGTTCATCCTGGATTTTCAAATAGCCTTCCTGATTAGTACATTCTCCAATGTTTCGTAAGACTTTTTCGATGACAAATGACACGTCGCCCTTCCTGAACGTTTTGTAGTCAGGAATGTTGGTCACGATTACAAAATAACATCTTTCTCGCGTGTCCAGAATTCCTTGTTTTCTAAAGTTAGGAATTCCCCAGTATTCAAAAGGAAATTTCTGATCACCAACAAGTAGATAAGCGTCAAATACCCAATCACCAGTATCTGGTAAAGTTAGACATGCATCTACCTTTGCCATGGAAGGGCTAAAATCGACTCTCTTGATTTTCATCTTTAAACCGCTTACCGCTTCGGCGAGTTCTTCTGGATAAGAAGTGCTTTCTGCATCGGTTTGCAGCGGGAGATCAAAGTAATAATCTCCTATGGGGGCAATATGGACAACTTTGCCATTCATCGTGGTTGAGTCAACGTCTCCAATTTTAATCTTTATTTTCTGAGGTTTGTTCTCTTCAACACTGAAGTCATTATAGAAGAATTGAGTTACCAAAAAACTGCTATTCCCATTAGGGCGACAATAAATAAAGTCGCTCTCCAGACCATTAATTTTATTGCTTTTGTTGTTTAGTACAGACACCTCGCCAACAGGACATTCCACAAGAGTGCCTTCGGGAGTTTCAATTAGGCCATCTACTGTATATTCAACCATTATATGGTCGTCGGTGTAGCTAATTGCTAAAAGATTAACGCTAACATCACTTTTTTTTGTCGTTGCCGAAGTGAAAATCCTATTTGTGCCGTAGGCCGCCAACAATCCCAAACTAATAATCAGTACAAGGAACGAAAAAGATTTGGTCTTCATGATATGTCTCCTGTTTGTACAAAAAACTTTATCCTGCGTAGGAAGCCAACGGATTGTAATTGCACGGGAAGCCTGTATTATTCGTGCCAGAGCAGGATGTACTATTGATACCTGCTGTAGCAGTGACGGTATATCTTCCATCCACCATCTTTGTGTAATCATAATATCCTGAGTAATAACCTGAAGCACTATATGTGTATTTTGTAGTGTAATACCCAGAATTTGACGGAGAGGCCTTTAATCCCAATTGCCTACTGTTTGAATTGGCAGTTGAAATCGTCCCGCGTGTCCAGTTTGCAGTACAGCGACTACTCCATCGAAGTTCTACATATACTGTGCCGTTGGTGCCAGATTTAGAGTAGGGCCCGCCGCCGTAATAAACTGTCAGAGCATCAGCGGAACAGAGTATCCCAGTGTCTTGTCCACTTGAATTGACGAAAGTTGTTTGATCTGCAAATTTATTGTAACAACTTTGCCCTCCTCTGCATGTACCTGTAGCAGCGTATGCATTCGTTGCTGGAAGAAAAACGCTAACCAGAAATAAGAGAACTACAGTCAGATGTAACCACTTCTTATTCATATGAATTTTCTCCTTTTGATTGAATCACCTTGGCGTATTATATGTTTCCTTCACAAGGATTACCACTGTGGATTTCCACAGGGGGGTATGGCCTAAAACCCATGTAAAATCAACCCTGTGAGAGACATTATTTCCAAACGGAACGCAAATCAATAGGATAGAAAATGAACAAAAACATTCCAACCGCGAAACAGTCTTCCTTGAAAAAAATTCTCTGGGCAATATTGGCAATGACAATCTTATTGCTTGTAGTTTTGTCAGTGTTTTTAAAAATAAATTCAGAGAACAGTCAAGGACAGGTCGCTTCACCCTCCGCGACATTGCCTGCCAATCAAGGCGTGGTCAGTTCCGCATCTCCAACCCCATATCCAAAAGACTTCCCGCAACTCAGCATAAGCATAGACCAAATAGCAACTTTCCAGGATCGTTACTTCATGCACGGGACTTTAAACCTGGCTGACGCAATGAATGGGTCGGTGGAGAACGTTGATATATCTGAAATGATCCTGAGGGATTCAACAGGGAAACAAATCCCAATCGAACCTTTGGATTTTCGTCTCGACCCGTCTGCGGGAATGGAATTTAGTTTTTTTACTCAGGGAAAAGGCGCGCCAGGGATGTTGACTCTCACCGTGTCATCGGCAGATTTCCATTTTGAAGGAGATCAAATATCCAGCCCTGGTTTTGAAGTGGATTTTGGCGATAATCCCCAGGAAAATCAGGAGTGGCCTTTAAATGGTGATTTTGTACTTGCGGGGCATCATGTCCGCTTATCGAGCGTCAAAACGCTAATGCAAGATGGCATGCCATTCCTAGAATTTACAATGCTTGGAGACCCAGAGGTTAGGGGGGTGCTTGTTTCGGATAAGGCCATTTCATCTTATTCAGGCGACGACTTCCATACCGTTTTTCAAGATGGGCAGATCATCACGCTCTTCAGGTATGCGGATGGGTTTCCAAGAGGAAAACACCAGTTTGCTTTTGATTTGGTTTCCTTTATCATACAGGGAAATTGGCAGGTTGACTTTGACCCTGCTTCGATTGACAAACAACCCTCGACTGCAAATAGCGAATTTCATAATGCCTGCTTCCTGAATGAAAATTGGGTGAACCGAGAATCAATCTCAACAGAAATACCCACCGAGTTGTCGGGAACGCTTCTCATTGATAACGGTTTCATGAGTTTAGATAGTATTTCGATGGCAACAATTGATTTGAGAGGCGGAGAAAAGCGAGACCATAATGAGTTACCCTGGCAAGCCGTCGCTTTTTCGCCCGATGGAACGATGATCGTTTATTACGATTGGCAGGCGCATAAGGGACATACTACAAATCTGTATAGCGGTGAAGAGAAAGAATATGTTTGGAACAAAGCGCCATCCAATCGTATTTCATGGTTGCCTGGCAGCGATTTAATTGCCTACGATAGCGATGACGGAATCTATATCTCCCATGTCGATGGAACGGGATTATACAAAGTAAACGGAACAGACGACGAAACTTTGTTCAGCGGCTGGCTGCCAGATGGACAACATTTGCTTGTGTCGCGCACAAGTTATAAAAGCCCCATGCTTTTGCAAATGGTAGACATTACAAGCGGCGAAACTAGAGACCTGTTTTCTTTTTCGAGCAGTTACATTCCTGCCGCTATTCCCTCGCCAGATGGCAAAAAAGTTCTCTTTGATGATGGTGTTATAGGGGCGCAGCAACAAGGAATCTTCATAGCCAATTTGGATGGCTCGGAGAGGCATTTGGTTGCGTCTTTTTGGCGAATGTTAATAGGCGCTTATGCCTGGAGTCCAGATGGAAAATGGTTGATTGTTTCGGTGACGGATGTACAACATGGTAGTGAAGTAACTAACTTTCTGATCAACCCTGATTCATGTCAAACAGTACAATTATCGAATATAGATTGGGCAGTACGTGCTTGGGCTCCCTTACCTTAGCCGCAAATACCACTTTTCTAATAATCCCAGATTTTCAGCTTATTACCGATAACGCCTATTTAACAATCCCAGCCTTTCTGCCTTCAATACTGCGGCAGTACGCGAAGGAACTTCCAGCCTTTGAAATATCTGACCCAAATGAAATTCAACAGTTCTTTCCTTAATCTTAAGAAAGCCAGCAATTTGCCTGTTCGTTAATCCATGAGCAACTAATCGGAGAATTCGAAGTTCACGTTCGGTCAGATTGGCAGACGCGTTGTGAGCCATACTCCTCCTCCCACAAACAAAACTCGATTATGATGAGGCTCATTATATCCCCCGAGTTTTTTTTGAGAAGATTATGAGAGAAGTCTTATACTCATGTTGGATGAGGCAAGTGTGTAGCCCAAACCCTCGAAATCGAATCCATCTTCCCTTCCGTGTGAACCGCCCATCCACAGACGACAGCCACCCTCCCGCGCTGTCGTCTTTTCTTTCCTCTTTCCTCTTTCAAGTTATAATCCCCTCGCTCCACCAAACTGAATACTGAACACTGATCACTGATAACTATGCCCTCCTCCTTCCAATCCATCATCCTCAAACTCCAACAATTCTGGTCTGACCACGGCTGTCTCATCACCCAGCCCTACTACACCCAAGTCGGCGCAGGGACGATGAACCCTGCCACCTTCCTGCGCGTGCTTGGACCCGAGCCGTGGAACGTGGCGTACGTCGAGCCGTCTGTGCGCCCCGACGACGGGCGTTACGGCGAGAACCCCAACCGCTTCCAACTCCACACCCAATTTCAGGTCATCCTCAAGCCCGAC
>DAOUMJ010000160.1:0-15184 GCA_034411715.1 Anaerolineales bacterium | reverse complement strand
GATTTCACGGACAACACGGATTTTTTAAAGGCTTTTTCTCTGCGAATCCGTGAAATCCGTGGCTTCCGTGTCCAGAAAAGGATTTAAGAAACAGTCTCTAACATTACAGCGCAAGGTTGGCGGACGTTAGAGAACGTCCGCTACGCCGATAGCGTAAGAGACGCTCTCTAGCGTCGGACTTTGCGCTGTAATATTAAGAAAGTGAGAAAAGTTTAGCGTTATGGCAAAGAACACGTTTCATTTGGTTTCCCTGGGTTGTTCCAAGAATACCGTTGATTCCGATTCGATGGCGCAACTGCTCGTTCGCGACGGCTATCGCGCGGTGGACAAGCCCTCGCGCGCCGAGGTGCTGATCGTCAACACCTGCGGGTTCATCGGCCCGGCCAGGCGGGAATCGCTGGACACCTTGCGGGAATTGGCCGCCGCCAAGCGCGAAGGCCAACTGCTCATCGCGGCGGGATGCCTGACCCAGCGTCACGGGGCGAAGGTGGCGCGGGAGATTCCCGGCGTGGACGGCATTCTCGGAACGCGCAATTGGATGGACATCGTGCAGGTGGCGCGCGAACTGCGGAAGGGCAAACACCCCGCGCCGCTTTACCATCTTCCCGATTCCGCCGCTGTCGGGAGCGATGAGATGGATACCGTCTGGGCGGGCCCTTCGACTTTGCTCAGGGCGAGCGTTTTCGGGGCCGCGGCCTATATCAAAATTGCCGACGGCTGCCGCCGCCCCTGCGCGTTCTGCTCCATCCCGCTCATCAAGGGGACGGCCGTCTCGCGTCCGATGGAGACCATTCTCGACGAGGCGCGCCGCCTGCGCGACGCGGGCGTGCGCGAGTTGATTCTCATCGCGCAGGATACCACCGATTACGGCCACGACCTGGGGATGAAGGACGGCCTGGCGAATCTGTTGGAACGCCTCGTGACGGAAGTGTGCGACCCCCCTCGCCCCTCCGGGGCGCGACCCCCATTTTCGCAAAAAATGGGGGGAGACGGAGGGGGGCTGGATTGGATCCGCGTCATGTACGCCTATCCCGGCTGCGTCACCGACCGTCTCATTGACGTGATGGCCTCTTCCAGGCAAATCCTGCCCTATCTCGACATGCCCCTCCAGCACGCCCACCCAAAGACGCTTTATCGGATGAAACGCCCGTCCAATATGGACTGGGTGTATCGCACGTTGGAAAACATGCGCGCCCGCATCCCCGGCCTCGCCATCCGGAGCACATTTATCGTCGGTTATCCCGGTGAAACAGAGGAGGAGTTCCGCGCGCTGGAGAAGTTTCTGGGCGAGGTCCGCTTCGACCGCGCCGGCGTATTCCAGTTTTCGTTCGAGCCGGGGACGAGTTCCGAGCCGCTCGGGGACCCCATCCCGCCGGAGGTCAAGCAGGAGCGGTACGAACGTCTCATGGAAATCCAGCAGGGCATCTCCCTCCAGATCAATCAATCGCAGGTGGGCAAAACGCTGGATGTTTTGATCGAGGGGTACAACAACGGGATTTCGGTCGGGCGTTCCTATCGCGACGCGCCCGAGGTGGACGGTTACGTGTTTGTGGAGGGGAAATTGGGGGTGGGGGAAATCACGCCGGTGAAGATCACAGGCGCGATGATGTATGATTTGACAGGAGCGCCTGCCGGGCAGGCGATCCCCCTCTAAAACGTATTGCGTATTTCGCGCGCCTGACAAAACACGAGACTCGCCAGGAGTCTCGTTATTACGTAACTTACCTACGCAGTACCGCAAGATTTATCTTGCCTTCGCAGGGCAACATGAATGTTGCGGTACTGATAACCTGCGTAACATCCGTTACGAAATACGCACTACGCACCACGCTATGCGCTTCGCGCCACCGCCGTCGCGCCCAAAATCAACATGGAGAGGATGAAATTCATCCGCAGAAGTCTTTCCTCACGCTTTTTCAATTGGAGCATCTCCTCCTCGCTCGCGCCCTTCTCGCGGCGCATCAAGGTGCGACGGATGGCGGGGAGGACCTCCCACGTTTGCACCGCGCTGACGACCACCATCAACCCCACCAGTCCGTGCTTGACGAGAATCGCCAGCGACCACTGTGTGCTGACATCGAAGAAGCCGTTGTAGTGCGGATTGGCGCTCAGTTGGAACAGCCCGGTGGCGATGAGCAGGCCGAGGCTGAACCAGGCTAGCGGTTCCAGCCGTTTCTGCATGGATTCGATGAAGGCCAATTGATCGGCGGGTTTCAGGCTTTTGCGCGCCGCGGGCAGGACGAGGATGGAAATGGAGACGATGCTGCCAATCCATGCCACGGTGGCCAGCATGTGCAGCCAGTAGATTAGGGCCAGCGCCCAGATGGGAGGAGAAGCCGCGCTTGTCATGCGAAATGAATTTCGCGTTACGGGGTGGGGGCGATGGGCGTATCGGTCGGGAAGACCACTTCAGTGGGCGGGAAGCAGTAATTGTAGGCGAGGTTGGCGTTCTTGGCGGTAGCGGCGTCCAGTGCGGCGATGTTGCTGGCGTTGTAATACTGTTCGTAAGCCTCGCACCATTGTTCCTTCGCGAAGAGTTCGTCCCCATACCGAAGGGAGGCGATGCGGTAGCGTTCGCTGGCGGTCATCGTGCCGTCCCATAACTGGGGCCAGGCAGTGTACACCTGCGAGAAATAAACAACGGCGTTCCTCCAGTCCAGGTCCCAGAACGTGGCGGCCAGCGTGTACATGCGCGCCGCCTCGCGCAGCCCGTTGGCGGTGCTGTCGAGCGGGCCGAAGCGTTCGGCAAGCGTCAACTGGTAGATGCCGCCCTCCAGGTTGCCCTGCTTGGTGATCAGGTCGTAGCCGTAATTGCGGAGGGCGAAGTAATACATCCCGTCCACTTCGGCGGCGCGATAGGCGGGGTCCTTGCGGCGCAGGGTATCGAGGTTGGCGATGGCGTTCGGCCAGTCCTGAATATCCAGGTATTGTTTGGCGCGTTGGAATATCTCCTCCACGCCGCTCAGGTCGGGGGTGGGTGTCAGTGTGGGTGTGGAAGTGACGGTGGGGATGGCGGCCAGCACCATCACCTCGGCCAGTTTCTGGCTGGCGCCGGGGAAGCCCGGGTTGTTCTGGATGATGTATTCCAGCCGCTGCTGGGCCGCGCCGTAGCGCCCGGCTTCGATATCCAGCAGGGCCAGCGCGTATTGTTCGGTGATGTCGCCGGTGACGCGGGTGGCCTGGGTGTCCAGGCGGTCGCCCACGGCCTGCCGGTAGCCTCCCAGCCCGCCGAGGCCGACCAGGACGATCAGCCCCAGCGCGCCGAGCAGGAGGCCGCGCCAGTTCACGCGAAATTTCTTTTTGGACGGCTGCTTCGGTTGGGTGGATTCGAGATTTGTTTCAGGTTGTTCGGACATGGCGGCTATTATACTCCGTGCGAAAACGGGATTCTTCGAGAATCCAGATTTCTTATTTCCATCTCACAATTTCAACACCAGGCGCGCATCGCGCCAGACGACGGCCAGCGCGACGGCCCCGCCGACGGACATCCCCAGCAGCGCGGTGACGACCGCGCCGCCCGGCACGCCCCATGCCAGACCGTAGGCGGCCGCGGCCCCGAGGAGCGCGGCGACCAGCCCGCGCGCTGCCGCCCCGCCCACGCGAATGGGTTCGTGTGTGCGCTTCGAGAGCCACCCAAACAGGATGATGGCCTCGAACAGCAGGGCGATCTCGGCAAAGGCAATGAGGGGCGCGCCGATCTCACGGAACAGCGTCACGCCGGTAATGCCGATGCCGAGGAACATCGCCAGCCGCAGCAGCACCGCGATGAACGGGTACCACGGCTCCTTGCGGGCATAGAACGAACGTACGGCCACCTCGTGAATGACGTAGCCCGTCAGCGTGAGGAGGTAGGCGCGCGTCGTCCATGTTAAAAGTTGGGACATGGCCTCGTCGAAGCCGAAGACCGCGCGCACCAGCGGTGTGATGCCCGCGGCCATCACCGCCGCAACCGGCAGGGTGAGCGCGATCAAAACGCGGAGGGCGCGTTCGATCGTGTCGCGGAACTCGGCCCAGGTCCCGCGCGCCGCGAACTCCGAGAGGGTGGGGAGCATGGCGGTGGCGATAGCCGTCCCGAGGATGGTTTCCGGCACTTGCATGATCATCCAGCCGTAGGTGAGCGAGGTCACCGCGCCCACCTGGTCGAGGCGCGAAGCCAGGTTGTCGCGCGCGATGACGATGAACTGGATCCCGCCCATCGTCAGCAAACGCGGCGCCATCAATTTGAGGGCTTCGACGAGTCCCGTGTGGCGCAGGTCGAGGGCGGGAGTCCAGCGGAAGCCGAATTTGAACAGCGCGGGGATCTGGATGAGCAGGTGCATGGCCGCGCCGAGGATGACGCCATAGACGAGGCCGTGAATCCCCCACAGCGGCACGAAGAACACCGCGCCGATGATCTGCCCCACGTTGTACATGATGGGCGCCATGGCGGGCAGGACGAAATGCTGGTTGGCCTGCAAACTTGCCATCACGAGGCCGCTGATGGAGAAGATGACCGTGCCGAAGAGATTGAGGCGCATGAGTTCGGCCAGCAGGGCGCGCTGCTCCGCGCCGAAGCCGGGCGCGATTCCGATCTCGGCTTCCACGATGGGTTCGGCGAAGATGGCGATGAGAACCGCGAACCCGCCGGTGACGAGGAAGCCCACGTTGGCGACGCGGGAGAACAAATCCCAGGCGGCGGCGCGGTCTTTGGTGGTCAGATATTCGGTGAGGAGCGGGATGAAGGCCATCGCCAGCGCGCCGCCCGAGATGAGCGCGAACAGCACGTCGGGCAGGTTGTTGGCCGCGTTGAACGTGTCGAGCATGTGGACTTCGTCGGAGTATTGCCGCGAGATGATCCCCGTCCGCACGAAGGCCAGGATCTTGTCGAGGAAGAAGAAGAAGGCGACGATGAGGGAGTTGCGGCTGAGGCGGGAGAGTTTGGGCATGGGGGCCGGCAATCAGTGATCAGTGGGCGGGGCGATTTCCACGCCCGGCAGTTTATCGGCCAGCAGGTGAATCTTGTGAATCAGGATCGGGAAGCATTGCGCGCAGATGTGTTTCGCTTCGCCCTTGAAAGTCAGGTTCAAGAGCGGGACTTGTTCGTCGGTGCGGTTGCAGTTCAGGCAGACGGGTTCGGTCATGAGTGTCTCCGAAAGTGGGATAACGGGCGAAGTGTACCATAATGAAACGTCTCGAAACCGTCATTGGTTCCGAGACGTTTGGTGTATTGCGAGATTTATCTCGCTTTCACCCAGGCAAGCGATATGAATATCGCGGTACGTTACAACGCGGCCTTGACCGCCCCGCCGTCGAACATCAGCGCGTGGCCGTGGATGAACGAGGCGGCGGGCGAGGCCAGCCAGACGGCGGCGCGGGCGAATTCGTCCACGGTGCCCATGCGGCCGAGCGGCACGTCGCTGGCGACTTTGGCGGCCTCCGCTTCGGGCGTGGACCCGCTGCGGGCGGCGCGGTCGGCCATCAATTGTTCGACGCGCTCGGTCCACGTCCAGGCAGGGTTGATCGAATTGACGCGGATGCCCTTCGGCCCCAGTTCGTTCGCCAGAGATTTCATCAGGCCGATCACAGCCAGGCGCAGGGAGTTGGAGAGGATGAGGTTATCAATCGGCTGCTTGACCGAAACCGATTGCGTGGTGACGATGCTCCCCGCGCCCTGCTGGAGCATGTGCGGCACGACGGCGTAGCACAGGCGCACGGCGCTCATCACGGTCAGTTGGACGGCGGCCTGCCAATCTTCGGGTGTAAGCGAGAGGAAGTTGCCTGGCTTCGGCCCGCCGGCGTTGACGAAGAGAACGTCAATGCGCCCGAATTCCTTGATCGCGTCGGCGACCAGGGCATTGATGTCGGCTGGCTGGGTCAGATCGGCGCGCAGGGAAAGGACGTGCGCGCCCGTTTCCCGCGCGATCTCCTTCGCCGCGCTCTCGACCAGGTCGCTGCGGGCGCACATCGCGACGCGCGCTCCCTCGCGGGCGAATTCGCGCGCCGCGGCCTTGCCCAGTCCCTTCGAGGCGGCGGTGACGAGGACGGTTTTGTTTGTGAGTTGCAGATCCATACGATGCTCCTTCTGCTGTACAAGACTCTTTTTCTCGGCTACACTTTGCCTATTCTTTCCCTGCGCGGATTTCCCCGGCGGGGACGATCGGTTGGAGGCGAAAATGGAATTGAACGCTGGTCAATGGGCGGTGATTGGGATTTGCGCGCTTTTGATCCTCGGCTACGTTGGCGGTTATTATACTAACCGTCAACGCGCCCAACAGATTCTGGCCTGGCTTTATGAAGGGCTGAAGGGCCTGGGGCCGGTTTCGAGGGGGGAAAAACTGCCGGGGATGGCTACAGGCGGGCGGCTGGAGGTGAGGCAGGCCGCGCCTCCGTTCCGGCGCGTGGAGGCGGTCTATTTGCTGACCCCGCGTGAGAACCTGTTATTCTGGCTGTTCCATCGCCTGCAGGGCAGGGGCGACGAGTTGATCCTCTGGCTCACCTTCCAATCCAAACCGAAGCAGGAGATGGAAGTCGCCCGGCGCGGCGACCGTCAGATGCAAAGCCGTCTCAGGGATACGGACAAAAAACCGCTGACCGTTTCCGAAGGCCCGCGCGGGCTTCGGATCGTCGCTGACGGAGAAGGGGATGGAACTCGGCTGAAAATGCAATCCTTTCTGGAACGTTACGGGACGCCGCTCATTCGCCTGTCTTTGCGCGGCAACAAACCGCATTGTTTCCTGCGCGTCAATTTGACGATCATGCAATCCGGCCCGGCGGCTGAGTTCCTGGCCGCCTTGAGCAAACTGGCAGGATGAATCCTGTCGTTCTTTCAAAAATCGTCGCGACGATACTGTCGCGACGATTTTTGTTCGCTGGAAGGGACGTCAACCGTACAAGAGGTTGACCATGCGATTGAGCATGTCCACGCCGCGCACTTCGGTCTCCAGAAGCGGCAGGATGGCGCGCACCCGGTTGCCGAACTCCTGGTCGATCTTACCCATGTACGCGTCTTGCATGGCGACGCGGTTCTTGACGAAATCCGGCGAATCCTCTCTGACGCTGTTCTTGTCTATCTGCATGTTCACGATCACGCCGCCGATCGGGATGTTGAACTCGTGGAACCAGCCGATGAAGCGGGTGATGACCGCGATGGGCAGGGCCTCGGGCAGGGTCACGAAAAAGAAGGATGTGAGCGCCTTGTCGGTCAACAGTTTTTTTGCGTTTGCCATGCGCTCCCGCAATTTGAGCAGGTATTCCATCAGCGGGTCTTTTTCCTGCTTCTTCTTGCTGTAGGAGAGCAGGTCTTTCAGGGTGGCGGCTTCCTCGCGGCTCTGCACCATCTTGTTGACCCACATCGAGTACACGCTGGACATGCCCAGCAGTCGGCGGGCGTTGGCGGTGGGGGCGGTATCGAACACGTAAACTTCGTATTCATTCTTGAACATCAGGTCGATCATGTTCTCGAACATGGCCGACTCCTCGAAGGAGGGGTTCATGGTGGCCGATTCGACGAACTCATCCGCCTTGGTTTTGATGTCGGCGAATTTCAGGAACCATTCGATCTTCTCGCGAATCTCCTGCTTGGATTTTTCGATGGTTTCCCTGGTGTCGATCTCGTACGCCCACAGGTTCGGAACGCCGCCGACGGCTGTCGGCTTGCCGAACACGTTCTGGTCGAGCAGGCTGCTCAACGAGTGGACCGGGTTGGTGGAGGCCAGCAGGGTCCGCCTGCCCTGCTGGGCGGCCCAAATGGCGGCCGTGCCCGCCAACACGGTCTTCCCAACGCCGCCCTTGCCTCCAAAGAAGATGTATTTCAGGCTGGGGTTGTCGGCCATGTATTGTTTCATGGGGATTTCGATTGCGGCCATGATTTACCTCTTCCCTTCGAACAGGGCGTTTGCAACTTTTTCGATCATCGGCAGACCTGTTATGTCACGTTCAAATTCAGGAACATTGGTTAGCACTTCATCGCCAAATGTCTGGTCGATCTTTTTGAGGTATTTTGTCTGCATCTCCATACGATTTCGCAAGTATTCTGGGATGTTGCTCTTCGCCAACTCTTCGGGGATGACACGATTGACAATGTAGCCGGAGAGCGGCACATCATATTTTGCAAACAGCCCGGCGGCTTTTTGCGTATCCAGGATGATCATCTCTTCCGGTACGAGCACGAAGTAGAAGGCAGTCTTCTCTTTGTCGGTCAGGATGCTGGAGGAAGCGTTGATGCGGTGTTTGATGTACTGCAACTCCTTGAGGATCATGTCCTCTTCTGATTCCTTGTCACGCTTCATTACAGCTGCGACCTGCTCGTACTCGGCCATTTCCTCGCGCAGACCGGTGATCTTATCAATCCACTGGTCGTAGACCGAAGCCATGCTCAGGTAGTACAGGGCGTGACCGAGCGGCACCAGGTCGTAGATATAGTAGTCGTATTCACCGCTGACGACAATGTCCACCACCTCATCGAAGATGGCGCTTTCCTCCATGGCGGGTTCGGCGGCGGCGGCCTGGATGTAGTTCTCGATCTCCTCGGGGACGGCATCCAGCCCATACATGTCCAGGATCTTCTGGCGGATCTCATCCTGGTATTCGCGAATGCGCTGGTCGGCATCAATTTCCTGGGCGTACAGGTTGGGCATGATCTCGACCGGGCCCTTGCCAAAAATATCCTGTTCGAAGATATCGGAAAGACTGGCCTGCGGGTCTACGGAGAAGACCAGGACTTTGTATCCCTGCCTGGCCAACCAGTAGGCAGTAGCGGCGCTGAACGTGGTCTTACCCAGCCCACCTTTGCCGCCGAACATGATGTAACGGCGATCGGGATTCTTTTCGAAGATTTCACGGAGTGACATGGCTTGCTCCTAGGCCAGGGCGTCGGTCAGGTCTTTTTCGCGCAGCATGCGCCGTTTCCAGGTGCTGATCTGCGGAACGACGTAAGGGAGCAGGCGCAGGCTGTAATACGGCGGCAGGATCGGGATCCCGAGCAGATCGCCCATCGTAATCAGGATGAAGAGGTGCTCCATACTGCCGCGTGTCTTGAGGGCATAGCGAGCCATATCGTGTCCCGCCATGCCGTACAGGACGCTCTTGAAACTGTCCAACATGCTGGGTTTCTTTTCTTTTTTGTCTGTCATTACAACGTACTCCTTATCTTGATATAGTATTACTCCGCGAAAACTATGCCAACCGCGAAGATTTTGCGTCAGTACCGCAAGATTTATCTTGCCAGCGTGGGCGCAAAATGAATTTTGCGGTACTGACCGCGCTATGGGATTTGCTTGGGCAGCGCGACGCCTTGCACAATACCGCGAGATTCATCTTGCAAAGCAGGCAACATGAATGTCGCAGTACAGGTTGATTAAGTGATTTCCTGATCGCATAGATCGGTCAGATCACGTTCGCGCAGCATGCTGCGCTTCCAGCCCATGAAGTTGGGCATGGCATAAGGCAGCAAGCGCAGGCTGTAATAGGGCGGCAGGACGGGGATGCCGAGAATATCGCCGAAGACGATCAGGATGAATAAATGATCGAGGTGCGAACGTTCCTTGTAGAGGTCGCGCACCATCTCATAAACAGTCGCGCCATAGATCATCTCGCCAATCGTGCGGCCCAGTTGAAGCAAGCGGCTGCCCAACAACTTGGCAATATTCCCGGTTGTCAAATGCTTTCTCCTGTGTTCATCGTTTGGATTTTACCATACGGCAGATTGTAACGCGCCATCCGTGTTACGCGATCTCCCATCACACAAACGCGTCCACCAGATCCCGCTCGCGCAACATGCGCCGCTTCCAAATGCCGAGACGGGGCGCCAGGTAGGGTACCAGGCTCAGGCTGTAATAGGATGACAGAACGGGGATACCCAGCAGGTCGCCCATCGTGACGAGGATGAACAATTGCTCCATGTTGCCGCGCCGCTTGAGCGCGAGGCGGGTTATCTCATAGCCGGTCATGCCATACAAGAAACTTTTGATTTTCTGGCGAAGTCCCGGTTTTTTTTTTTTTTTTTCGTTTGTCATACCAGACTCTTCTTTTGAAATTTGCGGCTTTGTCCCTGCGTTTACAGGCTCTGGGATCGCAAAACTTGTTCCAGCAGGGCGGCATTCAAGCCGGCCACTTTTTCGCGCCCGTTTACCACTTGAACGGGGGACATTCAATTCTCTGCTTTCTGAAGTGCATTGCGCAATATCTTTTCCAGGGCGCCTTTTTCCCAACCGGTGTACTTTTCTTTCCCGTTGACAATAAAGGTCGGATATTTGCGTATCCAGTATCGCAAGGCCTTCCACAGTCCCAGGCCGGATTGTGGGTCAATGACACGGATGGCGATCTGATTGCCATAGCGGTAGGACAACTCGGTCACCCACTCCGAAAGGCGCAGATGCTCTTCCATCATGTCGGACGGATAGCCCTCCATGATGATCTCTTGATGTACCTTTTCACCAATACCCGATTGGCCATACAGCGTTTCGCAATGCGGGCATTGATTGTAACTGGTAGGTACGAGTGAAAGGACTTCCAGATAAATTGCAGACATGTTGGTCTCCTCCATTGGCGCGGGAGGTGCGACGCGCAGAAGGCGCGTCGCACCTCGTTGACGGAAGACTAGGAAGCGGGGACGGGCTGTTCACCGGCGCGATAGCGCTGGAAGGCCTTGTACGCATCCCAGCCCAGGATCAAGGCGGCGATCACCAGGTAAATGGCGATCAAACCGGCCAGAATGTTTCCGATGACCAGGTCAATTGCCAGGCCGGGCGTGGTGAAGACCTGTTTCAGGGTGTTGTAGGCTGTGATGAGCAAAGCGGCAATCGTAGTCACGAACATGAACAGGAAGGGGATCAGTGTCCACAGGTAGTTCTTACCCTTGGACATCAACCACAGCGTGACCAGCAGCAGAGCCAGCGCGGCCATCAACTGGTTGGCGCCCCCAAACAGCACCCAGATGCGCGCCCAGAAACCGGTCCAGATCAACAGGGCCGAGAGCAGTAGCGCGACGATCGTGCCGAAGGTGGTGTTCTTGAAGACGGCCACTTTGTCGCCCAGGAATTCGGCCGAGGCGACGCGCATGAAGCGCACCACCAGATACATGATGGTCAGCGCCATCAGGGTCAGGAAGACCGAGCCGTAGGGCAGGCCGAAGGAGGTTGGGACGCCGATGCGGGCCATCATCTCGCTCAGGCCGACGGCGAACACCCCGGCGTTCTTGCCGGCTGCCACCAGGCCAACGTATCCGGCAAAACCTTTGGTCACGCCCACGCCCACCACGGCGGTCAGGATGGACAGCGTAGCCAGGAACATCTCCAGGAACATGGCCCCGCCGCCGACGTACAGGGCGTCGGTTTCCTTTTCCAACTGGCGCGCCGTGCCGGAGGACGATACCAGGCTGTGCCAGCCGGAGACCGCGCCGCAGGCGATGGTCACGAACAGGATCGGCCACAAAGGCCCCAGGGCGACAGGCAGTTTTTCAAGCCCGCTGCAATCGGCCGTTGCGCACAGGTTGCCTCCCCAGTTGGTGAAGGCCGGGAAGTCGGCGGGGAAGGCCGGGCGCCAGATCAGCAGGCCGAGGGTGCCGCCCAGGATGCCCAGAAAGACGATCCAGAAAGCCACATAGTTGATCGGCTGCGCCCAACGCCAGATGGGCAGCACCGCGCCGAAGTAGCAGATCACCAGCACTACCAGACTCCAGACGAATTGTGCCTGGGTGACCGTGCCGAACAGCGCTGGGGAGGTCTCGCCACCGTTGATCGCCAGGAAGAAGTTTTTCACCCCGTCCAGCGTGCCCAGCCAGATGCCGATAAAGGCCAGGATGACGGTCAAGACGCTGGTCAGAATGATGTCCATCTTCCATTTGTAGGTCATCTGGCCAGCCAGTAGGCCGACGCCAATGACCAGCAAGACGCCTAGGGGAACGGCGGGATTGGTCATCAGGTCGTAGCCGACGATCTTGCCGAAGGCGCCCATGATGAGCAGGAGGTAGAAGTAGATGAATGTCAGCAGGATCGTGCGCGCCCGGGGCGAGACGAAGCGATACGACAGAGCGCCAAAGGATTGCCCCTCTTCTCGCACACCCAGCATAATGCTGGAGTAGTCCTGCACCCAGCCGATGAAGAACGTGCCGAAGATTACCCATAGTAGCGCGGGCAACCAACCCCATTGCACGGCTACGATCGGCCCAACGATTGGTCCCAGCGCCGCAATGGATTTAAACTGGTAACCAAACAAGACGTTCCGATTGGCTGGTGTGAAATCCACTCCATCCATATACATTTTAGCGGGAGTGGCTTTCTTTTCATCGGGTTGCATTACGTTTTTGTTAATCGTTTTGGCATAGAACCCATAGCCAATGGCAATCCCGACGGCGCCGATTATCAGCGTTAGAACAGCGTTCATATTTGCATCTCCTCATGATAACATTGTCTTTTTGAGGCGTTGACAGCCTGCGGATTGATCCACAGGATGTCGCGGTGGGAAGAAATCGCTATTGTGTATGCAATAGGCGCCTCCTTTGGCGGGTGAATGATTGACAAACTATCGAACCTGGGATAGGATGCAATCCAATCCCGGTTACGATGCGCGAGGTTGATGTGAGCCTTCCATTCCTTCTTCTTCTCGTCGGTTTTCTCTATGCGTTGTTGGTGAGCGGGCTGGCCCTGTTTCGCCGTGAGGGGTTTTCCACGCGCTTCGCGGTGGAAGCCGCTCTCATTACGATCATCGCCAGCGGCCTGACGGCCCTTGCCGGGCTTCCCATCAACCCGGCGGTGTTTCTCATTGTTCTCTATTTGCTCACCATGCGGGTCCGCATCCTGGTGGACCTGGCGAATATTTTCGCAAAACAAGGACGGTACAATCTGGCGGAACGACTGTATGAATTTGCCTCGCGCTTGTGGCCCGATGTTCCAGGCCGTCTTGCGCTGAACATCAACCAGGCTACCATGCAATTGCAGGAACGCCGACTCGACGAGTCGATAGCGACGTTCACGGAAGTGCTCAAGCAGGCGGACCAGGGGCAGCTGGGAGCAAAATACGAGGCGGCGGCGCACTACAATCTTGGCGTGGCTTACCTGCGTAAGGATATGGACGCCCGCGCGGCAATTGAATTCAATGCGGTGATCGATACCTGGCCGATGTCGCTCTATGCCAGGCGCGCGGAGGAGGCTTTGGAAAAGCGCCGCCGCAGGAATGTTCCCATTACCACTAAAGAAAACACGTAATTAACTAATCGAGATCTTGGCGTACTGCCGCAAACAACCAGGCGGCATTCACACGCAGTGTGAATGCCGCCTCTTCTTGTTGATTTCCTGGCGATCCGTTTCGACATGCGGTTGCAGACGATATCCGCCCCGCTCCGTCATTTGCAGGCCGGTTCGGAGGGAATGTTCCAGTGTCGAAATCGCGGGCAAATGCAATATCATGAAAAAACTTGGTGGCCGCTATGAAAATTTCGTCAACGTTCCGCCGGGAAAAGCGCGAACATTTCTTATTTTACAAGTCTATCCGATGAAAGTCAACCGTCATCGCAAAGAAACCGTAAATTATTAACGTAACGCCCGCTTGTTTCAACACCCATTTCATGGATTCGACGCGCTCCGGAACTGCCTCCGTTCGCTTGTCTTGCAAATCTGTTCCCGCCATCGAGACGCTGGATTCGCGGCGCAGATGGCGCATCCGCAGCCTTCGGGCAGGACGACGCCCGGGGCGGCGCCGCTCTTCTCGGTGGAGATCTTTCCCTTCGCGTCGTAGGCGATGATTTCAACCAGTAAGGGTTCGTTCATTTTGGCTTCTTCTGAAAAACAAAAAGCGCCAGGGAGCCTAAGCAAGGCCCCGCGGCGGCACGCGACACAACCTTCCACATGGCAATATTGTTTTGCCAGCGGTAAGTCGGAAAAGAGTGGCTCGGCAAGAAGTTCGATCGCATTGTCGGCGGGAAATTCCCCTCCGAGAGAGGCGTTCCTAGTCTTCTATAACACTCGTTGTCTCGAATTGTTGCTTCGATTTGGCAGGTGTTTATTTTAGTTGTATTTTCCTATTTGTCAATAAACTTTGTCGTGGTTTCGACGGGCGGCCGCGCTACCCCGCTCTCAGCGCTTTCAAATTGAGGGGAAGTAATGCGGCATAGATCGTATCCGCGATGGGAGTGGGGACGCCCGCCTCGCGTCCCTTGCGGCCGATCACGCCGATGATCGATTCCAACTCGAACTGGCGTCCCGCCTCCACATCCAGCTGCATCGAGGCCTTGATGTGCGGCGCGGCCGCGTCGATGAACGCCAGCAACTTTTCGACCACGTCCGCATCCAGGTTCACGCCGTGGGCGCGTCCCACCGCCTCCGCCTCTTTCATCAGGTTGACGATCATGGCGCGCGTCTCCGGCGTCTCACGCCAGTCGCCCATCGGCAGGCGTGTCAGCGAACCCAAGCTGCTGGCGGCTGAAATGAAAACCAGTTTTGTCCACAAAACTTTGCGAATGTCCGGCGCGATCTCGACGGCGATCCCCGTCTCTCCGAGGGTTTTTTCGATGGACTGCGCGCGCGGCGAGACGGCTCCATCCAGCTCTCCGAAGACGATGCGGCGAAACTGCGACACCTGCTTCACCGCGCCTGGCGCCTCGAGCGCGGACGAGATCTGGGTCATGCCGCCGAGGACGCGATCCAACCCGACGATCTTTCCGATCCGCTCCGCCGCGTCCACCCCGTTTTGCAGGCTGATCACCGCCGTCTGCGCTCCCACCGCCGGGTGGATCGCTTCGGCGGCCTCGTCCGTCGCATACGTTTTCACACAGAATAGAATCAAATCCACAACGCCGACCTCGGCGGGGGTATCCGTGGCCTGCGCGGGACTGACGCTGAAATCGCCGTGGACGCTTTTGATCTGCAAACCTTTCGTCCGCAACGCCTTCAGGTGAGCGCCGCGCGCGATGAACGTCACGTCGTTTCCATGTTTGGCGAGCAGGCCGCCGTAATACGCGCCGACTCCGCCGCTGCCCATAATCAGGATCTTCATTATGTGCCTCCAATGGTGGGTGTACTTGTTTACCTTTAGATTATTTCAATTTTCTCATCCATCACGTCCCCATCCGTCCAATTGGCCTTCACCCACTTCGCCGCGCGTTGCAGGGACCGTTGAATCGTCACGGAATCCGAGTTGACCAGCGCGCACGCGATGACCGCCTCCTGCCATTGATCCTGTCTGTCCATCTCCGCGACCGAGACGTTGAATT
>DAOUMJ010000159.1:0-16694 GCA_034411715.1 Anaerolineales bacterium | reverse complement strand
CATCTATGGTCGGCGCGGCCTGGGGGCCGCAGGCCGCCAGTAAAACAGCCAGTCCCAAAACCAGGGGTAGAACTTTCTTCATTCTCTAAATGCTCCTTGGGCGTGCTTACGGTGCGATCACGATCTTCTTCTGTTTGAACGTGATCGTGTACTCCACGAATTGTTTGATGCGGATCTCTCCAGTGAATTCCTGCCCGCGCACCCAGGCGCGGTATTGACAGTGACCGGCCGGCAGGGTGATCTTGTGCCTTCCATAAACCGGGTATTCCGCCAAAGTGGTTTGGTTGCTGTTGACGAGCGCGCAGCGGAAGGCGATGTACGCCACCCGGCCCGAGAGATTGTGCAGGATCACGTAGCCGAAGGGGACGGCGGGCGGCATGGTCCCGTGGATAAGGGGGCCCATCGTTGGGGTGGCCGCCAGCGTGCCGCTCGCGGTCGGCGATACCGTCGGACTGCCGCTGACGGTCGCGCTGGGGGTGACGCTGGTTGTGCCGGTCATCTCGGGCGCGCCGGTGGCGGTCTCGGTGGGCGTTTCCGTCGCGCTGGGCGCGATGATCGGCGTGTCGGTCGGCTGCGGCGTGTTCGTGGGCGGTTGCGTTG
The DNA here is from genome assembly GCA_034411715.1 of Anaerolineales bacterium. Classification (GTDB taxonomy): domain Bacteria; phylum Chloroflexota; class Anaerolineae; order Anaerolineales; family Villigracilaceae; genus Denitrolinea. Next base: position 16,094 of record DAOUMJ010000159.1, on the reverse strand, counting down.
GGGTTGGCAGGGCAACCATGGTCTGCGCCGCAAGCGTACCGGCCAGGGCGATGGCCGTGGCCTGCGAATCGCGGGCGGAAATCGGCGCCAGCCCCGGCATACATGCGCTCAACGTGAGCGCCAGGGTCAGCGCGGCAAAAGCCAGCCGGTTGCTCATACCAACCTCCTGAGGTCAGTTCTGCGCGATCACTTCCATGAACTGGGTTACAACGTCCCGCAACATGCGCTCGGGCAGCGCCCCCACCTGGCGATGGATCACCTTGCCCCCCGATACGAACAACATCGTGGGAATGCCCTGCACGCCGAATTTGGAAGCCCATTCGGGATTCTCGTCGGTGTTCACTTTCGCCACCAGAAGTTTCCCGGCATTCTCCTTCGCCAGTTTGTCGAGCACGGGCGCCACCATTTTGCAGGGACCGCACCACGGCGCCCAAAAATCAACAACCACCGGCAATTGCGATTGCAGGACGGTCTTCTCGAAAGCGTCGTCAGTGACGTGGATGGGTTCTTCGATCATCGATACCTCAAAGTGAATTTGTACGATTTGGCGCGACATCTTATTCGTTGCCAGGGCGCGAGTATATCACAAATAGGAAAAAGACCCCGTGATATAATCACGCTCTCATGACTGAAATTCTATCCCGCTGGCGCGCGGGGCTCTCGAAAACCGGTAAAGCCGCCTTCGGACGCGTGGCTTCGCTTTTGGGCGCGGCCGAGATCACCGCCGCAACCTGGGACGAACTCGAAGCTCTGCTGATTCAGGCCGACCTGGGGATCGAGACCACCGCCAGCGTGATCGCTTCCCTTCAACGCCTCACGCGTGACCGCGGCCTGCTCCGCTCCGAGGAACTTAAATCGGCCCTTCGAGCGGAACTCCGCTCCCGCCTCGACGAGCCGCCCGCCCTCGACTTTTCCTCCCGCCCGACGGTCATCCTGCTCGTGGGCGTCAACGGCTCGGGCAAGACCACCAGCGCGGCCAAACTTGGGGCGCGATTCCTCGCCGAGGGGAAATCCGTGCTCTTCGGCGCGGCGGATACGTTCCGCGCCGCGGCGGTGGACCAACTCCAGGTCTGGGGAGAGCGGCTGAAGGTCCCGGTGGTGGCGGGCGCGGCGGAGTCCGATCCCGGCGCGGTGGCGTTCAACGCCGTCCAGTCGGGAATCTCGCGCGGTGTGGATGTCATCCTGATTGACACCGCAGGCCGTTTGCAGACGCGCTTCAACCTGATGGAGGAACTTCGCAAGGTGCATCGCGTGGTGGGCAAGGCCCTGCCCGGCGCGCCGCATCACGCCTGGCTGGCGCTGGACGCGACCACCGGGCAGAACGCGCTGGAGCAGGCGCGCAAGTTCAAGGAAGCCGTGAACGTGACGGGCATCATTCTTCCCAAATTGGACTCTTCGGCGCGCGGCGGCATGGCATTCGCCATCCAACGGGAACTGGGTATCCCGATCCTGTTTGCCGGTCTCGGCGAAAAGCCCGAAGACCTGGCGCCTTTCGACCCGGACGCGTTCGTGGAAGGGATTTTGTCGTAAACTCTGGAGGTACCATGCAAGACCTGATTGACCGTTTGACCAGCGCACAGGAGACCATCGCTCAAATCCTGGAGCGTCTTTGACTTCGCGGGTAAAGAATCTCGATTGCTCGAACTGGAAAAACAAATCGCCGCGCCCGATTTTTGGAACGATTCGGGGACGGCGCAGCACGTCAGCAAAACCGCCGCCAAATTGAGGGAGGAGGTGGACGATTGGCGCGCCTTCTCGCGCCGCATCCACGACGCGTTGGACTTGGCGCGTCTCGACGACCCCAGCCTGCGCGCCGACCTGGAATCCGAAACCGAGGCCATCGAACGCGAGGTGGACTCGCGCGCCTTCACCGCCATGTTCTCCGGCCGTTACGATGACGACGACGCCATCCTCGCCATCCACGCCGGGGCTGGCGGCACCGATTCGCAGGACTGGGCCGCCATGCTCGAGCGCATGTACCTGCGCTGGGCGGAGAAGCGCGGCTTCGAAACCGAGATCCTGGACCGCACCGAGGGCGAGGAGGCGGGCATCAAATCTGTGACCATCGCGGTGGACGGCAAGTACGCCTTCGGGTATCTGCGCTCCGAAAAGGGCGTGCATCGTCTCGTGCGGCTCTCGCCTTTCGACGCCGCGCACCGGCGGCACACCTCCTTCGCGCTCGTGGAGATTCTGCCCCAGGTGGCGATGAACGACCCCGAGGTCGAGGTTGACCCGAACGATCTGAAGGTGGATGTCTTTCGCTCGTCCGGCGCGGGCGGGCAGAACGTCCAGAAAAATGCCACCGCTATCCGCCTGACGCATCTCCCCACTGGAATTGTCGTCACCTGCCAGAACGAACGCTCACAGGCGCAGAACCGTGAGTTCGCCATGCGAATCCTGCGCGCCCGCCTGCTGGAACTCAGGAAGGCGGAAAAGGATGAGGAGGTTGCGATCCTTCGGGGCGAATATACCAAGGCCGAGTGGGGCAGCCAGATCCGCTCGTATGTCCTGCATCCGTACCAGATGGTGAAGGATCATCGCACCGAGTTCGAGCGCGGCAGCGCCCAGTCTGTGCTGGATGGCGACCTGGATGGTTTCATGGAGGCTTACCTGCGGACAAATCCCGTTCAATGAATTTCCTGCCCATAAAAGCCGTTGTTGTGGCATAATGCCGTCCTCGAAAACCATGGAGCGATTTACCGCAGAGACCGCCGGGTTCGCGGGGATTTTCCTTGTTTTACCCTGCGTTCTCCGCGCTCTCAGCGGTAAAACGACTTATACCTGGGTATTACGTAAAGGAGTTCATCAATGTCCGCAGAAACGCACCAGACCATCGCCGACTTCATCGCGCAGAAGATCCTCAAGCAGCCCAAGCGCGTCATCCAGCCCGGGGACGCGCTGATCTCCAGCGGCCTGATCGATTCGTTCAGCCTGGTGGACCTGGCCTTGTTTGTTGAAGATACCTTCGGCGTCCGCATCGCCGACTCGGAATTGAACGCCTCCACCTTCGATTCCATCGAGCAACTGGCCGCCCTCATTCTCTCGAGGCAGAAGCCATGACGACATTTACTGATGTATTGAAAGAATTTTACGAGCGCGAGCCGGAACGGGTGTCGGTCACGCTCCAACACCCGAACCAGCCCGATTTCTCGATCACCTATCGGGAATTGATCGAGCGTTCGGGCGATTACGCCGCCGCGTACGCCGAGGCGGGCGTCCGGCCGGGCGATGTGGTCATCCTCATCCTCCAGCATGGGAAGGATCTGGTTTACTCGTTCTGGGGCGCGGTGCTGCTGGGCGCCATCCCCTCCATGATGCCGTTCCTGACCGAGAAACTGACGCCCGAACGCTACCGCGCCGACCTCGCCGCACTGTTTTCCCACAGTCTTCCGACGGGCTTGGTCACGTATCCCGAATTCGAAGCGGACGTGAAGATGCTCGTGGCGGAAAGCGGGCATACCGTCCGCGAGGTGTTCATCACCGATCGGATCGCGCGCCGGGACGGGCTGGATTGGTCGTCGCTGCCGGGGATGAAATGCAACGAGGCCGATATCGTGCTGCTCCAACATTCCTCCGGCTCGACCGGCTTGCAGAAGGGGGTGGCGCTCTCTCATCGCGCGGTCTTCAACCATCTGGACGCATACGGCGAAGCCATCCGCCTGACGCGGGGCGATATCATCGTCTCCTGGCTTCCCCTGTATCACGATATGGGGCTGATCGCTTGTTTCCTGATGCCCATCCTGCGCGGCGTTCCCGTGGTGCAGATGTCGCCCTTCGATTGGGTGCGCGCCCCCTGGCGTATGCTGCGCGCCATTTCGGATTACCGCGGCACGCTTACCTGGGTGCCGAACTTTGCCTACAACTTCTGCGCGCAAAAGATCCGCGACCGCGATTTGGAGGGCGTGGACCTTTCCTCCTGGCGCGCCAGCATCAACACCTCCGAGCCGGTCAAGTTCAAAAGCCACGAAATGTTCCACGAGCGTTTCAAGTCCTATGGATTGCGCCTCGAAACGCTCCAAACCTCCTACGGTATGGCGGAGAACGTCTTTGCGGCCACGCAAAACGATTTGAGCAAACTGCCTTATGTGGAGGAAATTGACCGCGAGTCGTTCATATCGGAAAAGATGGCGCGCCCCGCATTCGATGGCCGCCCCTCCATCCAGATGATGTCCTGCGGACAGCCCATCCCGAACACCATCATGCGCGTGGTGGACAGCAAGGGCCGCGACCTGCCTGAGCGTCACATCGGCGAGATCGTGCTCAAATCGAACTGCATGTTGAACGAGTATTACAACCGTCCCGACATTACGAAGAAGGCCTTCCTGCCCGGCGGTTGGTACATGTCTGGCGATTATGGTTACATGTTCAACGGCGAATTTTTCATTGCAGGCCGCAAAAAGGATATGATTATCGTGGGCGGCAAAAACGTGTATCCGCAGGACCTGGAAACCCTGGCCTGCGAGGTGCCGGGCGTCCACCCCGGACGGACGGTGGCCTTCGGCCTCTTCGACGAATCGCAAGGGACGGAGGAGGTGGTCATCATCGCCGAGGTGGACAGCCGGGACGAGGCCGAGCACGAGCGCCTCGCCGACGAGATTCGCAAGTACGTGACCAAGAATTCGGCCATCGCTGTGCGGCACGTCCGCGTGGTGGGGCCGAAGTGGGTGCTGAAGACTTCGAGCGGAAAGGTGGCCCGCGCCGCCAACAAGGAAAAGTTCATCAAGGAACTGGAAGCCAGCCAGTAATCAAAACTGCCCTCGAAAAGATCGAGGGCAGTGATTATTAAAACCACGAAGCAACGATTTCAGTCGTTAGCCGCCGGTGGGAAGTTGCTTTTCCAGTGTGCGGGAGAGGATATCGGCCTGCTCGCTGGAGGCGGTTTTGACGGTCTTCACTTTCACCGGTTTGTTTTTGGCGCCGGCGCGATCCATGGCCATTTGCCAGGCGATCTGCATGGCGGTCAACTCGGGTTCCTTTGGCGTCTCTTCGACCTCGAACGTTTCTTCCTGTTTCCTGCCGCGTTTGCCGCCGCGCGGCTTCTTCGGCCCGCGGGCGGGCTTTTCCTCCTGCGCCGTTTCGGGGATGAGCGCCTTCATCGAAAGTCGGATCTGTTTCTTCTTGCGGTTGACTTCCAGAACCATTGCTTCGATCTCGTCTCCCTCCTTGACGACCTCGCCGGGGGTCTTGACGTAGCCGCGCGTCAGCTCGCTGACGTGCACCATGCCGGGGCGTTCCGCGCCGAAGTCCACGAACGCGCCGTAGGTCTCGAGTCGGACAACTCTTCCTTTGACAACCATTTCGGGCTGGATCTCACCCCATTCCATACCGAGCGGTTCGATCATGGTCAGTTCGATGCGGTCTTTCCTGGCCCGTTTCACCCATACATCCACGCTTTGACCGGGCTTGAGCACATCTTCCACTTTGTTGACCGGTTCCTTCTGGATTTGCGAAATGTGTATGACGCCGGGTAGTTCCTGCCCCACATCCACCAAGGCCCCCGCCAGAGTAGTTTTCACAACCTTGCCGGAAAGTTTCATTTTGGGTTCCAACGCCGCGACGGACGTTGCTTCGTGTGTTTCACTCATGTCGCACTCCTGTTTCAAAAATTAGCCGAAGGCGGATTATACACACGGAGGGGGGATGCGTCAATGAAAAAAGGATATGAGTTGTCAGTCGCGCTCTTTGCGCCTTTCGCGGTTCCGCCTCAAATTCTTGACGCCCCGCAAAATTCCGTGTATATTTCGTTTGTTTCGGCAAGAATAAGGACAAACAATGTACGAAACCGACAAAATAGACTTGAAAATTGTCAATTTGCTTCTTGAGGACGGGCGCATGTCCGCCTCGGAGATCGCGCGCAGGCTGGGTGATGTCTCCGAGCGGGCGGTGCGTTATCGCATCGAGCGTATGATCGAGGAGAATGTGATCCAGGTCAGCGCGGTCGTCCGCCCCGAGGCATTCGGCCTGCCCATCAAGGCGGATGTCTGGCTGGAGGTCGAGTCGGATCGCATCCGCGAGGTGGCGCAGAAAATGGCCGAGTACGGAAATGTCACTTACGTGGCCTGCTCCATCGGCGAAAACGACGTCAGCATCCAGGTGGTGGCGAAGGATACGGACGAAATTTATCGCTTCGTGACGGAGGTCGTCCGCAAGGTCCCGGGCGTGAGGCGCACCACCACCTCCATTGTGCCGCTCATCCTGAAAGATGTCTACCAGTGGCGCGCACCCGAAAATATCGTCAAGAAATGATCGTCAACCGCGGAGCGCGCTGAGTTCGCAGAGAAAGAGAAATAAAAAACTCCGCGCTCTCGGCGTTCTCTGCGGTTAAATTTGTGAAAACGGAGTCACCATGAGTCTCGCTGGACCGAAAAGCCAATCCCTGCAAAAACGGGCGCAGAAAGTTCTGCCGCTCGGCGTCAACTCGAACTTCCGCTATTGGGGCGAGGATCTCACTCCTTATGTTGACAAAGCCAAAGGCGCCTATCTCTGGGACGTGGACGGCCGCCGCTTCATTGACTATCGGATGGCGTTCGGCCCCATCATCCTCGGCCACGCCTACGACGAGGTGGACGCCAAAGTGATCGAGGAGATTCAACGCGGCTCGCTCTTCGCCATGACGGGCGAACTCGAAGTGGAAGTGGCCGAGATGATCGCGGCGATGTGTCCCGCGGTGGAGATGGTGCGCTTCGCCTGCTCGGGGACCGAGGCCACCATGCACGCCATCCGCGTGGCGCGCGCCTACACCGGCCGCGACATCATCCTGAAATTCGAGGGCAACTATCACGGTTTCCACGACCACGCCCTCTGGTCCACCTACGCGCCGATTGCGGCCATGGGCAACGCACGCAGTCCGATTCCCATCCCGTCCTCGTCGGGCATTCCCAAGTCCATGCGCGAGTTCATCATCACCCTGCCGTTCAACGACGCCGAGGGATTCCAGCGCGCCATGCGTTCCTACGGCGACCAGATCGCGGCCGTCATCACCGAGCCGTGTCAGGGCAACTGCGGCGCCATCGAACCCCAGCCTGGCTTCCTCGAACTCGTCCGTGAGGAGACCAAAAAGCACGGGACGGTCTTCATCCTCGATGAAGTGAAGACGGGATTCCGCATCGCGAACGGCGGCGCGCAGGAACATCATCGCATCATGCCGGACCTCGCGACGTACGCCAAAGCCCTGGGCAACGGCTACCCTATCGCGGCGTTCGGCGGCTCGCGCGAGATCATGTCCATCATCGGTCACGGCGTGGCGCAAGGCGGGACGTACACCAACAACAAGGCGGGCGTCGCGGCCGCGTATGCCACGTTGAAGTTGTTGCAGACCAAACCGATTCTCAAAACCATCGAGCAGCGCGGCAAACGTCTCATGGACGGGTTGAAGGAGATCCTCGAAGATAACGACATCCCTGTCGTCTTCAGCGGATACCCCGCCATGTTCTCCTTTGCCATCGGCGTGGACGCGGTCACCTGTCAGCGCGACTGGGCCAAGAGCGATCAGGCCATGAATGAGGAACTCATCGCCAAAGCCATTGACCGCGGCGTGATGCCCGATAACGATGCCCGCGAGCCCTGGTTCCTCTGCTACTCCCACTCCGACGCGGATATTGACGAGACGCTGAATGTGTATGCGGAGATTGTGAAGGAAGCCAAGAAGTAAACAGGTACACACGTACACAGGTAAACAGGTTCCTTGTGTACGTGTGTACTTGTATACCTGTTGTACGTATCTACTTGTATACGTCACACGGAGAATCCAATGATCCTAACCTCCCAAGAAATCATTGACCTCAACAAGGAATACACCTTCTTCTCCTGGTCCGCGCAGGGACCGTTGAAGCCGATCCCAGTCACGCGCGCCGAGGGAGTCTACTTCTACGATGCAGACGGCAAACGCTATCTCGATTTCGCCTCCCAACTCGTGAATCAGAACGCGGGACACCAGCACCCAAGAATCGTCAAGGCCATTCAAGAGCAAGCCGCCAAACTGACTTTCGTCAGCCCGAGCGCGGCCACCGAGCCGCGCGGCCTGCTCGGCAAGAAACTGGCTGAGATCACGCCCGGCGATTTGAAGAAGACCTTCTTCGCCCTCGGCGGCGCGGAGGCCAACGAGAATGCCATCAAGATCGCGCGCTTCTACACGGGACGACATAAAATTCTGGCGCGCTATCGCTCCTATCACGGCGCGACGCACGGCGCGATTGCCCTCACGGGCGATTACCGCCGCCTGCCCGCCGAGCCCGCCATTTCGGGCGTGGTCCACTTCCTCGATCCGTATTGCTACCGCTGTCCCTTTGGCTGGACGCGCGAGACCTGTCACCGCGAGTGTATCAGTCACGTGGAAGAGGTGATCCAGCACGAAGGCCCCGACCAGATCGCCGCCATCATCCTCGAAGGCGTGACCGGCACCAACGGCCTCATCATCCCGCCCGATGACTACTGGCCGCGCATGAGGGAGATCTGCGACAAATACGGCATCCTGCTCATCTCGGACGAGGTCATGTCGGGTTGGGGGCGGACGGGCGAGTGGTTCGCGGTGGATCACTGGGGCGTTGTCCCCGATATGATCACGACCGCGAAGGGCATCACTTCGGGATACGTCCCGCTCGGCGCGGTCATCGTCCGTGAGAAGATTGCCAAATATTTCGATGACCATGTTCTCTACGCGGGTCTCACGTACAACGGTCACGCCCTTGCCTGCGCCGCCGCGCTTGCAACGATTGAAGTATATGAAGAGGAGAAGATCTTCGAGAACGCCAAGAAAGTGGGGAAGTACCTCGGTCAGCGGCTCGAAGAATTCAAGCAAAAACATCCGTCCGTGGGCGACGCGCGTTACATCGGTCTCTTCACCGCGCTCGAACTTGTGAAGAACCGCGAAACGAAAGAGCCCCTCGACCCGACCCCGCTCAAGAATTTCCTCATCCAAAACGGCGTGTACGTGTTCGGCTTCAAGAACATCCTCTTCATCGTCCCGCCGCTCACCATCACGGAAGAGCAACTTGACGAAGGCCTGAACCTGATAGACGAGGGTCTGGCGGAGTTGATGGATAAGGAAGTGAAGTAGAGAGAAGGGAACAGAGAGCAGAGAGCAGTATCGCAACATTCATGTTGCGACTGGACAAAAGATAAATCTTGCGGTACTACGCGGCAAGATGAATCTTGCGGTACTATTGAAAGCAGATTTCATGTCCTCCCAAATCAAAATTCCCGCGCCCGACATTATTCACAAACTCGTCGAGACGTTCGAGCAGAATTTGGATTCGTATCGTTCGAGCAAGAACGAGACGGAGTTACGCCGCGAGTTTTTGGATAAGTTTTTCACCGCGTTGGGTTGGGACGTGGCAAACGAAAAAGGTTATGACGAGGCCCACAAGGAAGTCGTTCACGAGTTTTCGGTGGAGGTGGCGGGACAGGGCAAAAAGGCGGATTATGCCTTTCGGACCGGGACCAGTTTCGATTTCCTGGTCGAAGCGAAAAAGCCGTCCGTCAAGATCGAGAGCAGTCAGGATGCGGCGTTCCAAATCCGCAGGTACGGCTGGAGCGCAAAACTTCCAATCAGCATTTTGACGGACTTCGAACATTTTGCCGTGTACGATTGCCGTGCGAAACCCAATTACAGCGACAAGGCTTCGGCGGGACGAATCATGCTCGTGCATTACAAGGAGTATGTCGAGCGGTGGGACGAGATCGCCTCGGTCTTTTCGCCCGATGCGATACGCAAAGGTTCGTTCGCCAAATACATCGAAGGGATGAAGGGCAAAAAAGGCACGGCGGACGTTGACGACGCCTTTTTGCATGAAATCGAACGCTGGCGGGAACTGCTGGCAAAGAATATCGCCTTGAGAAATGAAGAGATTGACATTGCGGGGTTGAATTACGCCGTGCAAATGACGATTGATCGCACCGTCTTTTTGCGGATTTGCGAAGAGCGGGGAATCGAACCAGAGAATCAACTGCTTGACATTGCCAATGGTGAAGACGTGTATCAAGAGTTGTGTGAGTTGTTCAAACGCGCTGACACAAAATACAACTCTGGCTTGTTCCATTTCAAAAAAGAGAAGGAAATGGTCAGCCGACCCGATGACTTGACCTTGACGCTCGATATTGACGACAAGGTATTGAAAGACATCATCTCGAATTTGTATTATCCGAAAAGCCCGTATGCGTTCTTGTACATTCCCTCGGATATTTTGGGGCAGGTGTACGAACGTTTTCTGGGCAAGGTGATCCGCCTCACGGCGGGACACCAGGCCAAAGTGGAGGAAAAGCCCGAAGTCCGCAAGGCGGGAGGGGTATATTACACGCCGACGTATATCGTGGATTACATCGTGACGAACACCGTAGGGCGGATTGTCAATCCGCCCCACGTGACGCCGAAAGAAGTCGCCAATCTCAAAATCGTTGACCCTGCCTGCGGTTCGGGGACATTCCTGCTCGGCGCGTATCAATTTTTGCTGGACTGGCATTTGGATTGGTATGTCGAGAATGACCCTGACAAGTGGGTGAAAAATAGAGCCATCGTGAAAGTTGATAACGGCTATCGGCTGACGACAACCAGGAAAAAAGAAATCCTGCTCAACAACATCTACGGCGTGGACATTGACGCGCAAGCCGTGGAAGTGACCAAACTCTCGCTTCTGCTCAAAGTGCTGGAAAACGCCAGCGGACAGTTGGGACTCGGCATGGAACGCGTCCTGCCCGATTTGGGAAACAACATCAAATGCGGCAACTCGCTCATCGGTTTCGATTATTTTGAAGGGCAGATGTTCCCCGATGAAGAGGAACGAGCGAGGGTGAATCCGTTTGATTGGAAGCGCGAGTTCCCGGATGTGTTTGCGACCGCAGGGAGGGGCGGGTTTGATGCGGTGATTGGAAACCCTCCGTATATTAATATCGAAAATATTGAACGACAAAATAAAGAATATTTTATAAAAACCTTCGGCGAGAACGGCAAATTAGGAAAACGTTATGATGTATATCAAGTCTTCGCGCTCAAGGGAATAATACTATTAAAAGATAAGGGAATGTTAGGGTTTATTCTTCCAAATACTTTTATGATGGGGCATTCTTATTCTATAATGCGTAGGCGCATGGTAGAACAAACGTCGATTGTTGAATGCGTTGATTTGCCTCAAGGGGTGTTCAAAGGCGTAACTGTTGACAATGTGCTTTTATTCTTGCAAAGAAACGGCGGCAAAGAACGTCTCGCAAATCAGATTGCAATTCGAAAATTGAATCCAAAAAGCGATAAAAGCCGTGTAAGCAACGCCGATTGGGATGAGGCATTCTTTATACCTCAAAGAGACATAAAAGAAAGCGATGATTTTAAGATAAATGTTCACGCCAATCCAAGGCAAGCGCAGCTGTTTGCAAAGATTGAATCTGGCAAGATGCGGCTTGGCGAAGTCACAGAATCAAGTCAGGGGATTATTCTTTACAAGACTGCTGAAGATGCTGAAAAGTCACTGTACACAGGGACGAAAGCGCAAAAAGGATGGAAAAAACTTTTACGCGGAAAGAATATAGGCAGATACGAAATAAAGTGGGGAGGAGAATATGTAAATTATGGTACTTGGCTGTGGTGCGCAAGAGATGAAAAATTCTTTGCTAGTCCAAAAATTCTTCTCCAGGCTATGCGGAATAAATCTCTTGAACGTCGTCTAATAGCCACTTTTGACGACGAAGCGTATTACAACGCTCATAACTTGGCGAATATAATTGCCAAAACAAACCTAGAATATGACCTGCGATACATTCTTGGGCTATTCAACTCGCGCCTTTTGAATTTTTGGTATAAAGCTCATTTTCCAAATGTTAATATTAACCCGAATGATTTTCGCCAACTCCCCATCCGCCCGCTAGATTTCTCCAACCCCGCCGAAAAAGCGGGACACGACAAAATGGTCTCGCTCGTCGAGGGAATGCTGGCGTTGCGCAAATCGCTTGCGGCGGCGAAGAGTCCCGCCGAGAACGAACGGCTCGAACGGCAGATCGAGGTCACGGACAGGGCGATTGATTCGCTGGTCTATGAGTTGTATGGGTTGACAGAGGAGGAGATCAGGATTGTGGAGGGGCAATCGTGAAAAAACCGGTCGAAGGCGAACACTGGTATTTTGTGGACGAATCAGGCGACCCGACTTTTTACGACCGCAACGGAAACCTGATCGTCGGGCAGGAAGGATGCTCACCCATTTTCGTTTTGGGTTTTGTGGAAACCGACGATCCTCATTCCATGCGGGTTGCGTTGAACAACCTCCATGCCCGGCTTGCCGCCAATGAATACCTCAAAGACATCCCTTCCATGAAAAAGACAAATATCGCCTTCCACGCTAAAGATGACAGCCCGGAAGTGAGGCAGGATGTATTCGAAGTTTTGCGTTCACTCGACTTCAAGGCGCAATTTGTCGTTGCCCGTAAAAAGGAGCGTATCTTCCGCAATTCCTTCCATGCAAATGAAAGCGAATTTTACGATTACCTGATAAGCCTCCTGTTTGAAAATGTTTTGCATCGTTACACCGTGAACCATGTTTATATCTCCCAACGCGGGACTCGTCTTCGCCAGGAAAAACTGGAAAGAGCCGTGTCGAAGGGAATTGCCAATTTTGAAAATCGCTGGAAACAGAAGGTGACAACCGAGACTCGGATCTTCCCCCATACCGCCGTTGGCGAACCCTGTCTGCAAGCGGTGGATTACATGAATTGGGCTGTCTACCGCGCCTTCGTAAAACGCGAGATGCGTTATTTCCGTTTCGTTCAGGACAAGGTCAGCCTGCTGGTGGACCGCTATGACACCGCCAAATACCCGAAGAATTGGTACAGCCGCAGCAATCCGTTCGATATAGAAAAAACCAGCCCTCTATAGGCTAGGCTCGGATTTCGAGCGCACGGCATGGAGCCGACTTTCACCTATAGCCGACTGGCTGATTTATGCAGGTATTATATAACAGAATAGTCCGAAATTCAATTGCAATTTTTTAATCCCCAAAACGCGGCAAGCCAATTACCAACCTCTAATTTGGAGTAACCATGGATATCCTCAACTACATCAACGACGAATGGATTGCCCCTACCGCCAGGGAATACCTCGATGTTATCAACCCCGCTACCGGACAGATCATCGCGAAGACGCCCCTCTGCGGCAAAGCGGACGTGGACCTCGCGGCGCGCGCGGCTTCGGACGCGTTCCTCGCCTGGCGGCGGACTCCCGTCCAGGATCGCGTGCAATATCTTTTCAAACTGCGCGACCTGATGAAATCCAACATGGACGAGATCGGCCGCCTCATCACGGACGAATGCGGCAAGACGTTCGATGAATCGAAAGCCGAAATGGTACGCGCCATCGAAAATGTGGAAGTGGCCTGCGGGATGCCGCATCTCGGCAAGGGCGAATTTGTCGAGGACATCGCTTCGGGCATTGACGAGATCATGATCCGCCAGCCAGTGGGGGTGTGCGCCACGATTGCGCCGTTCAACTTCCCCGGCATGATTCCGTTCTGGTTCCTTCCCTACGCGCTGGCGGCAGGCAACACGTACATCGTCAAGCCCTCCGAAAAAGTGCCGATGACGATGCAGTTCATCTTCAAACTCATCGAGCAGGTCGGATTCCCCAAGGGCGTGATTAATCTCGTCAACGGCGCGAAGGAGGCGGTGGACGGCATTCTCGATCATCCCGCCGTCCGCGCCATCACGTTTGTCGGCTCGACGAACGTGGCGAAGTACATCTACAGCCGCGGCGCGGCCAATGGCAAGCGCGTCCAGGCGCAGGGCGGGGCGAAGAATCCTGTCATCGTCCTGCCCGACGCGGATATGAACATGGCGACGACCATCATCGCCGATTCGGCCTTCGGGTGCGCGGGACAGCGCTGCCTGGCTGTCTCGCTGGCGGTGACGGTGGGCGCGGCGCGGGACGAGTTCACCGAGATGATCTGCGACGCGGCGTCCACGCGCAAGGTCGGGTATGGACTCGACGCGGGCGTGCAGATGGGGCCGGTCATCAATCAGGCGAGTAAAACGCGCGTCGAAGGCCTCATCAGCCTCGGGTCCAGGGAGGGAGCGAGCGTGGCCGTGGACGGGCGCGGGGCGGTTGTCAAAGGCTGCGAGCGCGGGTCCTTCGTCAGGCCGACGGTCATCGCAAACGTCCAGCAGGGAAGCGAGTTGTGGAAGACCGAGATTTTCGGCCCCGTGCTGGGCTTGATGCACGTGGACACAATCGAAGAAGCGATTGCGCTGGCGAACAGTCACGCGTATGGCAACCAGGCCAGTTTGTTCACGTCGAGCGGGGCGGCGGCGCGCAAGTTCCGTCACGAGGTGGAGGCGGGAAATGTCGGGATCAATATCGGGGTGGCCGCGCCGATGGCCTTCTTCCCATTTTCCGGATGGAAGGATTCGTTCTTCGGCGACATGCACGGACAGAGCATGGACGCGGTGGAATTCTTCACCCAGAAAAAGGTTGTGATCGAACGCTGGCCGAAGGAGTGGTCGCGAAAATTCTAATTCGCCACGTAGTGACGATTTCAATCGTTGAACGACTATAGTCGTTACTACGCGGAAAACGGATTTCAATCGTTGAACGACTAAAGTCGTTACTACGTGGAAAACGGAAACGGAAAAGGATTTGAAATAATATGACGAACAACTACGATCAGGCGCTCGCCTACTCCTCCCGCTGGGTGGACATCATTCACAAAACGGAATTGACGCCCGAAGAAGGCATGGCGATCATCGAAGAGTCCAAGCAGAATTTCGCCGAGCATTTCAACCGCGGCTGGCTGGACTATCGCAAATCTGTGACCGAGGCAGGGGAGTGGGCCGCCACCGAATGGACTGGCTCGGGCGCGGTCTTTCGCGACGTGCTGGGGCGCGAGTACATTGACTGCCTTGGCGGCTACGGCATGATGAATCACGGCTGGAGCCATCCCGACGTGGTGAACACCGTCGCGGCGCAATTGAAGCGCACCCCGATGCCCAGCCAGGAATTGATAGACCCCCTGCGCGGCGCGCTGGCGAAGTTGCTTTTCGAGATCACGCCCGGTCATTTGAAGTACAGTTGGTTCGCCGCCAGCGGGACGGAAGCCAACGAAGCCGCCATCAAGATCGCCAAACTGTACACCGGCCGACCGGCCTTCATCACGGCGGTGCGCGCCTTCCACGGCAAGACGATGGGCTCGCTTTCGATGATCGGCAAATCCGATTTCCGCGCGCCGCTCGGGCAGATGTACGCGGGTCCCATTTACCACGTCCCGTTCGGCGACGCGGGCGCGGTGGAACAGCAGTTGGAGATCTGCGAGAAGGTCGGCGTCGGCGTGGCGGCTGTGATCTTCGAGCCGATCCAGGGTGAGGCGGGCGCCATCGTCCCGCCGGACGACTTCTGGCCGCGCGTCCGCGAGGCCACCCGCAAACACGGCGTCCTGCTCATCGCCGACGAAGTGCAGACCGGCCTGGGCCGCACCGGCAAATTATGGGGATTAGATCACTGGAACGTCGCGCCCGACATCCTGACCGTCGCCAAATCGCTCGGCGGCGGCGTGATGCCCATCAGCGCGGTCTGCACCACGGAAGAGATCTTCCAGCCGATGATGTATCCCAATCCGTTCATGCACACCACCACCACAGGCGGCGGCGCGCTGGCCTGCTCGGCGGCCATCGCCTCCATTCAAGTCACCCTGCGCGACCGATTGTGGGAGCAGGCCGCGACGAAGGGCGCGTACATGCTTGGCAAATTGAACGAACTGGCCGCGGAGTTCCCGCAGATCTTCGAAAAGGTCACCGGCAAGGGACTGCTGATCGGGATGCACTTCCACAATGCCGAGATCGGCTACAAGATCGCGGCGGGACTGTTCAAACGCGGCGTTCTCGTGGCAGGCACGTTGACGAACGCCCAGTCCATCCGCGTCGAGCCGCCGCTGGTCATCACCCAGGAGCAGATGGACGCCGTCCTTGACCGGCTGACCGACGCGCTGGGAGAGGTGAGGAAGAGTCTGTAACTCATTTAAAGTGTAACATCAGTGAGTCTACTGCAAAAAGGCAAATTTACCGCCGAGATCGCAGAGTACGCAGAGACTTGATAATGAAGAACTCCGCGCTCTCGGCGGTCTCTGCGGTTA
>DAOUMJ010000158.1:0-2722 GCA_034411715.1 Anaerolineales bacterium | reverse complement strand
AAGCCGCCTGCTCAGTGCGTGGAAGTCCCTGCGGACTCGCGCAACGAGTCGGATTCATCCGACTTCCATGAACTGAGGGGGGAATTCATTCCCGCTCTGCTGGGCAATCCCAACCGCCTCGGGATACTCCCGTCCATTCACTTCGGGTGGCGCGGCAGGGATAAACAATTCGGGGTAAAATACGGAGGCCAAGACAGGAGTAGAAATGAACGTCGTCAGTGTTGATTTATCTCTAGACCAAATCAAACAAGCTCTGCGCCGCCTACCTTCTCAGGAAAAGGTCGCGCTTTGGCGAATGCTGGACAAAGACCTCGACCGCCCCGCGATTGCACGTCGGTTTGCCGCCTCTGTTCAGTCAATTCGTAAGGCGTACGCCAACATCGGCGAAGATGAAGTGATGAAAGACGCGGTCAAAGCCACGCGGCAGGTACGCAAGGCGCACCATGCGAAAAGTCGTTCTTGATACGAACGTTTTGATTAGCGGGGTGATTGCTTCGGGCTATTCCGCCTCTATTTTGGACGCGGCTCGCCGCGAAGAGATAAAACTGGTCACGTCTGTCCACCTGCTCGAAGAATTCAGCGAAGTCATCTCACGGCGGCATATTGCTCGCAAGTATCCCAAAGCCGCTGAAGAAGCCGAGTCCTTGTTGGATTTTCTGCGCGCCTTCGCCGTCCTTGCTTCTGGGATTCCCGACGCGAAAGCCATCAGCCCAGATCGCGACGATGATTTTGTTCTGGCCTGCGCCGTGGAAGAGAACGCCGATTGTGTCGTTTCAGGCGACCCTCATTTGCTGGATTTGAAAAAACATCGGGACATTCCCATCCTCACCCCCAAAGAATTTGTGGAGCAATATTCCATTCCGCACAAGAAGTAAGCGAAAACGCTTGCTTTTATCCAAGCGCGCATGTTTTCCGTGTCTGAAAGGATTCCTGAATGACCGAATTCTTCCCCTACGACAACCTAACCTGGCCTGAGGTGGCCGATCTCCCGCGCGACACGCCACTCATCCTCCCTCTCGGTTCCTCCTTCGACCTCGCGCGGGTCGCGGCCTCGATAGGCAACCCCCTCCGCCTCGGCATTCTTCCGTCCATTCCCTTCGGGTGGCGCGGGAGCGGACTGGCTGTCTACGAATCAAAATCGGGGTAAAATGCACCTATGAAACTCATCTGGGACAGGCGCAAGAACGAAATCAGTATCGAGAAACACGGACTTGACTTCGCCGACGCCTACAAAGTCTTCGAATCCCCGATGATGGTTGGCCTGGATGAGCGCAAGGAATACGGCGAAGACCGCTGGATCGGTATCGGCCTGCTGGACAACACCCGCGTCGTCGTAATCGTTTTTACCGAACCAGAAGAAGATACCATCCGAATCATCTCGTTTAGAAAAGCAACAATTGATGAGCGAAAAAGATATGAACAAGAATTCAAAAACCAATTTGGCTCGCTTTGACTCCATGACTGACGACATGATTGACACTTCGGACATCCCTCCGCTGACCGAAGATTTCTTCACGTCCGCCAAGTGGAGAATGCCGAAGGGTAAAGTCACGGTGACGGTGGAAGTCGAACCTGAAGTGGCGCAATGGTTCAAGGCGCAAGGTGATCGTTATGAGGAATTTCTCGCCGCGGCTTTGCGAATTTACGCGCAGGCGCACAAGAGATAGGAAATCGCAAAATCTGTAAATGGATGAACGCGGAGACATTCGTTTCTCCGCGTTTTTCACGCCTATCCGTGCAAGCATGGAGATTTCACGATGACCGAATTCTTCCCCTACGACAACCTAACCTGGCCTGAAGTTGCCGACCTTCCTCGCGATGTTCCCCTCGTCCTGCCGCTTGGTTCCTCATTCGCTCCCGAGAAACTCGCTGCGCAACTGGGGGATCCCAATCGCCTCGGCATACTCCCGTCCATTCCCTTCGGGTGGCGCGGGAGGGAACCATCCACGAATGGGGGTCACGAATAAACGAATGTGAGCGCGCCGTCACGTCGGAGACGTTCGCAGGAATAGCACGGACGTTTACGTCCGTTGCTGTTCGTCGGCGTAGATTCCGCCCCTCGGACAGGATTCCCTGCCAGCCCCGCGCTCTTGCCGACCAGCACACCGCGCGGCTGGATGGTTTCCCGTTTCGATGCGCGTCCGCGCGGCGATGGGACTCGCACGGGGATGGAATCACCCGTGCTACTCCTGCAAAGTCCTTCGGACTCCTGGCGCGGCGTATTCACGTCGGAGACGTTTGTTGGAATAGCACGGACGTTCACGTCCGTTGCGGGTTGTCAGCGTAGGTTCCGCCCCTCGGACAGGATTCCCTGCCAGCCGCGCGCCCTCGTCAACCAACGCACCGCTCGGCTGGATGGTTTCCCTGTCTCGATTCGCGTCCGCGCGGCGATGGGACTCGCACGGGGATGGAATCACCCGTGCTAATCGTACAAAGTCCTTCGGACTGATGGCGCGGCGTGTTCATGTCGAAGACCTTCGCAGGAATAGCCCCGACGTTCCACGTCGGCGGCGGGTTGTCAGCGTGGATTCCGCCCCTCGGACAGGATTCCCTGCCAGCCTCGCGCTCTCGCCCACCAACACACCGCGCGGCTGGATGGTTTCCCCTGCTTCGACAGGCTCAGCGCCACGCCTGGACTATTATTGGAGCCTCATGCAAGCCGAGTATGCCACCGACCTGGTCTTCAAGGATCGAGAGACCTTGCAAGCCTTCTACCCTCATC
>DAOUMJ010000157.1:0-18970 GCA_034411715.1 Anaerolineales bacterium | reverse complement strand
TTGATCGTGCCGGTGGCGCTGGAGCAAGGCTCGAAATTCGCCATCCGCGAAGGCGGCCTGACCGTCGGCGCGGGCGTCATCACCAAAATCCTTGAGTAGGCCAGCCATGACGAAACAGAAAATCCGCATCCGCCTCAAGGCTTACGATCATCGCGTTCTCGACCAATCCGCCAAGCGGATCGTCGAAACGGCCGAACGCTCCGGCGCGCACGTGGTGGGTCCCGTACCCTTGCCAACTAAACTGGAACGATTTACAATACGGCGCTCCCCGTTCATTGACAAGGACTCGCACGAGCATTTCGAGATCCGCACGCACAACCGCCTGATCGACGTGCTGGACCCGGATTCGAAAACCATTGACATGCTCATGCGCCTCAACCTGCCGGCGGGAGTGGATATCGAGATCAAAATCTAGTTTGATAGTTACGTAGTTATGTAGTTATGTAGTTGCGTAGTTTGGGTAGTTGAATTGTCGAACAGTTGCAACTATGTGACTACGAAACTACAGGACTATAGAACTAACACAGCGCAAGAACCGTCCTGCGCGCGGACGCCAACAACCGCAGCGCGTCGCGACTGGGCGATTGACTGTGCTGTCTCCGAGATGATGCAGCCCCGGCCCGGGCTGACAGTCTCGCACCAAAATTTCTGAAGGAGAAAATCGAGATGTTGAAAGGGCTGATTGGAAAGAAGATCGGCATGACCCAGGTCTTCGATGAGCAAGGCGTCGCGCATCCCGTGACGATCATCGAAGCTGGGCCATGTTACGTTACGCAGGTGCGCGTTCCCGAAAAGGAAGGCTATTCTGCGGTCCAATTGGGCTTTGGCGAACTGCACCCCAGGCGATTGTCGGGCGGCGAGTTGGGGCATCTCAAGGCCAGGGAACTTCCCCCATTGAAATTCTTGCGGGAATTTCGCGCCAAAACGGTGGATATGAACGTCGGCGACAAGGTGACGGTGGATACCTTCGCCGTCGGCGAGCGCGTGGATGTGATCGGCGCCAGCAAGGGCAAGGGTTTCGCGGGCGTGGTCAAACGCCATCATTTCAGCGGACAACCCAAGACTCACGGCGCCTCCGACCGCACGCGCGCGCCCGGCTCGAGCGGCGCCACCACCACGCCCGGCCGCGTCTACAAAGGCACGCGCCGCTCCGGGCACATGGGCAATGACCGCGTCACCGTGCAGGGACTCAAAGTCGTGCTGGTGGACGCGGAGCGCAACCTGCTCGGCCTTCACGGCGCGGTGCCGGGTCCCAAGGGCGGGATCATCATGATCAAGGAGGCGCGCAAGCAGTAGGCGCGAGGGAATGAGCGATGAAAGCAGACGTTTTCAACATGAAAGGCGAGAAGGTGAAGCAGGTGGAATTGCCCGCCGCCATCTTCGAAGCCAAAGTAAACGTAGATTTGATGCACCAGGCGTACGTCCGCCAGATGGCGAACGCTCGCCTCGGCACGCACAAGACCAAGACGCGCAGCGAAGTCTCCGGCGGAGGCCAGAAGCCGTGGAAACAAAAGGGGACCGGCCGCGCCCGCCAGGGTTCGCGCCGCGCCGCGCAGTGGGTGGGCGGCGGACGCGTCCACACCCCGCGGCCGCGCAGTTACGCCCAGCAGATGCCGAAGAAGATGCGCCAGGCCGCGCTGAGGTCCGCGCTGACCGCCAAGGCCGCGGAGTCGGGCGTCGTCCTCGTGGACGAGATCAAACTCGAGGAAGCGCGCACCCGCCTGATGTCCGATGCCTTGAACCGCCTGGTTGGGGAGTCCAGCGCGTTGGTGGTGATGCCCGAAAAGGGCCAGGATTACGATAGCGTGGTTCGCTCGACCGCCAACCTGCCGGAGGCGAAGGTTCTGCTGGCGGGCTATCTCAATATCCGCGACCTGCTCGGCTACGACAAACTGGTGTTGCCGCTCAAGGCGCTGGATGCGCTGACGACGCAACTTGGATAGGAAGTGAAGCATGACGACGATCTATGACGTTTTACGCCGCCCGCTGGTCACGGAGAAATCCGGTTACCAGACGCGTAAATTGAACCAGTACACGTTCGAGGTCTCGGCGGACGCGACCCGCACCATGGTCAAGGACGCCATCGAGTCCATTTACGATGTCAACGTGGAACGCGTCAATATTGTGAACGCGGCGCCCAAGCGCGGCCGCCGCGCCCGAAGCCGCCGCGTGCTGGTGCGCAAGCCCGGCTTCAAGAAGGCGATCGTGACACTGGCCTTGGGCCAGACCCTTGAAATCTTCGAAGGGGTGCGGTAATGGCAGTCAAAAAATACAAACCAGTGACCCCCGGCCAGCGCGGCATGACCGGGCACGCTTTCGACGAGATCACCAAGACCGAACCGGAGCGCTCCCTGCTCGCGCCTTTGCGGAAGAAGGGTGGGCGCAATTCGTACGGCCGCATAACCGTCCGTCATCGCGGCGGCGGGAGCAAACGCTTTGCCCGCCTCGTGGATTTCAAGCGCGAGAAACGCGGCATCCCTGCGAAGGTGGCGGCAATCGAGTACGACCCGAACCGCACGGCTCGTTTGGCCCTCCTTCATTACGTTGACGGAGAGAAGCGCTACATCGTGGCCCCGCTGGAACTGAAAGTGGGCGACTCGGTGATGGCCGGGCCGAACGCCGAGATCCATGCCGGCAACAGTCTGCCGATCTCCAATATCCCGGTCGGGACGATGATCCACAACATCGAGTTGAAGGAAGGGCGCGGCGGGCAGCTCGTCCGCTCGGCGGGCGGCGCGGCGCAATTGCTGGCGAAGGAAGGCGATTTTGCCCAGGTGCGTATGCCGTCCGGCGAGGTGCGCCTGATCCGCCAGGCCTGCTATGCCACCATCGGGCAGATCGGCAACCTGGATCACGGCAACATCAAACTGGGCAAGGCGGGACGCAAGCGTCACAAGGGCATTCGTCCGACGGTGCGCGGCTCGGCCATGTCCCCGCGCGACCATCCGCACGGCGGCGGTGAGGGACGCCAGCCGATCGGCAAGCCCGGTCCGCGCAGTCCGTGGGGCAAACCCACGCTGGGTTACCGCACGCGCAGGAACAAGCAAACCGACAAGTACATTGTGCGCCGCCGCAGCAAGAAAAGCCGCTAGGCGATAAGCGAGGAACGAAACCATGTCTCGATCATTGAAAAAAGGGCCGTTCATCGAGCCCAAACTGCTCGACCGAATTGAGGCCATGAATGCCAAAGGTGAGAAGAAGGTTCTCCGCACCTGGAGCCGCGCCAGCGTCATCTTTCCGCAGATGGTGGGACACACCATCGCGGTGCATGACGGCCGCCGCCACGTGCCGATCTACATCACCGAAAACATGGTGGGCCACCGCCTGGGCGAGTTCGCGCCGACCCGCGTCTTCCGCGGGCACAGCACGAAGGAAGCCGCGGCGAAGTAGGAGAGCCAGCCATGCACAACATTCAAGCACACCTGCGTTTCCTGCCCGTTTCCGCCCAGAAGGTTCGCCTGCTGGTGGATATGGTACGCGGACGCGACGCTGCCGAGGCGCTGGAAGTCCTGCGCTTCGAAACCAGGGGACCCGCGGCCCCGCTCCGCAAACTGCTGGCCTCGGCGGTGGCAAACGCCGAGGAGAATTTCGGCGTCAGCCGCGACGATCTATACGTGGCCCAGATCTACGCCAATGAGGCGCCCACACGCAAATGGCGGCGCTTTGGGGCGCGCGGCCGCTTCAAACCTGTTCTGCGCCGCTCGTCGCATGTGACGGTCGTCCTGCGCGAGCGCGAGTCGTAAGGAGAAATTATGGGTCGCAAAGTACATCCGATTGGCATGCGTCTGGGCATTAATACCCAATGGCAGGGCCGCTGGTTTGCCGAAGGCACGCAATACCGCAACCAGTTGCACCAGGATATGGCCATCCGTTCCCTGTTGCAGGGAACGGTTTCCAAGGGCGGCGCGGCGAAGGATGCCGAAGTTCGAAAATTGCGCCGGGAACTGCCGGATGCCGTCCAAAACGACAAGGCTGGCATCTCGCGTATTGATGTGGAGCGCTTCCCGGGCAAGACGAAGGTCTCCATCCACACCGCCAAGCCGGGCGTTCTGATCGGCCGCAAGGGCGAGGGCGTCAAGAAGATTCGCGTGGCGCTGGAAACCCTGATCGGGAGAAAGGTGGACCTGGATGTCAAGGAAATTTCCATCCCGGATGTGGACGCAGTGCTGGTAGCCCACAACATTGCCGACCAGTTGGAGCGCCGCATCGCCTATCGCCGCGCCATGAAGCGCGCCATCCAGGCGGCCATGAAGCAGGGCGCGCAAGGGATCAAGATCGAAGTGGCAGGGCGCCTGGCGGGAGCCGAAATGGCCCGCACTGTCTGGTTGCGCGACGGACGCGTCCCCTTGCAGACCCTGCGGGCGAACATTGATTTTGCCCGCGCCGAAGCCACCACCACCTACGGACAGATCGGCGTCAAGGTGTGGGTCTACAAGGGCGAAAGCGCGCCGGAAGCGGAAGAAAAAGCCGAGACGACCGAAGGCGTGTACGTTAGTGCGTAGAGAAGAGTAGAGAGCAGAGAGTAGTGAGAGTGGTGAGTATCGAGTAGCGAAGTGACTAATATCTAATCTCTAGTCTCTAATCTCTAATCTCTTGGAGTAGAAGATATGTTGATGCCAAAACGTGTCAAGTGGCGCAAGCAGATGCGCGGCCGCATGAAGGGCAAAGCCCTACGCGGGGCGGAAGTCTCGTTCGGCGAGTACGGCCTGCAGGCGCTGGAACCGGGCTGGGTGACAGCCCGTCAGATCGAAGCGGCGCGCCGCGCCATCGTCCGCGAAATGAAGCGGCGCGGCAAGGTTTGGATCCGCATTTTCCCGGCCAAGCCGTATACCCACAAGCCGCCCGAAACCCGCATGGGCTCCGGCAAGGGCAACGTGGAGTATTACGTGGCGGTGGTCAAGCCGGGCCGCATCATGTTCGAGATCAGCGGCCTGCCCGAGGATGTGGCGACGCAGGCGTTGAAGAGCGCCCAGTATAAGTTCGCCATCAAGACCAAGATCGTAGCCCGCCATGAGGCAGGAGAGTAGCCATGAAGCCGAGCGAGATTCGCAATCTGAAAATCGAAGAGGTCGAGTCCAAACTGGCGGACGCCCGCGAGGAATTGATGAAATACCGCTTTCAGCAAGTGACCGGACAGTTGACCGACACCAGCCGTTTGCGCCTCCTCCGCCGCGATATTGCCCGCATGATGACCATTCTCAACGAGCGCAAGGCGGAAGCGGAAGGTGAAGCATGAACAATCGTCGTCGCATGACTGGTGTCGTCACCAGCAACAAAATGACCAAAACGGTCGTGGTGGAGATCACGCGCGTCTTCCGCCACCCGCTGTACAAGAAGGTGGTTCACTCCAGCAAGCGCGTCAAGGCCCACGACGAGATCGGCTGCCAGGTGGGCGACCAGGTGCAGATCGTGGAAAGCCGCCCGTTGTCGCGCGAGAAGCGCTGGGTGGTCGAAACGGTGGTCAAGCGCGAGGTCCGCACGGCGGACGCGGGCGTGGAAGCCGTCTCCTCCGCCGACGTGGACGAGTCCACGCTGACCGGCGCGGAGGAAAAGCCCGAAGTCGAAGCCGGAGCGCAGGGCGAACCGGGAGAGCAGGCATGATCCAGCAGGAATCCTTTCTCAAGGTGGCCGACAACACCGGGGCGCGCGAGATCCAGGTGATCCACGTGCTGGGCGGCTCCACCCGCAAGTACGGCGGCGTGGGCGCCGTGGTGGTGGCGGCGGTCAAGTCGGCCGCGCCGCAGGGATCGGTGAAGAAGAGCGAAGTGGTGCGCGCGGTGGTGGTGC
Organism: Anaerolineales bacterium; assembly: GCA_034411715.1. Classification (GTDB taxonomy): domain Bacteria; phylum Chloroflexota; class Anaerolineae; order Anaerolineales; family Villigracilaceae; genus Denitrolinea. Next base: position 13,183 of record DAOUMJ010000157.1, on the reverse strand, counting down.
GCTGCGCGAAGGAATGGCGCCGCGACGACGGCTCGCACATCCGCTTCGACGATAACGCCGCGGTCATCCTGGACGCGGACGGGCAGAACCCCAAAGGCACGCGAATTTTTGGGCCGGTGGCGCGCGAATTGCGCGAAAAAGGCTTCATGAAGATCGTTTCGCTGGCGCCGGAAGTGCTGTAGGCCAGCGTGGGAGCGAAGGAATGAAAGTCAAGATCAAAAAAGGCGATACCGTTGAAGTGATCAGCGGCAAGCTGGAGGACAAAGGCAGGCGCGGCGAGGTGATCAACGTGCTGCCGGCCGAGCGCCGCCTGGTGGTACAGGGCGTGAACATCCGCACCAAGCATCAGAAGCAGGTGCAGACGCAGGCCGGGCGGCAGATCAACCCCGGGCGCATCAAGTTCGAAGCCCCGCTGGACATTTCCAACGTGATGCTGGTTTGTCCGAAGTGCAGTAAAACGACCCGCGTCGCGATCCAACGCGACGAAAGCGGTTCGCACCGCGTTTGCAAGCAGTGCGAAACCGTAATTGACTAGGCGGGCGGAGCGAAACCATGAACAGATTGTTGGAACGTTATCGGAACGAAGCCGTGCCTGGGCTGAAAAAGGCCTTCAATTACAGAAACCTGATGCAGGTGCCGCGCGTCGGAAAAGTCGTCGTGAATATTGGCGTGGGCGAAGCGCTGGATAACGCCAAGGCGCTGGAATACGCCGTGGCGGACCTGGCGGCGGTCACCGGGCAAAAGCCGATCCAAACCAGGGCGCGCAAGAGCATCGCCAACTTCAAATTGCGCGAAGGCCGCGTTATCGGCACGAAGGTGACCCTGCGCGGGGCGCGCATGTGGGCTTTTCTCGACCGCCTGTTGAACGTGACCCTGCCGCGCGTGCGCGACTTTCGCGGTGTCTCGCCCAACGCCTTCGATGGGCATGGCAATTACACGCTCGGATTGAAGGATCAGTTGGTGTTCCCGGAGATCGAGTACGACAAAATTGACAAACTGCGCGGTATGGAAGTCACCATCGTGACGACCGCCCAGAATGACGACCAGGCGCGCGCCCTGCTACAACTGCTTGGGATGCCGTTCAGTAAAAAGGAAGCGTAATCTATGGCACAGAAAGCTATGCAATATCGTGAACTTCGACGCCGTAAGGCGGTGCAGGTGCGCCATCGCTGCCATCGTTGCGGACGCCCGCGCGGTTACATGCGCCGATTCGGCCTGTGCCGCATCTGCTTTCGTGAATTGGCATTGCAGGGCAAAATCCCCGGCGTGGTCAAGTCGTCCTGGTAACGGTGAGGTGAGATTATGTCTGTAAACGACCCGATCGCTGATATGCTGACGCGCATTCGCAATGCCGTTCTCTCCGGGCACGCGCAAGTGGCGATGCCCAGTTCCAGTATCAAGGTGGAGATCGCCCGCATCCTGAAAGAGGAGGGCTTCCTCGACGGCTATGAGGTGGCGGAAGGTGAAAAGGCCTCGCAAAAGGCGCTGCGCCTGAAGATCAAATACGTCGGGGAGCGCCGCGAGCGCCGGCCGGTCATCACCGGCCTGGAGCGCGTGAGCAAACCCGGCCGCCGCGTCTACACTCGCAAGCAGAATATCCCCTGGGTGCTGTCGGGCCTGGGGGTGGCCATCCTGTCCACGCCCAAAGGCGTGATGACCGGCGTGCGCGCCCGTCAGTTGGGGGTGGGCGGCGAGATCCTTTGCAAAGTCTGGTAGGCAGGAGGAACGAAATTATGTCTCGCGTTGGACGCCTGCCCATCGCCGTCCCCGGCGGTGTGCAGATAAACATCGAGGGTTCGCTCGTGAAGGTGAAGGGACCGAAGGGCGAATTGCAGCGGGCGTTTTCGCCGCTGATCGGCATCCGCCTGGAAAACGGCCAGGTAGCCGTCACGCGCAATTCCGACGCCCCAGCCGAACGCGCCTTGCACGGCACCACCCGCGCCGTGCTGGCGAACATGATTCACGGCGTGAGCAAGGGTTTTGAAACTGTCCTTGAAGTGGACGGCGTGGGGTATCGCGCCGAAATGAACGGCAAAAGCCTGATGCTCTACGTCGGCTACTCGCATCCCATCGAAGTCCCGCCGCCTGCGGGGATCAGTTTCGAGGTGGACCAGAAGACCCGCCAGATCAAGGTGATGGGCTACGATAAGGAAGTGGTCGGACAGACCGCGGCCGATATTCGCAAGACGCGCCCGCCCGAGCCTTATCACGGCAAAGGCATTCACTATCTTGGCGAGCGCATTCGCCGCAAGGCCGGAAAAGCCGGGAAAGGAGCCAAGTAATTCATGGCTGAAAAGAGTCGCGCCGAGGCTCGGCTTCGTCGTCATGCGCGGGTTCGCAAGAACCTGGCCGGAACGGCGGAGCGTCCTCGTTTGAATGTTTTTCGCAGCCTTTCGCAGATCTACGCCCAGATCATTGACGACCAGGCCGGTCGCACGCTCGTTTCGGCCTCCTCGGTGGACGGGGAACTGCGCGCGAAAATGAAAGACAAGAACAAGACCGAACAGGCCAGACTGGTCGGCGAAGCCGCGGCCCAACGCGCCAAAGCCAAGGGCATCGAAGCGGTCGTCTTCGACCGCGGCGGTTTTCGTTTCACCGGCCGCGTCAAGGCGCTGGCCGAGGGCGCGCGCGAAGGCGGCCTGCAATTTTAGGCTGAATGCGTAGGTCGGATTGCCAATCCGACCTACCGAGTGGAGAAGATATGGCTGAATATAACAAGAACCCTGAACAGCAGGATTACGAACAACAGGACGCCTTCGAAGAGCGCGTGATCGAGATCGCCCGCGTCGCGAAAGTCGTCAAGGGCGGGCGCCGCTTCCAGTTCCGCGTGACCGTGGTGGTGGGCGACAAGAAAGGCACCATTGGGATGGGCGTGGGCAAGGCGAATGCCGTCCCGGACGCGATGCGCAAGGCCTCCGAGCGCGCCCGCAAGAACCTGCGCGTGGTCAACCTGGCCGGGACGACCGTCCCGCATGAGGCGCTCGGCAAGGTGGCCGGGGCCAAAGTCTTTCTCAAGCCGGCCTCGCCCGGCACCGGCGTGATCGCCGCGGGCGGCGTGCGCGCCGTGCTGGAGGCGGCCGGGGTGCGCGATATCCTGACCAAATCCATGGGCTCGGCCAACGTGTTGAACGTGGTGATGGCGACCTTCGCCGCCCTCGACCAGATGCGCTCGCCGCAGAAGGAAGCGGCTCGCCGCGGCAAACCTGTGAACGAGTTGATGCCGTTCTGGGAACGGAGGAAGCAGCATGCCTAAGAAAGAAACCAGCGGCAAGACTTTGCGCGTTACCCTGATCAAAAGCCCGATCGGATACGCCAAAGACCAGAAACGAACGGTGCGCGCGCTCGGCCTGCGCCGCATGAACCAGACGGTGGAACACAAGGACAACCCCGCCCTGCGCGGCATGTTGAACAAGGTCATCCACCTGCTTCGAATCGAAGAGTAGAACGATATGAAACTACACGATCTCGCGCCCAATCCGGGCGCCAAAAAGAATCGCAAACGCGTCGGACGCGGCATTGCGGCCGGCCAGGGTAAGACGGCCGGACGCGGCACCAAGGGCCAGGGCGCGCGCGCCGGCGAAGGCGGACGCCTCTATCGCCAGGGCGGCAACCTGCCGTTTTACCGCCGCCTGCCCTTCATGCGCGGCGAAGGATTCCGTTCCATCAATCGCGTGGTGTATAACGAGGTCAATCTCGATCAGGTGGCGGCCGCGTTCAAGGCCAATGCCCAAGTCACGCCCGAAACGCTGGGCGAGGCGCGCCTGCTGCGCGACCCGCGCAACCCGGTCGTCATTCTCGGCCGCGGCGAGGTGAAGGCCGCCCTCAAGGTGCGCGTCCATCGCGTCAGCGCCAGCGCCAAGGCCAAGATCGAAGCGGCCGGCGGCAGTGTGGAGTTGATCGCCTGACCGGCGTTCCATCAGGAGACCCGATATGGCTCAAAAGAACCCCTCCGCATGGCGCTACCTGCGGCACATGTGGAACTCGCAGGACATCCGACGCAAACTGCTGATCACGCTCGGCATCCTGGCGCTCTACCGCCTGGCGGCCAACGTCCCCGCGCCGGGCATCGATCACGCCGCGCTGGAAGCGTTCACCGCCAACGCCGCGGCCTCGGGCGGGAATTTCCTCGGATTTCTCGACCTGCTCTCGGGCGGAACGATCTCCAATTTCTCCCTGCTTTCGATGGGCGTGTACCCCTACATCACCGCGCAGATCATCATCCAATTGCTCGTGCCGATTGTCCCTGCCTTGCAGCGCCGCGTGCAGGAAGATCCCCGCGAGGGCCGCAAGTTGATGGAGAAGTGGAATTACTATCTGGTCGTCCCCATGGCGGCTCTCTCCGCCATCGGCCAGATCAACATCTTCAACTCGTTGGCCAATCAGACCATCGTGCCGTTCGGATTCAGCGGCGACTTGATCATTCCCTCCTTGACCACCCTGTTCGCCATGACGGCCGGCACCATGTTCGCCATCTGGCTGGGCGAGTTAATCTCGGAATATGGCATTCGCGGACAGGGGCTTTCGCTCATCATCTTTGCTGGCATCGTGGCGCGCATGCCCGCCAACCTGGCCGGTCTGATGGGCGATGAGACCTACCGCTGGATACTGCTGGGCGTGACGCTTCTCATTATCGTTCTCACCATCTACGCCATTGTGGTCATCCAGCAGGGACGCCGCAACGTGCCGGTCATGTACCCCGGCCGCCGCATGGGCAATCGCATGTCCATGCCGGTGAAGGGCACCCTGCCGCTCATGGTCAACATGGCCGGTATGATCCCGCTCATCTTTGCCAGCGCCCTGCTGCAATTCCCGGTCATCATTGCCAGTTATTTCAGCCGTTCCGAGACCATCTGGGTGAAGACCGGCGCGGACTGGGTCCAGGCCAACCTCGGCGGCAATGGAACGCTCTACTGGCTGCTCTATTTTGCCATGGTGGTGGCATTTACCTTCTTCTACACCACCGTGCTTTTCGACCAGCAGAACTACGGCGAGAACCTCAAGCGCGTCGGCGCGCAGATTCCCGGCGTCAACCGCGGCGCGCCCACCCAGAAATATCTCAAGCGCGTGCAGAGTCTCATCACCCTGCCGGGCGCGCTCTTCCTGGGACTGGTGGCCATCATGCCCTTCCTGATCAGCCTGATCCTCAGGTCGTTCAACGTCAGCACCGCCAGCAGTTCGGCCGGGTTGTTCCTCGTCTCGTCCTCGGGCCTGCTCATTGTGGTCGGCGTGGTGCGCGATACATTCATGAACATCGAAGCAGAACTCAAGTTGCACGGCTACCAGGATACGCTTCTCGTGAAGTAGGTCGAAATTAATTTCGACCTACACAAAGGAGTCGCATGCCCACCTTCATCGTTCTCCTCGGTCCGCCCGGCGTGGGTAAAGGCACGCAGGCCAAGATTCTGGCGGAACGGCTCCATCTTGCCCACATCTCCTCGGGCGACTTGTTCCGTGAGAACCTGAAGCGCCAGACCGAACTCGGCCAACTCGCCCAAACGTACATGAACAAGGGCGAACTCGTGCCGGACGATGTGACCATCGCCATGATCCGCCAGCGCCTCACCCGCCCGGACTGCAAGGCCGGCGCGATTTTGGACGGTTTTCCCCGCACGACGGCGCAGGCCGATGCCCTCGAGGGGATGCTGGCCGAATTCGGCGGCAAAGTGGACAAGGTTCCCTACGTCACCGCCCCCGAAAAGGTTTTGGTGGCGCGTCTCTCGGGACGCTGGACCTGCCGCGCCAACGGGCATATCTTCCACGACAAGAACAACCCGCCGAAGCAGGCCAACGTCTGCGATTTCGACGGTTCCGAACTCTACCAGCGTGAAGACGACAAGTCTGAAACGGTTCTTCGCCGTATCCAGGTTTACCTGGAGCAAACCGCCCCGCTGATCGCCTACTATCGTCAACGAGGCACGCTGGTCGAGATTGATGGCACGCAAGACATTCAAAAGGTTACCAAAGCCTTTCTGTCTGCGTTGAAACAATAGTATGGACTGGGCGCGCCAGGTGCATATCAAAAGCCCGGCTGAGATCGCCGTCATGCGCGAAGCCGGCCGCATCAACGCCGAAGTCCTGGCGACCGTCAAGGCTCTTTTAAAACCGGGTGTTTCCACCGCCGACCTCAACGCGGCTGCTGAGGAGGTGTTGCGGAAATACAACTGCGTATCGCCGTTCAAAGGCTATGGCCGCCCGCCCTTTCCGGCCTCCATCACCGTCAGCATCAATCGTGAGTTGGTGCATGGCATCCCGAAGAAGGAGCGCAAATTGCGGGAGGGCGACATCGTTTCGGTTGATTGCGGGACGATTTTGGATGGCTACGTGGCCGACTCGGCCTTCACCGCCGGGGTGGGAGAGATCTCCCCAAAGGCGCGCGACCTGCTCGAGGTCACGCAAGGCGCGCTGCAGGCCGGCATCCAGGCGATGCGGGTCGGCAATCGCACCGGCGACATTTCGGCGGCGATACAGCAATACGTCGAAGGCCGCGGGTATCGCGTCACGCGTGAATACACCGGGCACGGCGTGGGGCGGCAGATGCACGAAGGCCCCCAGGTTCCCAATTACGGGAAGCCGGGGACGGGCATGCCGCTCCGACAGGGCATGACCATCGCGCTCGAACCGATGGTCCTCGCGGGGACGCACAAAACCCGCGTCCTCGCCGACCAGTGGACGGTCGTTTCGACCGACGGGTCTTTGACGGCGCACTTCGAACACACGGTGGCCGTCACCGCAGGAGATCCCCTCCTCCTGACTGTCCCTTAGACCCTGTGGAGCGGAATGGTAATCCGCTTGCGGTTAGGCGGATTATCAATCCACCCGAAACTGGCCCGTTTCACTGGACGGAACGAAACGGCAAGTGTATAATTCATTCTTTGGCTGTCCTGATGACAGCCGAAATGAAGGAGTTTGTTGTAATGAAAGTTTCCCCATCAATTCGCAAGCGATGCGCCAAATGCAAGGTGGTGCGCCGCAAGGGCAGATTGTTCGTGATCTGCGAAAATCCCAAACACAAGCAGCGGCAGGGATAGGTGTAAACTATGGCTCGTATCGAAGGCGTTGACCTGCCCCGCAACAAGCGGGTGGAAGCCGGCCTGACCTATATCTATGGGATCGGGCCGTCGCGCGCGCGCAAAATCCTGACCGCCGCGAAGGTGAATCCCGACACGCGGGTGAAGGACCTGACCGAAGCGGAAGCGGCCGCGTTGCGCGAGTACATCACCAAGAATATCACCGTGGAAGGCGACCTGCGCCGCGAGGTGCAGATGAACATCAAGCGCCTGATCGAGATCGGCAGTTACCGCGGCCTGCGACATCGCCGCAACCTGCCGACGCGCGGTCAGCGCACGCGCACCAACGCGCGTGTCCGCAAGGGGCCCAAGAAGACCGTGGCCGGACGCGGACGCCGCAAGGGCGGTAAGAAGTAACAGGAGAGAAACAACATGGCTCAAAGTGTTCGTTCCACGCGGCGCGCCGGCGGCGCTAAAAAGGGCAAACGCGCCCTGTCCTCCGGGCAGGTGCACGTCTTTGCCTCTTTCAACAATACCATTGTGACAGTTACCGATACGCAGGGCAACACGGTTGCTTGGGGGAGCGCCGGGTCGGCCGGTTTCAAGGGCTCGCGTAAAAGCACGCCCTTCGCCGCCCGCCTGGCCGCCGAGCAGGCCGTCAAGGCCGCGCAGCAATTGGGCATCCAGGAAGTGGACCTGTTCGTCAAAGGCCCCGGCCCTGGCCGCGAAAACGCCATCCGCGCCGTGCAGGCCGCCGGGTTGAAGGTGCGTTCCATCTCGGATATCACCCCGGTTCCGCACAACGGTTGCCGTCCGCCGAAGAAGCGCCGCGTGTAGTTCATGGTGAGGAAGTAGAAATATGGCAAAAAACATTGGTCCGGTATGCAAACTCTGCCGGCGCGAAGGTGAAAAACTTTTCCTGAAGGGCGAGCGTTGTTACACGCCGAAGTGCGCGTTCGAAAAACGCTCTTTCGCCCCCGGCCAGCACGGCAAGACCGGCAGCCGCGGCAGCGCGACCCGCACCGGGCGTGAATCGGACTACGCTCGCCAGTTGCGCGCCAAACAGCGCGCCCGCCGCGTCTACGGCATCCTCGAGCGGCAATTCCGCCGCTACTACGAGACCTCGTTGACCCGCCGCGGCCTGACCGGTCTCAACCTGTTGCAGATCCTCGAGTCGCGGCTCGATAACGTGGTCTATCGCCTGGGCTTCGCCACCAGCCGGGCGCACGCCCGCCTGTTGGTGACGCACGGCCACTTTACCGTGAACGGCCGCCGCACCGACATCCCCTCGATGATCCTCAAAGAGGGCGATATGGTCGCGGTCCGTGAAGGTTCGCGCAGCCTGGCCTATTTCAAGGACCTGGGCGACCTGGTCGAGAAGCGTTCCGCTCCGGCCTGGCTTGGGCGCGATCTCAAGAAGTTGAGCGGTTCGATCGAGCGATTGCCCGAGCGCGCCGAAATTGACGGCAACTTGAACGAGCAGTTGATCGTCGAATACTACTCACGGTAGTACTTGTCAATGCCCTGGCCGGCGAACCGCCTGGCCGGGGCCCGTTCCTAGCAAAGGGAAAGGTGAACCGTGACGGGTATCACGAATATGGTCATGCCGAAGATCGAGCGCGAAGCGGAGGCTCGCAACTACGGCAAATTCATCATCAGTCCGCTTGAGCGCGGCTACGGCGTCACCGTCGGAAACGCGCTGCGCCGCGTTTTGCTGTCCTCGCTGGACGGCGCGGCGGTCTCCTCCATCCGCATCGTGGATGTCCTGCACGAATTCAGCGACATCCCCGGCGTGCGCGAAGACGTCATCCAGGTCATGTTGCAGGTCAAGCAATTGCGCATGAAACTGGACGGCGTGGACAGCACGCGCATGCACCTGGAAGTGCGCGGCGAAGGCACCGTGACCGCGGCCGACATCCACACCCCGCCGGAGATCGAGATCGTCAACCCCGACCTCTATCTCTTCACGGTGGATAGCCCCAAAGCCAAACTCGACCTCGAGTTCATGGTCGAACGCGGACGGGGCTATTCCCCGGCCAACGAACGCTCCGGGCACACGCCCATCGGCGAATTGCCGGTGGACGCCGTGTTCAGCCCGGTCAAGCGCGTAAACTGGGAAGTGGGCTCGGCGCGCGTCGGTCAAAGCACCAACTACGACAAACTCACCTTCGAAATCTGGACCGACGGCACGATCTCGCCCGAACGCGCCCTCAGCGCCGCCAGCCGCGCCCTCATTGACCAGTTGCGCTTCATCGCGGGCATCAGCGAAGAGACGCTGACGGTCGCCATCGAAAAGGAGGTCTCCGGCAGCCGCGTCACCAGCGAGGTGGCCGAAACCCCTGTGGAGGCGCTCGACCTCTCGGTGCGCGTCTTCAACTCGCTCAAGCGCACCGGCATCACCACCGTTGGCGACGTGCTTGAACTGCTCGAAAAAGGCGAACAGGCCGTCATGTCCATTCGCAACTTCGGCGAAAAGAGCCTCGATGAGCTCCGCCAGAAAATGCGCGAGAAGGGCTACTTGAAAGACGATACGACATCTGCGGAGTAATCAGACATGCGACACCAAGTATCCGGCTACAAACTGGGACGCACCAAAAGCGCCCGCATCGGTTTGCGCCGAAACCTCATTAAACAATTCTTCATTCACGAGCGCATCCGCACCACGCGCGCCAAAGCCCAGGCCGTGCGCGGCGAAGCCGAGCGGATGATCACCATCGCCCGTAACAGCGCGGACAAGGATGACGCCGCCAAGGTCCACGCCCGCCGCCTGGTGGCCTCCCGCCTCGGCGATAACCGCGTGATCCCCCGCCTGTTCGACGAGATCGCCCCGCGCTTCGCCTCCCGTCCCGGCGGCTACACCCGCATGCTCAAACTCGGTCCCCGTCAGGGCGATTCGGCGGAGATGGTGATTTTGGAGTTGGTGGAAGAATAGTTCGGTTTTCAGTGATCAGTTATCAGTAATCAGTCACTGAAAACTGATCACTGATTACTGATGACTGGCACGATGGCACGTTACCAGTTGATCCTTGCCTACGACGGCGCCAGGCTCGAGGGAAGCCAGAGGCAGAAGGGCCGGCGGACGGCGCAGGGCGAACTCGAAACAGCCCTGCGGACTCTCGGCTGGACGGGACGCTCGCTCCTCATCGCCGGGCGCACCGACAGCGGAGTCCACGCCGAAGGGCAATCGGTCGCGCTGGACCTCGAGTGGGCTCACGGCCCCGAGGCGTTGCGCGCCGCCCTGAACGCGGCCCTGCCGCCCGACCTGGCCGTGCGTGTGGTCAGAGAAGTAAGCTCTGACTTTCACCCGCGCTTCGACGCCCAGTCGCGCCGCTACCGCTACCGACTCTTCTGCGACCCCGCGCGGCACCCCGTGCGCGAACGATACGCCTGGAGGGTCTGGCCTGCGGTGAGCGGGGAAGTCCTTCAGTCGGCCGCTCCCCTTTTCCTCGGGACGCACGATTTCGCGGCCTTCGGTTCTCCGATGACGCGTGGAGGCTCCACCGAGCGGACGGTTTCGCTCTCAGCGTGGAGCGAGTCCGAGGGCGAGTGGCGGTTCGAGGTCCGCGCGGATGCGTTTCTCTATCGCATGGTGCGGCGCGTCGTCTTTGTCCAGGTAATGGCCGCGCAGGGAAGATTGTCTGCGGAGCAAATTCGGCAGGCGGTCGAAGATCAGGTTAAACTCCCGTCGGGACTGGCTCCCGCGCATGGGTTGAGCCTGGTCGAAGTGAGATATGCGGATCAACCGTAAATAGTTTTTTCGGAATCCACCGTCTCCAGACGTTGGGCGCAAAGTCGGGAGACTTTGCAGTCCGTGAATTCTGGAATGAAAAAACGTAAAACGTAAAACGTAAGTTGGAGTAGCGATGTTCAAATCATATTATCCGAAAGCGGGCGAGATCGAGCGCAAGTGGTACGTGGTGGACGCCAGCGGGCAGACCCTGGGCCGCCTGGCCACGCGCATCGCGCGCGTCCTGCTCGGCAAGCACAAACCCACCTTCACCCCCGGCGTGGAAATGGGCGATTACGTGGTGGTGGTGAACGCCGGCGCGGTGACCGTGACCGGCACGAAGACCCACAGCCGCCTGGATACCAAAAAGTATCATCACCATTCGGGGTATCCCGGCGGGCTGAAAACCATCACCCTGCGCGATCAGTTGCAGAAGCGCCCCGACCGCGCCATTCGCGCCGCTGTCTGGGGAATGTTGCCGCACAATCGCATGGGGCGTTCCCTGCTCAAACGCCTGAAGATCTACGCCGCGGCGGAACACCCCCACGCGATGCAACAGCCCGAACCGCTGGCTTAATTTGCAAACAATCCCGCAATTTCGTCATTGCGAGGAGCGCAGCGACGAAGCAATCGCCTCGCCTGCGCTGGAGATTGCTTCGCTCGAAGAACACTCGCTCGCAATGACGAGGCACAGCACTAGAAAAGGAACAGTAGTATGGCAGTACAATATTTCGAAGGCATTGGCCGCCGCAAGGAAAGCACCGCCCGCGTCCGCCTGATGAGCGGATCGGGAAAATTTACCGTCAACGACAAGGAAGCCGAAGCCTACTTCACCCGCCTCGGCGACCTGCAGGCCGTCCTCGCGCCGCTGGCCTCGGTGGGACAGAATCCCAAAACCTACGACATCACCGTCAAAGTGGAAGGCGGCGGCGTGACGGGGCAGACCTCGGCGGTGCAGTTGGGCATGGCCCGCGCCCTCCTCAAGATCAACGCCGATTGGAATTCCGCCATGCGCAAGGGCGGCTATCTGACCCGCGACGCCCGCATCAAGGAACGCAAGAAGCCCGGCCTCAAGCGCGCCCGCAAGGCTCCCACCTACACCAAGCGTTAGTATGTATTGCGTGTTGCGTGTTGCGTAGTTCGTAATGTGAATTGAATAAAACGTAATGTGTAATTGGCGGGCCGATTACGCATTACGTTTTACGTTTTAAGGATATATCCATGGACTTCTCCCTCATCTCTTCCATCTTCGCGGCCCTCCGCCTCGACCCGCCCTCGCGATTGGTTCTCCTCGATGCGCGGACACTGGCCGAGGCGCACGCGCCGCCCTTTCCGCCCGAGTTCCCCGCCCTGTTGATGGGTATCGACTCGCCCGACCTGGCCGCGCGTATCTGCGAAGTTTTGTTGACAGTTTATCCGAAGGAGCATGAGATCAATTTGGTCGAAGGTCGAAGGTCGAAAGTCGGGAGGCTGAACGACCTTCGACTTTCGACTTTCGACTCTGGTTCCCCCTGCCTCTACATTCCTCCGCTCCCCGAGGGAACCGCGTTCGAATCGTTCCATGAGATCGTGGCTCACCTGCGCGCGCCGAACGGCTGTCCGTGGGATCGGGAGCAGACGCATCAATCCCTGCGAACCCACCTGCTCGAAGAAACCTACGAGGCACTCGAAGCCATCGACGCCGGCGACTTCGCCTCCATGCGCGAGGAGTTTGGCGACTTGTTGTTGCAGATTGTCTTGCACAGTCAAATCGCGAGCGAAGAGGGTCGTTTTACGATGACGGACGTGGTGAAGGGCATCCACGATAAGATCGTCCGACGCCATCCGCACGTGTTCGGGGATGTGGAGTTGGACGGGGTGAAGGGGGTGTTGCAGAATTGGGAACGATTAAAGGAGAAGGAGAGGAGGAAGAATGGGAAGGAAAGAGAAAAGCCTGCCCTGAGCAAAGTTGAAGGGAAGAAAGAAGGGTTGTTGGATGGCGTGCCTTTATCCCTGCCCGCGCTGGCGCAGGCGCAGGAATACCAGGACCGCGCCGCCCGCGTCGGCTTCGACTGGCCTGAGATCGAGGGGGTTCTCGATAAGATTCGCGAGGAGATCGAGGAGATCAAACAGGCCGAAAACCAGGAACAAGTCGCGGCGGAATTGGGCGATTTGTTTTTCGTGCTGGTGAATCTGGCGCGCTGGCGTAAAGTGGACGCCGAGTCCGCGCTGAGGGAGACGAATTTGAAATTCAAGAAGCGCTTCGGCTATGTGGAGCAGGGCGCGAAGGCGCAGGGGAGGAGTCTCTCCGATATGACGCTGGAGGAGATGGACGCGCTGTGGAACGAGGCGAAAAGGGAAGGTGTGTAATTTTGCACTACCGCAAAAGTCACTAATTAGCTTGACAAAAGGGGTTCTCAAGGCAAACTGCAACTTGATTCTGAGACAAGGAGCAGCCAAGCGACATGAG
>DAOUMJ010000156.1:0-16828 GCA_034411715.1 Anaerolineales bacterium | reverse complement strand
GCCGAAACTGACGGCGATTCTCGAACAAATCCCGAAAGACTTCGGCGTGTTCCGCCACGAGCGGCGCAGGCGCAATGATGGGTAGTTGCATCTGGTCTTCTCCGATTGAACAGGATGCCAGCAAAAGTATCACATTTTGGCCGAAAACGCTAAAATACAACTATCGAGTTCTTAATGATTTCTGTGTGAATCCGCGTCATCCGCGTTTTCCGCGTCCCGCATTTCATCGCGGCAACGAGAAACAAATCCGTGCGCCCGTGTTGGGTTGGAAAGACCTGACATGTCTCAGTAGAAGTCTGACAAATTATAGCCGATGTCCACGCGAGGGCTGTGGTTAATCGCGGCGGGGAGGAGACATGTCAGGTCTCTGCGGAAGTCCCTGCGGTATAATCAAGCCATGTCGCCAACAATCCGCAAGATCGGCCCTCATCGTTTCTTCTTTTTCAGCGGCGAAGGAAACGAGCCGCCTCACGTCCATGTGGAAACTGCCGAGAATTCAGCAAAGTTCTGGCTTTCACCTGTCGAGTTGGTTTGGGCAGTTGGATACAATGCAAAGGAAGTTCGTAAAGTTCGCGAATTGGTTGAGGCAAACAGAGACCTCTTTTTGGAGAAATGGTATGAACACCTTGAGCGCTATTAGCCCAACTTCTGTTTTGGCAGTCGGCGTCAAATTCACAGCCGATGCGATGCTTGTCAATTTATCCGATGGACGCGAGATTTCCATCCCTTTGGAGTGGTTTCCGCGCCTGCGCAACGCTACGCCCGAACAGCGTAAGAAATGGCGATTTATTTCGCGAGGGATTGGGATTCACTGGGAAGAGATTGACGAGGACATCGCGGTAACAACCCTGTTACGTTCATGATGCAAAAACCAAGCAAATCAAAAACCTCCGAGTTCAAAATGGAGGCTTCTTGTTTTTCTCAACAAAATTTTCCGTGCTCGTCCGTGCGATCCACGTCATCCGCATCCCGCATTTCACCGCGGCAACGAGAAACAAATCCTCGCGCCAGTGTTGGGTTGGAAAGACCTGACATGTCTCAGTAGAAGTCTGGCAAATTATAGCCGATGTCCGCGCGAGGGTTGTGGTTAATCGTGGCGCGGAGGAGCCATGTCAGGTCTCCCAGTTTTTGACGTATAATCAGCGCATGGGCGAACGCGAATTCCTGATTTATCTCGACCCTGAAACAAGGCAATGTCGTTATCGGCATTACCATGTCTGGCAGGGAGCGCAGATCGTGGAATTTCGCATTCAACTTGAAATCCTTGTCGCCGGTGTCTGGTATGCGGTTGTGCGTTACGACACGGCGCACGGACGCCCTCACCGCGATATTCTGCGTCCAAGCGGACGAGAGACGAAAGAATGGTTCGATGAATATTCGTTCGCACAAGTCCTGACATTCGGTCAAAAGGACATCCTGGAGAATTGGCCTGTCTACCGCGCTCGTTTTTTGAAGGAATTAAACTATGAATAGCATGTATCAATTGAAGCACAATGATTTGTTCATCGAATTCACGCGCTATCTCACCGCCCATCCCAAATTCAGCGAAGACATTCCCGAAGGCGCGGAGGTGATTTTGTTGGACACTCGCGACGCGGGCTTCACGCGTTTCATGCTCAAGACCGCACCGAAGACGGATAGAAAGGTTGTGTTCGTGGATGTGGGCGAACTTGCTCCCATCCGTTCGCGGGTGCGGAAACCCCAAATCGTTTCCCGCGACGTGGTGAAAAAATCCGTCACTAAGCCGCGTGGCTTGAAATCCTAAACCAAAAGGCCTCCGAGATTGAAACTCGGAGGCCGTTTTACTCCGTTGGAAGTGTTGTATAATCCTCGCATGTCCCTGACGCCAGAGTTCATCCGCAACGAAATAGAGAGTCAGTCGTACCAGATTTCCCTCCATGCTGACGATGAACGCCTGGCGGATGGCCTGAAAATAGACGAGTTAGAATCGGCCTTGAAAGGCTGTCAGATTATCGAGCAGTATCCCGAAGACCCGCGCGGCGAAAGTTGCCTAGCAGTTTGTCGGAGAGCATAGAACTTTTACAACGCAGGGCGAAAATCGGGGGCAGATTGGGTCGTGATTTCGACAAAAGGAGCGCAAAACAGTGCGTTTCATAATGGCGACACTCCATTTTCTTGGCAACCGGCGCGTTGAAGCATACCCCTACCCAACCGGGCAGGTTGAGCCTGTCGAAACCATCAATGTGTGCAAGCGTTTGAGATTGAAAGCCAGACATACCAAACACCATTCGCCTGCGGCGGCTGCCAGACCGCGCAGGGAAAACTGGCGAAACCCGAGGATTTCTTTGATGATACCGATCACGGGTTCGACAGTACACTTGCGCAAACGATAGATGGCCTGACCGATCTCGGTTTGCAGCTTGTACGCCATTTTGACCTTCGGACTGGCGTTCTCGGCAGGCGGTTCAGGCAATTCATCAAAGAATCTGCGCCAACCCTTGTGGTGAGGTTCGCGACCCGTGGCCATGTAGGGATCAATGCCGCGTTTTTCGAGAGCCTGAATATTGGCTTCGCTGAAATACCCATTGTCCAACGCCGCCGCTTTGGGTTTCCCCACTTGGGGAGAAATAGCGTCCACCGTTGGCTCAACTTCCTGCTTGTCGTTGGGATGATTGGAGAGCGCAGGCGCAACGATCAACAGGCTCTCCTGATCCACGGCTGCCTGAACATTGTAGTGTTGGTCAAAGCCAGCGTTCGTGCTGTTCTTCATGATGCGCGAGTCTGGGTCAGTGAAGTTGTATTGGTCTTTGTCCTGTGGGCCGGGTTCGGGCGGCTTGGGCTGACGCCCGCGCGGTTTGCGCCCATTGCGATGCGCTTTCTCTTCCCGTTCGCGCAGTTTGGCTTCGTATTCGGCCTGTTCCGCTTCGTGGCGTTCCCGCGCGCGAGCTTCCAACTCGGACTTGGCCCCGGCCAGATTTTCCAGCCATACCTTGCGAAGCGCAATTTCATCTTCCACTACCAGCCCTTCTGGAAGCTTCAGCGCTCCTTGATCGGCTTGTTCTCCAAGTTCGAGTAGTTCATGCACTTCCTGGCGCAATTGGGCTTCCATTTCAACCAAGCGTTTATAACTGACCGCTTTGCTCTTCGAGGCATCCGCATGAATCTTGCTGCCATCTACGCTGACATTCCCCAGTTTCAAGACCCCCGCCAACTTCGCCAGCAGCAGGATCTGGACGAACAATTCCTGGATCTCGGCCAGAAAGGTCTTGCGAAAATTGGCGATCGTGTCATGGTCAGGATGCAATCCACTGGCAATGAACCGAAACGGAATGCTCTCGTAGGTCGCCTTTTCAATCTTGCGCGAACTGAATACCCCCGTGGCGTAGCCATAAAACAGCAACCCCAACAAGATCTCTGGCGCAATGGCTTCGCCGCCTACGTGAGCATAGTGCATATACACCTGACTCAAATCCAATTGTGTAATCACCAGCACCACGAAACGCGCCAAATGGTTCGGCGGCAACGCTTCCCGCAACGGGATGCTTTGCTCAAGCGTCGATTCGTAATCGGGTTTCCGAAATTTTCTAGTCATGACTGAAGTTTACCACTTGGCTATCCTGCTCACACTCCTCTCCGACAAACTGCTAGTGACTTTTATCACAGAATTTGTCCGCTTTTTCATTTACGATGAGCGCAGACATTGAATTGCCAATGTTCTCGATAAAATAACTCTCAGGAGAGTGTCTAATGAAAGCATCCCGTATGGGTTTGATTATGGCCGCTTTGGGGCTGGCGGCCCTGCTTTGGGCCTGCGCCCCGAAAGCGGCGGAACCGATTACGCTGGAGCCGGTCACGCTGGAGCCGCAGGCGGTGGCCGCGGCGTTTGCGAAGGGCGGCTGCGGCGCGTGCCATGCGATTCCGGGCATCCCCGGCGCCGTCGGCCAGCTCGGCCCCGACCTTTCGAATTTGGGCGAGGCGGCGAAGTTGTACATCGCCGACGGGAATTACACCGGCAAGGCAAAAAGCGTGGAGGAATACATCAGCGAAGCGGTGCTGGACCCCGAAGCGTTCGTCCCCGACGCGTGCCCATCGGGCGTCTGCCAGCCCGGCCTGATGCCCGCCAATTTCGGCGAATTGCTGACGGGGAAGGAAATCAGCCTGATCGTCGGCTACCTCGAAACCCTGCCCGGCGGCGAATCTTTGATGAGCGGCGTGGAATTGCCCACCCCCGCGCCGGTCGCTTCGAGCGGAGGCGGTGTGGATAGCGCCATCGCCTTGACCAACGAGGAATTCGCCTGGGCCAAGCAGACCTTCTTCGAGCGCTGCGCGGGCTGTCATGGGACTCTGCGCAAGGGCGCGACGGGTCCCGCCCTGACCCCGGACAAGACCCTCGAAAAAGGGACGATCGCCCTTTCGGCCATCGTCTTCAACGGCACACCCAAGGGCATGCCCGACTGGGGCAAGCAGGGCATCCTGACCAAGGCGCAAACCGACATCATGGCGAAATACCTGCAAAACGAACCGCCCGCGCCGCCCGAAATGTCGCTGGAGCAAATGAAGGCCACGTGGAAAGTGTTCGTCAAGCCGGAGGATCGTCCCACCAAACCGCAGACGACGCGCAACTGGGATAACTACTTCTCGGTCACGCTTCGGGACGCGGGACAGGTGGCGATCATTGACGGTGACACCTACGAGGTGGTCGCCAAAGTGGACACGGGTTACGCCGTCCACATCTCGCGCATGTCCGCCTCGGGACGTTACGTCTACGTCATCGGCCGCGACGGCAAACTGGCGATGGTGGACCTGTGGACGGAAATTCCGACCAAGGTGGCCGAAGTGCAAACCTGTTACGACGCGCGCTCGGTGGAAGTAAGCAAGTACGAGGGCGAGTTGGGCAACTTCAAGGATAAATACGCCATCGTCGGTTGTTACTGGCCGCCGCATTTCACCATCATGGACGGCGAGACGCTGGAGCCGTTCAAGGTGGTGGGCGTGCGCGGCTATACCGCCGATACGAACACCTACGTTTCCGACCCGCGCGTGGCCGCCATTGTCGCCTCCAGTTTCAAGCCCGAATGGATCGTGAACGTGAAGGAAACCGGGCAGATCTGGCTGGTCAACTACGCCGATCCATTCAATCCCACCGTCAAAATGATCAGCGCGGCCCTGTACCTGCACGACGGCGGCTGGGATTCGACCCAGCGTTACTTCCTGGTGGCCGCCAACCAGTCCAACAAGATCGCGGTGGTGGACGCCCAGGAGGAGAAACTGCTGGCGCTGGTGGATACGCCCGAGGTTCCGCATCCCGGCCGCGGCGCCAACTGGATTGACCCCGAATTCGGTCCCGTCTGGAGCACGCCCCACCTGAGCGCGCCCTCGCTCATCGCCATCGGCACCGACCCCGAGGGGAATCCCGACAGCGCTTGGAAAGTAGTCCGGGACATCGAACTGCCCGGCGCGGGGAGTCTCTTCGTCAAGACGCATCCCAAGAGCAAGTGGATCTGGGTGGACTTCGTGCTGAACTCGGACGAGAAACTGCAGCGCACGGTCTGTGTCATCGCGAAGGGAGACCCGACCAAGACCTACAAGTGTTGGGAGGTGGCCGATTACGGACGCGCCGTCCACTTCGAATACAACAAGGAAGGCACGCAGGTCTGGGTGAGCGTGTGGGGCGCGGCCGACCAGCCCGGCAGGACCGGCGAGATCGTCATCTACGACGACGCGACGCTGGAAGAGATCGCCCGCATCCCCGACCTGGTCACGCCGACCGGCAAGTTCAACGTGCACAACACGGTGCATGACGTGTACTAGACCGTCTGTTCGTCATTGCGAGGAGGGCGTTCTTCCCGACGCTTGCCCTGAGCGAAGTCGAAGGGAAGCAATCTCCGCGTTGGGTGAGGGGATTGCTTCCCGAAGGTCGCAATGACGGTTACAGTGTTGACGACAAAAGCAAGTAGTTTGTCAAATCTAAATGTTTCATAAAACACGCCGCGCAAAATATTCTGCGCGGCGTGTTTTTCTTTTGGCGAGTTGTCAGCCAAATTCTGGAAAATTGTCATGTTGACTATTTCGAGCGGAGAGGGTATATTTGCGGCGACCCATCCCCCCTGGGGGGGGGGTAGCGCACACCTGCCCTGGCGGGCGGTGCCAGGGAAATTCACTTTGCGAATTTTCAGGATAACTCGTATGGAAAACGAAACCACCACCCTCCGCCGATTGAAAACCATCGAAGGCCACCTGCGCGGCGTCATCCGCATGGTGGAGGAGGACGCGTACTGCATTGACGTGATCCGCCAGATCCAGGCGGTGGAGGCCGCGCTCAACAAGGTCAGCGCGCAGATTTTGGAGAACCACCTCAACTCGTGCGTCATCACCGCCGTCCAGGGCAGCGACAAGAAGGAGCGCGAGCGCGTGTTGAAGGAGATTACCGAAGTGTTCGAGATGTCCACCAAAGTTTAGGTAGTTTTGGTAGTTGTGTGGTTATGTAGTTCGTAGTGCATATTGCGCAATCCATTTGCTTCGATATGACAATCGCGAATTACCAATTACCGATTACCATACATCAATCGTAAATCGAAAAAGGAGACACCCATGACCACAGTTACCTATTCCGTTCCCGCCATTCATTGCGGCCACTGCACCCACACCATCGAAATGGAAGTGGGCGAACTGGCCGGCGTTCAGTTCGTGAAGGCCGAAGAGGAAACCAAAAAAGTAACCATCACCTTCGACGCGCCCGCCGACGAAGCCAAGATCAAGGCGCTCCTGGCGGAGATCAATTATCCCGCTGAGGGTTTGCTTTCCCTGTAATCTAAAAAAAAAACGGTACACGGATTACACGGAAAAAAGGGATTTCACGGATTATTTAATATTTCCGTGTCATCCGTAAAATCCGTGTAATCCGCGTACAAAAGGTCTTGAATGACTGACACCAAACAACTCACCCTCCCCATCACCGGCATGACCTGCGCGAACTGCGTCGCGACCGTCGAGCGCAATTTGAAGAAACTCGACGGCGTGCAGAGCGCGGTGGTCAACCTTTCCTCCGAGCGCGCCACCGTGGATTTCGACGCCTCGAAACTGGCGATGACCGACCTGATCGTCCGCGTCCAACGCGCGGGATACGGCGTCGCCACGGGCGAAGCCGACCTCGTCATCAAGCGCCTCGCAGACGACAACGACGCGCGGCGGCTCGAAAGCGCGCTGTCGAACCTCGAAGGCGTGCTCGAGGCGCAGGTCAGTTACGCCGCGGAAAAGGCGCGCGTCAAGTACGTTCCCACCATCATTTCGCAGGCAGAGTTGCGCCGCGCGGTTGCCTCCGCCGGGTTCGAAGCGGTGGAACTCGGCGGCGAAGCGGAAGATGCCGAAGCCAGAGCGCGCGAACGCGAGATCAACGAACAGCGCCGCCTGCTCGTCATCGGCCTCATCTTCACCGTGCCGCTGTTCCTCTTCGCGATGGCGCGCGATTTCAACCTCCTGCCTGACTTGTTCTATGTCAAGTCCGCGATGGAGGGGATGACCCGCGCAGCCGCGCCGTGGACGAACTGGCTGATGCTGGCGTTCGCCCTCCCCGTGCAATTCTACGTGGGCTGGCAATATTACGTCGGCGCGTACAAAGCCCTCCGCAACAAATCCGCCAACATGGACGTGCTGATCGCGATGGGGACATCCGCCGCGTTCTTCTATTCGCTCCCCATCACCTTCGGCTGGCTCGAAGGACACGTCTACTACGAGACGGCGGCGGTGATCATCACGCTCATCAAGTTGGGGAAATTCCTGGAAGCCCGCGCCAAGGGACGCACCTCCGAGGCGATCAAAAAACTGATGGGACTGCGCGCCAAAACCGCCCGCGTCGTTCGCGACGGGGTGGAGGCTGAGGTCCCAACGGACGATGTCCGCGTCGGCGACGTTGTCCTCGTCAAGCCTGGCGAGACGATCCCCGTGGATGGCGTCGTCATCGAAGGCCGCTCCGCGGTGGACGAATCCATGCTGACGGGCGAGTCGCTCCCCGTCGAGAAGAAGCAGGGCGATCCCGTCATCGGCGCGACGCTCAACAAACTCGGAATGTTGAAATTCGAAGCGACGAAGGTCGGCAAAGAGACCGCCCTGGC
Source organism: Anaerolineales bacterium (assembly GCA_034411715.1). Lineage (GTDB taxonomy): Bacteria > Chloroflexota > Anaerolineae > Anaerolineales > Villigracilaceae > Denitrolinea. The sequence continues at coordinate 8,756 of DAOUMJ010000156.1, read as the reverse complement.
GCAGATCATCAAACTGGTGGAGGACGCGCAGGGAAGCAAAGCCCCGATCCAGAAACTGGCCGACCAGGTCTCGGCGGTGTTCGTGCCGATCGTGATCGTCATCGCGCTGGTCACGTTTGCCGTCTGGTATTTTCTCGTTCCGCAAATTCCCAATTACCAATTACCAGACTCGGCATTTACCACCGCTTTGATCAACATGGTGGCGGTTCTGGTCATCGCCTGTCCCTGCGCGATGGGACTCGCCACGCCCACCGCCATCATGGTCGGCACAGGCAGGGGAGCGGAAATGGGCGTGCTGTTCCGAACCAGCGAAGCGCTCGAACGCGCGGGCAGGGTCTCGGTGGTGGTTCTCGATAAAACGGGAACGATCACGAAAGGCCAGCCTGCGGTGACTGATATAGTGATCAGTGATCAGTCATCAGTGGACAGTACTGATCACTGGTCACTGATGACCGATGACTTGTTGCGTCTCGCTGCCTCCGTCGAGAAGGGGAGCGAACACCCTCTCGGCGAGGCGATCTGGGCGGAGGCCACCACGCGCGGGCTGGGGCTGGCGGAAATCTCCGGGTTCAGCGCCGAGCCGGGTCACGGAGTCCAGGCCGAGGTCGAGGGAAGAAGCGTGGCGGTCGGGAACGTGAGGATGATGGAGGCGCGCGGGATGTCCCTCGATGGGATCCAGTCCGAGGTGGCGCGTCTGCAAAACGAAGCGAAAACGGCCATGCTCGTCGCGGTGGATGGAAAGATCGCGGGCGTCATCGCTGTTGCCGATACGATCAAGGACGGCTCGAAGGAGGCGATTGAAGAGTTACATCGCCTGGGTCTCAAGGTCGCGATGATCACCGGCGACAACCAGAAAACCGCCGAGGCCATCGCGAAACAAGTTGGCATTGATGAAGTATTGGCCGAAGTTTTGCCAGAAGGAAAATCTTCGGAAGTCAAGAGGATCCAGGCACGACACGCAATACGCAATACGCAACACGTAGTAGCCATGGTCGGCGACGGCGTGAACGACGCCCCCGCCCTCGCCCAGGCCGACGTTGGCATCGCCATCGGGACGGGAACCGACGTGGCCATGGCCGCCGCGCCTGTGACCCTGATGAGCGGCGACCTGCGCGGTGTGTCGCGCGCGATCCGCCTTTCGCGAACGACCCTGCGGACGATCAAACAGAACCTGTTCTGGGCGTTCTTCTACAACGTGTTGTTGATCCCCGCCGCCGCGCTGGGATGGCTCAACCCGATTCTGGCCGCGGGCGCGATGGCGTTCAGCAGTGTGTTCGTGGTGAGCAATAGTTTGAGGCTGCGAAAACAGAAGATCTAGTGATCAGTGTTCAGTTATCAGTTGCCAATCACCAATTACCCAATGCCGATCTCCGACCCCTCTCCCCGCTACAAAACCGCCTGCGGAGGGTTTATCAAAGACCCGTCGCGCTATCCCAGCGCGGAATTTCACGGCGAGCAAATTTTCTTTTGCACGCGCGCCTGTCTCAAGGTGTTTCTCCAGAATCCCGAACCCTTCATGGCGGGAGAGATCGAGCATCCGCTGGAGGATGTGGAAGATTCCATCGAGTCTGTTTCCTGAGTCTGAATTGGATTCCGTAACATTCGAATTCGCCGATTTCCAGCGGATTGGACGCGCCCGCCCAATCCGCTGGTTCGCGGGGAAACATTCAGTGGTATATTTGCGAACATTTACGAGGTGATATGTCTCATCCAAAATCGAAACCGTCACTTGACCCAGTCGTTCTCGTTACACTCGGCATCCTGCTGGTTGCCATTGCCATCGGCATGGTGGTTTATCAACCCGACTCGGCTTCGCAAAATGTTGCTGTTGATTCGGGAAGGATGAGCCAGGTTATCGTCGCCTTCGTCACAGGTCTCACCACAGGCGGGCTGAGTTGCCTCGCGGTGCAGGGCGGATTGCTCGCCTCCTCGCTCGCGCATCAAATCGAGCAGGATTATCTCGCGGGCGCGCCGCAGGCGCGCACGCGCAAACGCGGCAGCCAGGTTGCGCCCGCGCCGCGCGTCAATTCCGCCTTTCCCATCGTTTTGTTTCTCGCCGCGAAACTCATCGCCTACACCCTCCTCGGCGCGCTGCTCGGCTGGCTGGGTTCCTATCTTTCCCTCAGCCCGATGACCCGCGCCCTGCTGATGATCGCCATCGGCGTTTTTATGGTCGGCAACGCGCTGCGTATGTTCAACGTCCACCCCATCTTTCGCTATTTCTCCATCGAACCGCCCAAATTCATCACGCGCTACATCCGCAAGACCGCCAAAGGTACGGACGGGTCTCGCGCCCGTCCCGAAATGTTCACGCCTCTCTTCCTCGGCTTTCTCACGGTCTTCATCCCCTGCGGCGTGACGCAGGCCATGATGGCCGCCGCGCTCGGCACGGGCAGCGCGGCCATGGGCGCGGCGTTGATGTTCGCCTTCACGCTTGGGACGAGTCCCGTCTTTTTCTTCGTCGCCTGGCTGGCGACCGAACTGGGCGCGCGCCTCGAGAAATTCTTCATGCGCTTCGTCGCGGCCGTCGTGCTGATCCTCGGACTGGTGACGATGAACGGCGGACTCAACCTGGTCGGATCGCCGCTCTCTTTCAACAACCTCTTCCTCCCCCGGAGCGCTTCGGGCCTGACCATGTATGCGGACGCGTCCACTTCGAGCGCGTTCACGTCCGCGCCCGGCGAGGAAGTCCTCTACGTGCAGAACCAGGGCTACTTCCCGCAAACCCTGCGCGTCCCCGCGGGCAGGGACTTCACCCTCAACCTCGTCACCAACCAGACCTATTCCTGCGCGCGCGATTTCGTCATCCCCGCGCTGAATTTCTACCAACTGCTTCCCGACACTGGCGCGGTGCAGGTGACCATCCCCGCCCAGCCCAAAGGCGCGCGCATCTTTTTCACCTGCTCGATGGGCATGTACACGGGGCAGATTGTGTTTGAGTAGTTCTGATGTCCCGTCATTGCGAGGAGGGCGATCTTCCCGACGAAGCAATCCCCGCGCATGGGAAGGTGATTGCTTCCCGAAGGTCGCAATGACGGACAGATGATGAGGAAAGAAACTGCCAATGAAAAAACAAACCTTCCGCGTTGAAGACATGTCCTGTTCCAACTGCGCCATGAAACTGGAGAGCCTCGAAGACGACCTTGACGGCGTCAAAGCGATCACCGCCAGTTACCATAAACTGACGATGATCGTCGAATACGACGAGTCCAGGCTCGGCGAAGCGCAGATCGTGGCGGCGGTGAAGGAAAAAGGGTATATCGCGGTGGCGGTGTAGGAAACGCGCGAATTGTTGACAAATCTTGTCAAATTCATTAAAATAAAATCACTCAACAGGAGGCTGAGATGAAAAAACTTTACCGGATCCTCATCGTCGCCGCTTCTGTTTTTCTTTTGTCGCTATTAGCGGTTTCACTGGTTTCGGCCGCTCCCAATCCCTTCGTCGGCTCGTGGGAATCGACGGACATTGATGGAAGTTATCAGGTGTTGACCGTCGGAGGCGGGCCGGGCGCTTCCCATCGTGTGCGGTACTACGATTATGGCGCGTCCGTATGTGACGATCCTCCTTTCTCCGGCGCCCTCGAGTTTGCCGCCAGCGCAAGCGGCTTTCTCGCCGAATCCGGGAACGATCTCACCGGGACCTTGCCGGTCTATTGTCTAACCCGCCCTCCCGCTTTCTGGGGCAATGCCGCCTTCCACTATGTGTATGACCCTTCATCGGATACGCTCACTGATAGTTTTGGCGTAGTCTGGGCCCGGCGTTAACTCCATCGAATAACGATCCTTCTGAAAAGAGATGGGCAACTCCCATCTCTTTTCGTTGTTAATTCAAGACGGATGACGCGCCCGGAAATTTCAGTGATATAGTTGCGAAAAGGAGAGAATGAACAAGTCATGAAAAAAGGCATCCTCTTTGGCATCGGCGCCTACGCGCTGTGGGGACTCTTTCCGATTTACTGGAAATTGCTTCAACACGTCCCTGCCCTGCAACTGCTCGGACACCGCATCGGCTGGTCGTTCCTGCTTTTGCTGGCGGTCATTTTCGTCACCAGACAATGGACGGATTTTCGCGCCAGGCTCGACAGGCGGACGTTCCTCATCTATTCCCTCGCCGCCCTGCTCATCGGCGTCAACTGGCTCACCTACGTCTGGGCGGTCAACGCGGGACACATCGTCGAGACCAGCCTCGGCTATTTCATCAACCCGCTGTTGAGCGTTTTGCTCGGCGTCGTTTTTCTCCGCGAACGCCTGCGACCCATCCAGTGGATTCCCGTCGGCCTCGCGACCGCGGGCGTTCTCTACCTCACATTTGTCTATGGCAAATTGCCGTGGATCGCCCTCACGCTTGCTTTCACTTTCGGACTGTATGGTCTTGTCAAAAAACTTGCGCCGCTTGGTTCGCTCTATGGCCTGACCTTCGAGACGGGAATCCTCTTCCTGCCAGCGTTGGCTTACCTCATGATCAGCGAAACCAACGGGACAGGCGCGTTCCTGCGCACGGGACTCACGTCCGACCTGCTGATGTTCGGCGCGGGCGTGGTGACGACGATTCCCCTCCTGCTTTTTGCTTCCGCGGCGCGCTCCATTCCGCTTACCATTGTCGGCCTGCTGCAATACATCGCCCCCACGCTTCAATTTCTGCTGGGTGTGCTGGTTTATAAAGAACCGTTCGATCAGACGCGCCTCATCGGATTCAGTGTCGTGTGGATCGCGCTCATCGTCTTCTGGGTGGAAAACTACCTGGCGCATCGCGCCGCGACCGTCCCGATCCCTGAACTTGGGGAGGGATAGCGTTTCAATCCGCGCTGACGGTCTCCGCGGCCTCCTTCGGCTCGCCGCCCAGGTAGAAGAGGCTTGCCACTCCCGCGGCCAGCATGATGAACGCGCCCGTCAGGAAGGGGTAACTCAGGTTCAGGTCCAACACGTTGCCTGCCCACAGCGGTCCCATAATTCGTCCCAGGCTCATGTAGGCGTTGCTCAATCCCATCGCCGCGCCCTGGGGAATATCGGCGCGTTTGGAGGTCAGCGAGGCGACGCCGGGGCGGAGCATGGAGTTGCTCAATACGAAGAATCCGCTGGTGGTCAGCACCCAGCCCAGGTTCGGCGCGGCCAGCATCGAGAGGAATCCGAGCACGCTGGCGAACAGCGAAGCGCGGATGACGGCCATGTCGCCAAATCGTCGCGTGGCGGGGCCTGTCAGAATCCCCTGAACCACCGCCGAGACCAGCCCGACGACGGTCATGATCAGGCCGATGGTCGGGGGATCGAAATCGTAACGCAACTGCGCGTACAGGCCGAAGATGCCCTCGAAGTTGGTCAGCGCGAAATTGTGCAGAAAAGCCAGGATGAGCAGGAAGCCGATCGGCCCGGACAGGGATTTCCACATCAGCCGCAGGTCCAGCCCTCGCACGCGCTGACCCGCGTCCACCCGCTTTTCGTGAGGGAGCGATTCGGGAAGAAAGACCCCGATCAACAGCATCGCCAGGATCGAGGCGCCCGCCGCGAAGAAGAACGGCGCTTCGAGCGAGATCTTCGACATCGTGCCGCCGATGCCGGGTCCCAGCACCATCCCCGTCCCAAACGCCGCGCCGACGATGCCCATCCCGCCGCCGCGGCTCTTCTCGTCCGTGCTGTCGCTGATGAAGGCCATGGCCGCGGGCAGGGTGGCCGAGGAAAGCACACCCGAAAGGGCGCGTGCGGTAAACAGCAGCCAGTATTCGTGGGCGAATCCCATCAGGGCCATGCTAAGCGCGTTGCCGAACGCGCCGATCAGCAGCACGCGCTTGCGTCCAATCCGATCCGAAAGGCTTCCCCAGATCGGCGAGAAGACGAACTGCATCAGCGAAAAGACCGCCATCAGCATGCCCATCTCCACGCCGCCTCCGCCGAAGCGTTCCACGTAAAACGGGATGATCGGGATGATGATCCCGAATCCAAGCATCATCACCACCAGGGTGACGAACAGGATGGCAAGATTGCGATTTTTAAACATGGGCGCGATTATACCCTCCCCCGTTCAGCGGCCGTTTACTCCCGGGCCGCGGCCAGTTCGATCTGCGTGTATTTCAGACGTTCGAGGGCGGCCTGTAGAACCTGCTGCAACAGGGCGTGACCGAGGTGGTGATCCACTTCGCACAAGGCGCGCAGCGCGCTCGCATCCAACTCGATCACCCGCGTCTTTTTGGCGGCCTGCGCCGTGTCAATGTAACGGAACGGTTCCAGCAGGGACGAGACGCCGAAAATTTCGCCCGCGGCGATGCTGCCCACCGGGGCGTTGACGATGGCGCCCTCGCCTCCGCCGCCGTACAACAGGTCAACGTCCCCTTCCATCACCAGGTAGAGTTTGTTGGCAGGGGTGTTTTCGTTGAATACCACTTCGTCCTTGGCGAACGTTTTTTCATTGGCGATGAGCGAAATCGCCTTGATCTGTTCCGCCGTCAACCCGCCGAAGAGCGGATACCGACGCAGTTGCGTGTGGGAAATCATACAACCTCCTCCAATAGCCTTGTAACCTTCTCGACCGCCAGGGGAACCGCCTGCGCCACAGCGGGGGACAGTTCCTCCGAAAAATCGTAGACGTTCCTCGCCTCGATTGCCACCACCGTGACCGACTCGGGCAAATCCAGTCCCATCTTTCGCCCTGTTTCCAAAGCCGTGATGAGCGACGTATCGTGCGCCGAGGCGGAATGACCCGCCGAGGGATTCGGCAGCTCTTCGAGCGGTATCACCCGCACGCTTCCCGCGGGACTTTGGCCGGTCTCCATCGAATCGATCAGGATCGCCCGCTGACAGCCCACCAGCCGCTCCATCAGGCTGAGACCGCCCAGCGCGGCGCAATCCACCTCCACGCGGGGAACGCGGCGGACGATCTTCGTCCCCAACGGGCGGATCGGGACGTGGAAACGCGCGTCCGTCTCGATGACGCGTTGGACTTCCTGCGCCACCTTCCAGCCCACGCCGTCGTCGCCGAGGATGGGGTTGCCGAGGCCGATAATGAGAGTCTTCATAGTCTTATGGTCTGATAGTCTCATAGTCTAATAGTTTTGCAATTCGGCTATTAGACTATGAGACGGGTGACTATTCGACTAATTCCGCTTCAACACATCCACCACCTCGCCATCCGAATTGCGGATGGTGATCTCCAACGGCATTTGACCAGGCAGCGAATGTGTCGCGCAGCCGAAGCAGGGATCGTACGAGCGGAAGGCCATCTCGACCATGTTCAACATCGGCTCGGTGACGACCGTCCCTTTGGTGATGAGACTGCGCGCGGCCTTGTTGATGGACATGCTGATCGGCGCGTAGTTGTTGGTCGTGCCGACGATGAGATTCACCTTGGTCAACACGCCGCGCTCGTCGGTGGTGTAGTGATGGGTGAGGGTGCCGCGCGGGGCTTCCACGATGCCGATGCCCTCGGTGGGCGTCTCGGTGGGGACGGCGTGGAAGTTCGGGCCGGCCACTTCGGGGTCGGAGGCCAGTTCCACCCAGCGCTCGGCCGCGTAGAGCAGTTCGATGAGGCGCGCCCAATGGGTGGCTAAACGCTGATGGACGGGTCTCCCGCCCAAAGTCCCGTAGAAGCGTTCGTATTCGGCCTGGGCGAGCGGGGTGGCCATCCCGTCCGCGGCGTTGAGCCGCGAGAGCGGAGTCGCGCAATAGACGCCCGAATCTTTTCCGTCGGTGAAGCCTTTCCAGCCGACGTTCTTGAGATACGGGAACTTGAGATACGTCCACGGCTCCACGTGTTCGGCGATGTGCTGGAAGTAGTCCTTCGGCTCGTATTTGACGAATTCCTTGCCGTCGGGGTCCACCACGCGCACCTTGCCGTCGTAGAAGTTGATGTGTTTGTTCTCGTCCACCATGCCCATGTAGTAGGTGCGGTGGGTGTAGATGTCGCCGAGGATCAGGTCCACGTAGGCCTTGTTGCCGAGGACGATGTCGTTGAAGAGTTTGAGCGAAAACTGCCCGAACTCGACTGCCCACTTGCCCATTTCGAGAATCTCTTTGCGCTGATCTTCGGTGATGCCTTTGGTGAGGCCGCCGGGGATGGACGTGCATGGATGCACCTTCCGTCCGCCGATCATCTCGACGACGGTGTGACCAGCCTTGCGCGCCGCGATGACCTTGCCGCCGATCTCGAGACCGACCTTGTGGATCACGCCAAGGATGTTGCGTTCCGCGACGGGCGCATCAGGCCCCATGACGAAATCGGGGCCGCCCAGCGCGTAGAAGTGGGTGGCGTGGTCGGTGACGTAGAAGGCCATGTAGAGCAGTTCGCGCAGCATTTTGGCGGTGCGCGGCGGGTCCACGTGATAGACCGCGTCTGCGGCCTTCGCGGCGGCCATGTGATGCGCTTCGGGGCAGACGCCGCAGATGCGGTTGGTGAGAAGCGGCATTTCCTCCACGGGGCGGCCAACGCAGAAGCGTTCGAAGCCGCGCAGTTCGGGAATCTGGAAGTAGGTGTTGGCGACGTCACCTTCGGGGGTGAGGAAGATCTCGATCTTGCCGTGACCTTCGAGGCGGGTGATGGGGTCTATGGTAATGCGTTGTGTCATAGTAGTCTCCGTTTCGGTAATTGGTAATTGGTGATTAGTAATTCGTAATTGACGTGGCAACCTTTTGGTAGTACCGCAAGATTTATCTTGCAAGGGGGCGCAACATGAATGTTGCGGTACTGAGACTGCGCGACATCAATTACCATTTACCATTTACTAATTACCTCTACACCTTCTCCTTTTCCCAGGCAGGTTTCCCCGCCT